>JBARPB010000050.1:0-2488 GCA_049642705.1 Candidatus Omnitrophota bacterium
CTTTTATCGCGATCGGCGCTGTTATATCGTTTCCGAAGCAGAAATCCACCTTCGCGGTTATGAAATCGCCCGGCTTAACGGCCTTCGCCTTCGTATGCCCAAGCAGTATCTTCTCTGTTATGGTATAACCCACAGCGTGTAATTGTACCACTTTGGTACGAAATTGCAATTGTTTTTTTACAGGTAAATTATATCTTCGGGGTTGTAGAGATAGAGAAAAAGGAGCATGTAATCGCGTAAGTGGCGGGTGGATAAGAAGTTGCGGCGGATGTGCTCCTTGCCGTTTCTGCCGAGGTGATTGGCGTATTCGGGGTTATTGAGAAGTTCACGTATCATGAGGGCGGCTCCTCCCACGGTGTGACAAAGGAGGCCGCTATGGCGGTGCCTTATCTGCTGCGGAATTCCGCCGACCGCGGAGGCGACAACGGGTTTTTCCTTCCAGAGCGCCTCTGTTACGGTTATGGCAAACCCCTCCCTTATCGACTTCTGAATTATCACGTTGGAAGCGCGCTGGATGGCGTTTACGTCAAAATCATTCTTTTCCGGCTCTATCACAAGAACGTGTATGTCGGGGTCACTTCCCTTTTTCTCCATGACCTCGCAGAGGACCTTATCCGTTTCCGGGTCGTCGGCGGCGCGGTTTCCGGCGAGGATTAGCTGGCAGTCCACGTATTTCTTTACGAGGCGGTACGCCTCGATTACTCCAATGGGGTCCTTAAGATAATCGAACCGCGAAACCTGACTTACAATGGGTTTATCCTTTTCTATTTCATATTTTTCCAGCACGCTTTCTATATCTCGCTCGGTAAGTTCCCTGTTTTTCTCGCTGAAGGGGTCGATGGACGGCGTTACGAGAAACTGGGGAATTTCCAGCTGGCGCGCGAAATTGGGGCTTGAAAACACGGATATGTCGTAGCGCTCTATGAAGCGGCGCAGGAATTCCCATACCTCCATGTAAGGGTTGGAGACGTCAACGTGGCAGCGCCAGATCCACTTATTCGCGCTTTTCTTCTTGTCGATCAGCACGATCGGCTGCGGGTCGTGAATAAAAACAATATCGCCGTATATTTTGGTATTGTGTGAAATGTCCTCCCCCGCCGAAAGGAACTTATCAAACATATCCTGGGTAATATTGCCGCTTTTTCCGTGCAGGGCGTTGTGGAAGGCCTTCGTGACGTTGAAGAAATCGGGATCTGCCTCTATGACATCCCAGGTAGCGTTGATCCCCAAATCGTTGAGAAGCGGAATAAGGCGCGACAGTATCTCCGCGACGCCGCCTCCGGCCTTCGTGGAATTTATACACTGGACCTTCTTTTTCTTGAGCTTCTTGCTTATAAGGCCGAGCTCATAAATTATATCTTTACCTACGATGCTTTCGTAATCAGTTACCTTCATTGCACCATTTCCGTATGATATCTATGATCCTGCGCCTCAAGGCCTCCATGTTAAAAGTGTAAGGGTCGAGCGCGGATATGGCTTTCGCCACTTCCGGCGCCTCGGCGGAAGTGCCTATCCAGAAAGAAAAATCGTTTACCCCTTTTTCAAGTCTTAAACGCGCCTCGAAAATATGGAAGTATATCGAATAAATCGTAACTTTCCCGAGGATCATCTCGAATTCCTTAAGATTGTGCGCCGCAAAACCGGTGGGGATAACGAAGCTGTGGGCCTTTATGAATTCGAACTCCCTGCCTGGCGGGGCATACCTTAAGGATTCTTTGCTTTCGAATAGATGGTTTTCGATTACATTTATTATCCTCTCTCTCAGTTCTCTTATGGTGCTGAATTTGCATATATCTATACTGGCCAGTTCTTCCCCTAACTTATACTCTCCCAAAACCCTTGATACCCAGTTTGCGAAGGCGTTGGGCGGATCCGGAGAAAAAGAGTGCTGCCGCTGCAGGAAAACGTGGGTGTGGTAATAGATGACGGATCCGGGGACCTCCTTGATCACCTCGACGAGATCCCTTAAGTTCCTCGCTTTTTTCCCGGTGAGCTCTTTGAGCGTTACGCTCGTGTAGAAACGAAACGGATTCTTGGCTTTTTTGGTCCACTTACTCATAAATCCTTCGGTGGGGACAGGTCTTTCAACAAGTTAGCTTAGTATCAGGTTAAGACCTGTCCCCATAACTTTAACAACTTAATTACTTCTTTCGGCGATTTCAGCCGGTACTGCGCAAAAGTCTTTCTTCTCTTCCTCGAAACCAGGATGTTTACGCCTCTTTTTCCAAGCGCGCGGAAGGCGTCTTCGTCGGTCTTGTCATCGCCTATGCAAACCGCTAGCGTATCTTTGCTGCTGAAACGCTTGAGGATCCTCTTTACAATTTTGCCCTTGTTCCACTTTATATTGGGCCGGACCTCCAGGACCTTCTTGCCTTCGGTTATTTTTATTGACCTTTTTTTTCTTAAATCCCTTACCGTTCCGTTGAATATTTTTCTAAGCGCCGCAACCCTGCCAGGCCTTACCAGCCTGTAGTGCACGCTAAGGGTG
>JBARPB010000051.1:0-1596 GCA_049642705.1 Candidatus Omnitrophota bacterium
TGGCGTTGGCACCTATGGAACCACCGATGCTAGTTTAACCGGCGGCCTCGGCTACGGCTTTGCCGGTGGTGAGTTGGCGGACAAACCGATGGTGCTCTTTGGGGCGGAGTTTCGACTGGCTCGGCGAGCGGCCTTTGTGACTGAAAACTGGGTTATCCCGGAGGTTGAGGACGTGCTGATTTCGTGCGGGATTCGTTTCTTCGGGGAGGCCCTTTCGGTTGATCTGGCTTTAGTTAATGTTGCGAGTTCGGGCGCCATATTCCCCGGCCTGCCCTACGTCGATTTTGTGTTCAATTTCTAAGGCAGATGGGTTCGGCTGACCAATCTGCAACAGTAGTTCAGGTTTTTTCTTGACAAAAAGGATGGGCTTTCGTATTATACATCATCGACAAATTCGATAACGAGCAAAAAAATACAAGGCCTGATACCCCAAAGGCATAACAGCCACAGGGTAGGTGTGTGTTATCGAGTACTCGCTAAGGGACTGTTAAACCAAACTCAAATCAAGGAGGTTCAAATGACTCTCCTTCTCCAGTCCCTTAAGCCGAGAGTATGGCTCAGCTTGATTATTCTGGCCGCTGTTTTCTCACCCATTTCAGGCTGGGCACAACCCGCTCTCCTCATTGACGTGGGCGACACTGGGGCCTACCCGGGCCAGCAAGACGTTATAGTTCCAATCTATATGAGCAACTATTCGGACTCGGTAGTGGCTTTTAACCTATGGCTTCAGCTGGATCGCCCTGATATAGCGGTCTTCAGCATGGACAGCGCTACCGTAAGTGACACAACTTACTGGGATTGTCTGGTCTGGGACAGCGGCGTTTGTGTGGAATCACTGCTGACCACCCCTGAAGGGGAATGGGATTTTATCCATGTGGATACCAACGAGGTCTTGTTAGGTAGTCTCGGCACTGTGGGAACTCTTTGTTCAGGCTGGGAATACGTCGATGGCCGCTCGCTAACGGGTCTCTGTTTTGACCTCAACCTTGGTGGCATCGCCGATCTACCTGGTCCTCCCACCACACCAGGGATACCCCCGCAGCAAGGTGGCGTCTTGATCAATCTGCTATTCGACATTTTTGATGTGCCCGATACAATGATAGACCGGACGGTGAATATACTAATCGGATACCAGTGCCTGTCCAATCCGAGCGGAGACTGTATTGGCGAAGCTTGGATAGACTCCGTCCTTGACACCACCTGCTATGTTTGCACCCAGTGGCTTGATTCGATATGCCTGAATTGGGAGGAGGTCTGGCCCCCGCCTCCTGAAGGCTGCGATTCGATGCTAATCGAGTGGGAGTACTTCCTTGACACCATCCACGTCATTGTTGAGCACGGCTCGATTACCGTCGGCCAGCCGCGGGTCTGCGGGGACTGCGATGGCGATGGCAAAGTGAACGTGGCTGACCTGACCTGCTTCGTCTGGTGGCACTTTTTCGGCGGCCTGCCACCTGACTGCTGGGAGACGATACTGGATGTCGACGGTACTGGCGGGGTGAACATAGCCGATCTGACGTATCTGGTATCCTACCTGTTTTACGGCGGCCCTCCCCTGGCCTGCTGGTAGGGCGTAGTGTAGTATAGTGTCGGGTT
>JBARPB010000052.1:0-2591 GCA_049642705.1 Candidatus Omnitrophota bacterium
CCCTTGGCCGGGCGCTTATACCTATTTTAAAGGGGAAAAGATCAATATCTGGAAGACAAGCACCTTGGACGGAAGCGCCAATCAGGGAGAGGTTGTTGAGGCAAAGAAGGAATTAGTCGTAGGTGCAAAAAAGGGCCTCATAAAAATCGAAGAAATTCAACTTGAAGGCAAGAAGCGCATGAATTCTGCGGAATTCCTACGCGGATACAGGAAGCTAAAAAAGGGAGACACATTTGATGTCAAAAGATAAAATCTCCGTAATCATACCTGCTAAAAATGAAGAAAAAGTTATAGGGGAGCTCATATCCAAATGCCGAAAATACTCGGACGATATTATCGTCGTAGACGGGCATTCAAATGACAATACAAGAAAAATAGCAAGCGATATGGGCGTCAGGGTATACCTGGATAACAAAAAAGGCAAGGGCGACGGCATCAGGGTCGGCATCTCGAAAGCCAGAAACGAAATCCTCGTTTTCATCGACGCCGACGGCTCGCACGACCCGGACGACATACCTAAGCTTGTAAGACCTATCCTTGAGAACAAGGCCGACCATGTCACGGGCTCAAGAATGCGCGGCGGCTCCGACGAATTGCACGGAGACATCAATAAGTTTACGAGAATGGTTGGGAGCGACATAGTGACGCTGGGCATAAATTATAAATTCGGCGTCGACCTTACGGACAGCCAGAACGGCTTCAGGGCCATAAAAAAAGACGTCGCCCTGGCTTTGGATTTGAAGGAAAATATCACAACCATTGAGCAGGAAATGATTATAAAGACACTGAGGAAGGGTTATCGAATGGCGGAAGTGCCTACTCATGAATACGCCAGAAGACACGGCACCTCGTCTATAGTAGCGCGTAAGGTATGGTTCCGCTACGTTTACAGCTGGCTTAAGTATCTTTTCTTCGGCTAATCTCCATGAAAGTTTTAATAATAAATCCGCCTGCAGTCGATAATGTAAGAATCGTGAGAGAAGGCCGCTGCATGCAGCGCCAGGAGGCCTGGGGCACGAGCTGGGCCCCGCTTACGCTGGCCATTATGGCTGCGATTTTAAGGGATACCGGTTTCACGGTAGATCTTAAAGACTGCTCCAATGACGGCATAAGTTTTGGAGGCCTTAAAAAAATAATTGAGGATTTCCGGCCGGGCCTTGTTATTGCCAATACGTCCACGCCTTCCATTGTCGGCGACTTAAAGGTTGCCGGCCTTGCGAAAGGGGTAGATAAGAATATAAAAACGATATTTTTCGGAATCCACCCGACGGCCCTGCCGGAAGAGGTGTTCAAGGAAAATCCCGATGCGGAATTCATCGCTTCCGGCGAACCCGAATACACCGTGAGGGATTTCGCCCTGGCCTTAAGGGATAACCGCCCGATAGGCGAGGTAAAAGGCTTAATCTATAAGGCCCGAAGCGGCATAATCCGCAACGAAAAAAGGCCGTTTATTGAAAACCTTGACGAGCTTCCGGATCCCGCCTGGGATCTCGTCGATATAAAGGGGTACAGGCTCCCCATAACACAGAGGCCCTTCCTTCTGGTCCTCACCGGCAGAGGCTGCCCGTATGCTTGTGCGTTCTGCGCGGCCGGGACGTTTTATGGTAAAAAACCGCGGCTTCGCTCTCCCGAAAGGATCGTCTCGGAAATGAAGCGCGTAAAAGAAAAATACGGTATAAAGGATTTCCTTTTCTGGTCGGAAAACGCCATTTCCGAAAGAAAACAGATTTACGATATCTCGCACGGCCTTGCGAAAGACGTGCCGGGAGTAAAATGGGTTTGCAACGGCAGGGTTGACATGGTTGACGAAGAACTTCTAAAGGAGATGAAAAAAGCGGGCTGCTGGATGATCGGTTACGGCATCGAGGCGGGCAGAGAGAAGGTTTTACGCCTCATGCGAAAGAATATAACGGTAAAGGACATGGAACGCGCGGTAGCGCTTACCAAAAAAGCGGGGATAGAAGTGACCGGTCACGTTATCGTGGGCTTCCCCGGTGAGACAAAAGAAGATATTCTGGAAACCGCGAAAATGGCGAAGAAACTGGATTTCGACTACATACAGGTTTACTGCAGCGTGCCGTTTCCGGGTTCGGCTTTATACGAAGAAGCGAAAAAAAAGGGTTTTATCAAATCAGACGACTGGGCAATGTTCGAGCAGAATTTCTCCGTGATGGATACCCCTTACCTTTCGAGCCGCGAGGTCATGGAGCTCCGGGAGAAAATGATAAGGGACTTTTACCTGGACCCCCGCAAGATTTTTAAGACGCTCTGCAAGATACGCTCACCGCGCGAAGTGATGTTTTTCCTTGCCTTTGCCGCGCGGTATTTTGCGGCATGGGCGAAGTTGCCCGAAACAAAAGAAATCAGCAGTTTGGATGACCCGCAAACCACTTTACTTCATAGGGATATTATACAGAAAAAGCCGTTTTTAAGGAGAATATATACCGACTTTTATAACAGGTTTAAGGGGACAGCGAGCGATTTTCCACCTGGCGCACTGCTCGTAGAACTTGGCTCGGGCGGCGGCTTTATCAAGGATGTAATCCCTAATGTAATCACCTCCGATATCCTCAAGTTGACCGGTGTAGACA
>JBARPB010000053.1:0-1578 GCA_049642705.1 Candidatus Omnitrophota bacterium
CTATACATGAGGAGGTGTTTTTCTCAAACCCTTCTCTTTCGGATTTTTTAAAACTTGCCCCGTTTATGGCGAGCTCTGAAAAGAGGCATTCGAATATCCCTTTTATGTCAAAAAAGTCGAATTCCTGTTTTCCGGCTTTCCAATTCTCCCGCCTTATCCCGGAAAGGCAGGCGGAAAGAACCGGCTCTTCCGCATATCGGCCGCCTTTTTCCTTATAAATTTTGCCTACTTCAAAAAGTGAAAGCCGTTTCACTTTTCTGCTCAAATTATAGGAGATAACTTTAAGCATGCCCGGCAACATGGTCGGCCGCATTATCTCCTGGTCTATGCTCAGTGGGTTCTTAATGGCTATGACTTCGGCGTCATCGACGTCAAGGCCGTTTATGCCGCTTTTCTTTATAAGGCCGTATGTTATTATCTCGTCGAGGCCCAGGCGCGTAAGCGTCCGCCTTATTTTTTCCTCTAAAATATCCGCAAAACCCTTTATTTTTGTGTTGCCCACGATATGCGGAAGGGTGAGGGGTATATTTTCGTATCCGTGTATGCGCGCTACCTCTTCGGTAAGGTCTATTTCGCTTTTTACGTCTTCCCTGAAGCTCGGGACCGTAACCGCCACGAAGCCCTTTTTGTCCTTTACGGAGAACCCGAGGGATTTCAGAATCTTGACGGCGCGGTTTTTCTTTATCGATATGCCGAGAATGGAACTGGTTTTTTCCGGGTCAAATTTTATGGCCTTTGAATAACCGTTCTTTCTGCCGAGGTCCGTAAGCGTTTTTATCTCGCCGCCGGCAATCGCGCCTATCAAAGCGCTCGCCCTCCCAGAAGCCCTAAGAACCATGTCATTATCTATCCTTCTTTCAAACCTGTAACTGGATTCCGACGTGAGACCTAAAGCGCGCGAGGCCCTCCTTACGGAAACAGGGTTAAAAAAAGCGCTTTCCAAAAGTATATTCTTCGTAAGCCTGCCGACTTCCGCCTTAAGAGCGCCCATTACGCCGGCTATGGCGACGGGTCCTCCCTCATCGGCTATAACAAGCGTGCCTTCCGCAAGCGTCCTTGGGATATTATCGATTGTTATGATTTGCTCGCCCTCTTTGGCGCGCCTCACCGATAGGCTTCCCCTTAGCTTGTCCAGATCAAAAGCGTGCATCGGCTGGCCGGTTTCAAAAAGAACGAAATTTGTTATATCGACGATGTTATTAACGGGGCGGAGGCCGACGGATATGATTCGTTCCTTCAGCCAATCCGGTGAGGATTTAACTTCGACATTTTTTATGACCCTTGCGGTATAATGCGGGCAGAGTTCAGGGTCTTTTATTTCGATAAAGGGGACAGCGCCCTTTTTTTCTTTTAGCATTTTAAAAAAGGGCGCTGTCCCCTTTATTTCTTTCGGAACTTTGAGTTTCTTGCCCAGAAGTGCCGCAATCTCCCTTGCTATGCCTATGATACTCAGGCAATCCGGCCGGTTTGCGGTTATTTCGAACTCGAATATGTAGTCGCCGCCTATTTTTTTGCAGGATGCGGCGTTTACGCCGGCCATGGTAAGAAGGTTGGTGAGTTTTGCCGGGTCGAGTTTTA
>JBARPB010000054.1:0-2160 GCA_049642705.1 Candidatus Omnitrophota bacterium
CCGTTTTTCAACGGCTACAGGCCCCAGTTCTACTTCAGGACAACCGACGTAACCGGCTCTGTCACGCTCCCCAAGGATGTGGAAATGGTTATGCCCGGCGACAACGTAACAATCGAAATAGCCCTCATAGAGCCCATCGCGATGGAAAATGGGCTGAGGTTTGCCATACGCGAAGGCGGCCACACCGTCGGCGCAGGCGTAATAACGGAGATTATCGAATAATATGTCGGCAAAGGCAAAAACAAAGGTCGCCAAAGTAAAACCTGGTAAAGCCGTAAGGATAAGGATAAGGCTTATGGCGTATGACCATAGGATTCTGGACTTATCCTGCGAGGAAATCGTCGAGACCGTAAAGAAAACCGGCGCAGTCATTTCGGGACCGCTTCCGCTGCCGACAAAAAGGGAGATTTTTACGGTCCTGCGCTCTCCGCATATTGACAAGAAGTCGAGGGAGCAGTTCCAGATCAAGACACACAAACGGCTCCTTGAGATAATAAACCCGACGGCAAAGACCATCGACGCCTTAAGGAGGCTCGATTTGCCGGCCGGGGTGAACGTCGAAATTAAGTAATGATGACCGGAATACTAGGCAAAAAAATAGGTATGACAAATATCTTCGACCAGGAGGGCCGCTTTGTCCCTGTGACGCTTATAGAGGCGGGCCCCTGTCTTGTCCTGGATACAAAGACGAAAGAAAAATGCGGGTACTCCGCCGTGGTTTTGGGATACGGGCAAAAAAAACCCGCACGGGTAAAAAAGCCGCAAAAAAAATGGCCTGTCCGCGTTATCAAGGAAATAAGGATGGACCGGCCCGCAAGTGTTAAGGTCGGCGACAAGATCGGCGTAAACGTATTCAAAGGCGGCGACTACGTGGACATAACGGGAAAGACTATCGGAAAGGGATTTCAAGGAGGCATGAAGCGATGGGGCTGGCACGGCGGGGGAAAAAGCCACGGGTCCATGTTTCACCGGGCGCCGGGCTCTATCGGCGCGAGCTCCTTTCCGTCAAGGGTACATAAGGGTAAAACCATGCCCGGGCATATGGGCGCGGTTAAAAGGACAGCCCAGAATTCGAGAATCGTAAGCGTGGACGAACAGAAAAACATCCTTACCGTCAAGGGTTCCGTCCCCGGACATAAGGGGAGTTTCCTTGTAATAAGGCACGCGAAGAAGAAACCGGTAAAAGATGATGGCAAAGGTAAAAAGTAAAGAGCAAATAAACCGGATTCCGCTGTTTGACTCCGGCGGTAAAAAAATAGAGTCTATAGAGTTGGATAAGGATATTTTTAACGGCGAATATAACGAGTCGCTCCTTTACCAGTCGGTCCGGATGTACAGGGCTAATCAGCGAAGCGGCACAGCCAGCACGAAAACAAGGGGCGATGTAAGGGGGGCCGGCAAAAAACCCTGGAGGCAGAAGGGTACGGGAAGGGCGAGGTTTGGCTCTATACGAAACCCCCTCTGGCGCGGCGGCGGTATTGCATTTGGACCGCACCCGCGGGATTTCCGGTATACGCTCCCCAAAAAGATGAGAAAGGCCGCTTTCATATCCAGCTTAAACGCAAAACTGAAAAGCGGAAAGATTGCGGCGGTCAGGAACCTCGTTTTAGAAGAACCGAAAACAAAAAAGGTTTCGGCGCTTCTTGAGGGATTGGGCCTGAAAGCGAAGGGTGTTCTCTTTCTCGTAAAAAGCCCGGACAGGAACCTCGTTCTGGCAAGCAGGAATATAAGGAAGCTTACGTTAAAAGAGGTTGACGAAGCGACGGCGCTGGATGTTCTCTCAAGCGAAAACGTCATTATGACAAAAGAGGCCGCTTGGAAGTTCATGAGCAAGAAGGACGGAAAATGAAAAGCCCGTATTCGGTAATCATAAGCCCGATAAGGACGGAGAAGGGCACCCGCCTTCTACCTTTGAACAAGTACCTTTTCTGGGTGGATAGGGTCGCAAATAAGGCGGAGATTAAAAACGCCGTGAAAGAAATCTACAAGGTAAAGGTCGAGAAGGTAAACACCATAACGGCCAGGGGCAAGAAAAGACGCGTAAGATACGTGGAAGGAAAAACCCCGGACTGGAAAAAAGCGATAGTAACGCTTAAACAGGGCGAGAAGATAGATATTACATAGCCATGGGAATAAAGAAATACAAACCGACGACGCCGG
>JBARPB010000055.1:0-15625 GCA_049642705.1 Candidatus Omnitrophota bacterium
TGCGAGAGGGCGGGTTTAAGTATGTTGGAAGCATCAAGGGCACCCTCGGCGCCTCCTGCCCCGACTAAGGTGTGCAGCTCGTCAATAAAGATGATTACCTCGGGGGATGCCTTTATCTCGTTCATCATCGCCTTGATGCGCTCTTCGAATTGCCCCCTGTATTTCGTGCCAGCCACCATGAGGGCAAGATCCAGTATAACTATCCTCTTATCTTTTAATATCTCCGGCACGTCACCGGAGATGATATCCTGCGCCAGGCCTTCGACTATGGCGGTTTTGCCGACGCCCGCCTCCCCGAGTAAAACGGGGTTATTTTTCGTGCGGCGCGCCAAAATCTGTATAACCCTCTCTATCTCGTTTTTCCTGCCGATTACGGGGTCGAGCTTTCCATCCTTGGCAAGTTTTGTAAGTTCCCTTCCGAAGGCGTCGAGCGCCGGCGTCTTTCCTTTTTTGGCTCTCGGCGGCGCGCCGTAACCGGGAATGGAGGAACCCAAAAGGTTCATGACCTCCATCCTGACCCTGTCAAGATCCAGGCCCAGGTTCATCAGAACCTGGGAAGCAACACCTTCGCCCTCACGGATAAGGCCCAGCAAAAGATGCTCTGTGCCTATGTAGTTATGGCCGAGTTCCCTTGCCTCTTCCATGGCAAGCTCTATGACCTTCTTTGCTTTGGGCGTAAATGGGATATCGCCCGATACGATGGTAGCCGGACCCGGCTGGACGAGTTTCTCCACCTCAAACCTTATCTTGTCCGGGCTTAAGCCCAGGCTTGCCATGACTGCCGCGGCCACGCCTTCTCCTTCGCGCACCAGGCCCAAAAGCAGGTGCTCGGTGCCTATATAGTCATGGTTGAAACGCTTTGCTTCCTCCTTCGCCAAAAGAATAACTTTGCGCGCCCTCTCGGTGAACTTGTTGAACATCGCCATTTTTTATTTTTCCTCCGTCAGTTTTTTTCGTATAATATCCGCCCTTTTACAATCCCTCTGATTCGGGTTAAGAAGTTTTCCTTCTATTTTTTGAAGGTGCGCCGGTTGCGTTAACACAAATAGTTCGTTTATCAATGCCTTGTCTATGCTGCCTGCGATGCCGAGGTCCACGCCAAGGCGTATGTCAGAAAGGAGCTTGATGGCTTCGGTGCTCGTGATTATGCGGGCGCTCTTGAGTGTTCCGTAAGCCCGCCAGATTTTGTCGGAAAGCTCGTCCCTGTTTCTTGATGCAAGTATATTGCGCGTCGATTCCTCGCGTTTTACAAGCTTGTCCACGATTCCGCTAATTTTTTCTATCAGGTCGCTTTCCGAACGGCCCAGCGTAACCTGGTTTGAGATCTGGAAGAAATTTCCTATGGCCTCCGTGCCCTCGCCGTAAAAACCGCGCAGCGTAAGCCCCAGTTTCGATATCGCCTGGAAGACCCTGCCGATCTGGTTTGTCATGACAAGCGCCGGCAGGTGCAGCATTATCGATGCGCGAAGCCCCGTCCCCGTGTTCGTAGGGCAAGCCGTAAGGTAGCCCCACCTCGCGGAAAACGCATAATGCATCCTTTTACCGAGGTCAGTGTCGATTTCGTTCGACATGCGCCAGGCTTCGATGATGTTAAAACCGGATTGCAAGATCTGCATCCTCACGTGGTCTTCCTCATTGATCATGATGCTTATAATTTCCTTGTCGTCTATAAGCAGTCCTTTATATTCCGGGTCAATCATGTGTTCCGGGCTCATGAGGTGCCGCTCTACAAGGAACTGCCTATCAATTTCGGTTAAGTCTTTCATTTTCAGGAAAAGCGATTTCTTAAGGAATTTGCTTTTCTCGACCGCCGCTTTAACGGCGCGGAGTATATCTTCCTTTTCCTTCGGCTTTGCCCAGTTGAAAAACCGAAATCCGTTTATGTTCCTGGCAAGGCGGACACGGCTTGAAATCACGATGTTGGATTTCGGGCCAGTGCCTTTAAGCCATTCACTTTCCTTGTATAATAAATCTTCCAGCTTCATCGTTTCTCGCCTTTTTTATCAAGCGCCCGGATCCGGTCCCTAAGGCGTGCCGCTTCCTCGAATTCTTCCGCTCTGATTGCCGCTTCAAGTTTCGCCTTCAGGTCGGAGAGAAGCGCTTGTTTGTTCCGGATGACTTCTTTTTTGACCGGCATTTTTCCAATGTGCGTGTCGGAACCGTGAATCTTTTTAAGAAGAGGGCTTAGCTGGATCTTGAAAGTGTCATAACACTTGGGGCAACCGAGGCGGCCCATCTTCCTGAAGTTCTGAAAAGTAAAACCACACGAAGGGCACTTAAGTCCCGTCTCTTGGGCAACCTTTTCTTTTTCGTCCATGACCGGCACGAGGTCCGCCAGGCCCGAAAGGAGGTCCGCCAATCCGAAATGTTCCTCCATCTCGGCTGATTTTTCCCTGGCGCACTGCTCGCAGAGGTGAAGCTTCGTCACCTTGTTGTTAATAATCTCGGTGAGGTGCACCGTCGCGTCGTTCTTGTGGCACATATCACATAGCATTGTATCGTTCCTCCTAATACCTCACGCCGTCGATCTTCGTAAGCTCGCGGAACGCCGCAAGGAGATCTTGCGTAATACGACCCGGCTTACCGTCGCCGATAACGCGGCCGTCGACCCGGGTAACGGGTATAATTTCCGCCGCCGTACCCGTCAGGAAACATTCCTCCGAGGCATATATATCGCCGAGCCTCATGCTTTTTTCTCTAAACCGTATTTTCTTTTTTCTCGCGATATTTATAACAGCCGCCTGCGTTATCCCCTTTAGCGTGATATCCCTCGGCGGGGTTATAAGCGTGGGGCCCTTCACGATAAATATGTTATCCCCGGTACACTCGCTAACGTAATTGTCATATGTAAGCATTATCGCCTCAGGCGAGGCCTTCTTTATGCCATCTATCTTGGCTAGGATATTATTAAGGTAATTCAGCGACTTTATGTTAGGGTTGATGGCGCCCTTGTAATTTTTCCTCACCCTCGCTGAAATAATATGAAGGCCCTTTTCGTAAAATTTCCTCGGGTAAAGGGCTATCTTATCCGTTATGGCGAATACGGTGCTGCCCGTCTTACATTTCCTGGGGTCAAGCCCCAGATCCCCCGGACCGCGCGTTACGACAAGCCGGATGTAAGCGTCTTTCAATTTATTTCTCTTGAGTGTATATATAACCACTTTTATCATGGCGCTTTTTCTCATTGGGATTTTCAGCTTTATGGCTTCCGCCGATTCGTACAGCCTGTCTATGTGCTCGCGCAGTTTAAAAACGAGCCTCGAGTAAGAGCGTATCCCTTCGAATACGCCATCTCCGTAAAGAAGGCCGTGGTCAAAAACGGAAACCTTCGCCTTGTTACTGTCTACAAGCCTGCCATTCAGGTAAACTTTCCGACCCATGCTTTAACTCCTCTATGCTTCCGTCCTGTATTCTAAACCACCTGTCAAAGTCGTCGTGCATGCGCTCCTGGTGCGTAACGATGACAAGCGCCATGCCATGCTTCTCTTTTAGCGCCTTTAGGCAATCGGTAATCTCCTCGCCTATCTTCGAATCGAGGTTTCCGGTTGGCTCGTCGCACAAAAGGACCTCCGGGTAATTCATAAGCGCTCGTGCGATCGCCGCCCTCTGCGACTCGCCTCCGGAAAGTTCCGAGGGCCTGTGGAGCACCCTTCCGGCGAGGCCGACCATGCCGAGAAGCGCCTCTGCCCTCCGGCGAATTTCCTCGTTTACACTGCGGAAAACCTTCTTCCTTCCCATAAAAGCCGGGAGCATGACGTTTTCCAGCACGCTGAACTCCGGAAGAAGGTGGTAAAACTGGAACACGAACCCTATTTTTTTATTTCGTATCTCCGAGCGCGTTTTATCTTTTAAACTATAGAAATTCGCTCCGTCAAAAAAAAGTTTTCCTTCCGTCGGCCTATCAAGCCCTCCCAGCATGTGAAGCAGCGTCGATTTCCCGGCGCCCGAAGGGCCCGTAATCAAAACCGACTCTTTTCTTTGTATTTCGAGGCTTATGTTTTTTACGGCCTCTATCCGCGTTTTACCCTGGTAATAGGTTTTGCTTAAATTTACCGCTTTTATCATTCGTAACGTATCGCATCCACGGGGTTAAGCCGCGAGGCCTTCCACGCCGGGTATAAAGACGCTATAACGGCCAGCCCAAGCGAGAGCGCCGCTATTACGCCTACGTCGGATGCTACTATTTTAACCGGTATGCTGCTTAAATAATATATGTCGCTCGGGAAAAGCTCAAGGCCTGTCATTCTTTCTACGTAATCTGCGATGGCATTAATGTTTCGCGCGATAAGGATGCCGAGCGCGCTCCCGAAAAAAACGCCCAAAATCCCTGTCGAAAACCCGAGAAAGATAAATATCGTTTTTATATCAAATCCCGTCGCGCCCATGGCCCTGAGGATCCCTATGTCTTTTGTTTTCTCCAGGACCTGCATTATAAGGGAACTTGCTATATTGAAACAAGCTACTACTATTATAAGCGCAAGTATTATAAACATCATCTTCTTTTCTATCGCAAGGGCCCTCATGAGATTTCTATCCAGGTCCATCCACGTTTTAACCGTAAAGGGATGGCGAAAAACTTTTTGAAGAGCGCGTTTTATTGTATATGCGTTAAATTCATTATCCACCTTTACCCCGATTCCGGAAACCGAACTTCGGTTAAAAAGCGCTTTCGCGTCGGCTATGCTCGTAAAAACGATATTGGCGTCGTAGTCGTACCTTCCCGAAGTAAACGTGCCCGAGACGGTAAATTCCTTTTTCTTATTGGCGTAAGGGGAAAAAAGTGTAATCTTATCCCCTTTTTTAAGCCTCAGCGCTTTCGCGAGCTCCTTTCCTACTATAATCCCGTTTTTGCCGAAGGAAAGTTTTTTTGAGTCGATATACTCTTTTACATTACTTACAGACCCTTCCCGCTTCTCGTCCAGGCCGCGCAGGAGAACGCCGATAACGTCGTCTTGGTATTTCAGGAAGGCCTGTCCGTCTATAAAAGGCGAGGTTGCCATGACATGCTCTTCTTTGTTTAAAATATTCGCCACCCTTTCCGGATTTTTTATGCCGCCTTCCTTCAAAACGATTATATGCGAATAAGTGCCGATAATCTTTTCCTTGATCTCTATGTCAAATCCCGTCATGATAGATATGACGACAATAAGGGCGGCAACGCCCACGATAACGCCGAGGATCGAGATAACGCTTGTTATGGAAATAAAGCGCTCCTTACTCCTCCGCGTCAGGTACCTCAATCCTACGAATATCTTCCAGTTCATTTCTCTTCCTTAAGCTGCGGGAACAATATTACTTCTCGAATATTCGCCGAATCCGTAAAAAGCATTACCAGCCTGTCGATGCCTATCCCGAGCCCGCCCGCCGGCGGCATGCCGTATTCGAGCGCTCGCACAAAATCCTCGTCAATCTCGCCGCCCGCCTCTTTGAACCTTTTCTTTTGCTCAATAGGGTCGTTCAACTCGGAATAAGCGTTGGCAATCTCGATCCCTCCTATATAAAGCTCGAATCTGTCTGTAAGCTCGGGGTTGTCTTTTTTGGTCTTTGCGAGAGGACAAAGTTCCTTGAACATGTCAATTACAAAAACAGGGTGATTGTGCGCCTTCGGTTCCACGAGTTCCCCTATAATATTAATAAGCTGCGTCCTGGAAACCTTTTCCTTATCGAGCCTTATACCTTTTTGCTTCAGTTTCTTGGCCCATGTTTTCTCGCCGTCTTTCGGCAATATGCCGAAATTCTCCTCCATGAGACGCGCGAACGATACCCTCTCCCACTTCGTAAGGTCGATGGTTTTTTGCTGATATTCTATTTTTTCTTTCCCTAAAATATTTTTCGCCGTTTTCCGAATAATCCACTCGACAAGCTCCATCATGCCCTCGCAATCCGAGAAGGCCTCGTAAACCTCGAGCATCGTAAATTCGGGATTGTGCCTTACGGAGATGCCTTCGTTTCTGAAATTACGGTTTATCTCATAAACCTTCTCGAAACCGCCCACAAGAAGCTTCTTCAAATAAAGTTCCGGCGCTATGCGTAAATACAAATCCCTGTGAAGCGCCTCGTGGTGCGTCTTAAAGGGCTTCCCCGTAGCGCCGCCTGCCAAAGGCTGCATCATCGGCGTCTCGACCTCCAGGAAACCTCTGGCGTCCAGGATTTCCCGTATCTTGCTTATCATGCGGCTTCTTGTCCTGAATATTTTCTTCACGTCCTCGTTTACGATTAAATCGACGTACCGCTGCCTGAATCTTGTTTCCACGTCTTTAAGCCCGTGCCACTTCTCGGGCAAAGGCCTCAAGGACTTTGCGAGGATCTTGATGTCCGAGATCTTTATCGTTATCTCACCCGTTCTCGTTTTAAAGAGCTCCCCTTTTACTCCTACTATATCGCCGATATCGAGCTTTTTAAGAAACGAGAACTTCTCCTCGCCGAGCGGGTCGCGTCCTGCGTAAAGCTGTATGCGGGATGTGGAGTCCCTGAGGTCGAAAAAGACGGTTTTTCCGTGCGCCCTCTCGGCCATGAGCCGGCCCGCCGCCGAGACAGTTTTCCCTTCTGCGAAGTTATTTTTCATCTCCTCTATGGTGCTATCCACGCTGTATTTTTGGCCGAAAGGATATATGCCGAGCTTCTCCATCTCTTTCAGCTTCTCCCGCTTCTGTTTCTCTATATCGCTTAAATGGCTCATATCGCTATACAATTATATATAATGATTACTATAAAGTCAAATATATTAGCAAAATAAAACAAATATATTGACATAACTCTCTACTTCTACTACACTTAGATATAATACCTTAAGCCCATGAAAAGAATACCAAAAAACGGCATCGTTACTATCGCTTTTGACGACGCCTACTTAGCCACATACAAGCATGCCATACGCTTCCTCGATAGGCTAAAGATAAAATCCACCATAGCCGTCCCCTTTTCTTTCATAGGTAAACGCCTCGAAAACCGGCCTGTCATCGGCAAAAAAGAGCTAAAGGCCTGCCTCAAGGCCGGCCACGAAATCGCCTCCCACGGCCTTACTCACGTAAATTTACTAAAATTCAGTCAGGGAAATAGGGAAAAAGCGCTTCTGGAAATCTCCAGCTCAAGAAAAAAGATAAAGCGCTTATTGGGTTACAGGCCGAGTTCCTTTGTTTTCCCTTACATAAAGAAAAATTATTCGCGTGGCCTTTTGTCCGAAACAAGGCATTGCTATAAATCAGCGAGAATAACATCCGAGGGGCCCTGCTTCAATAAAGTCCCGGTAAAAAATGCCTTTCCGGTTACGGGTTTTTCCGTCAGGAAAAAACACTCGCTCCCATTTTTGAACAAACTCGTCGATTACGCGGAAAAAAATAACCTCTGGCTCATAGAGGTATTCCACCTCGTAAGCGATAAAAACACCTTGAGTGCCCGCAGGCCGAAGGCATACAGGTACTTCATGCATATAAACGATTTCAAAAAACACATAGACTATATCATATCAAAAAAAATAAAGGTCCTGCCTCAAAAAGCCGCGGTTTTACTATAATACAATTTTTTCTTGACAATTTTACAAATCTATTTTAAGCTACATGTTACATTCGCCATGGAACATGACGCTTATAAAAGATTGGAAACACCTCTACTAGTCAAAAGATGCGTAGACAAAGATCCGCCTGCCTGGGCGGAGTTTGTCAGGAGATTCAGCGGCCTTATCGAATTTTCGATAAAGAAAGCGTTGGGGAAATATTCGCACGCGGGTATCGGCGAGAGCGTAAAGGATATCCGGCAGAATATATTCATGTCGCTCTGGAATAATAATAAACTCGCGGAAATAACGAATCGCCGCAATATCAATTACTGGCTCGTAATTACGGCCAGGAACGCATCCGTTGACTATCTCAGGATGCAGAAAAAAGATGTGTTAATCAAGGACGAATCATATTTCGAAAAGTTGCCCGCGCGGGAAACCATCCACAAGGAAACCTTGCAAAATGCGGAAAACCTTGAGAGAAAAATAAAAAGTGCCTATGGCTTCCTTGCGCCGAAAGAAAAAATTATATTTAAGCTCTATTTCAAAAAATCCCTTAAAACAAGAGAAATTGCGGAAATCCTGGACATATCGATTGGCAACGTAACGTCCGCCGTTGCAAGAATAAGAAAAAAAATACACCGCAAAATATGATTTCTTACGTCTATATATATGGAGGGTTAAAATGCACAAAGTAGGCACCTGTCTATCGGAAGTCGAATTAAACGATTATTTAAGCGGCGTTCTTTCCCGGGAGAAAAAAGCCGAAGCCGAGAGGCATCTTGCAGACTGCGGCGCCTGCCTTGAAAAGCTTGTATTCGCCTATCAGGTGGTGGAAGAGTTTGAGAAAACTGGTAAAAAAGGAGTAAAACCCATGAAACCCGACTGGAAAAGAAACTTATGGCTTTTCGGCGCGATCATAGCGTTCGCCTTATCGTTCTTCGTGTCACGTTATTTTGTCCAACTGTTAGTTGCCACAATCCTTATGGGAACCAAGTGGATATTTGACAGTATCAATGCCCGCATCCTGATAATGATATACGAGGCTTGGAAAAAAGGCGGAAGCGACGAAGCTTCGAAAATCCTCGGAACCTTCAATGACCGCCTAAACCGCTAAATCTCCCCCTCCATTATAATCCCAATACCCCTCTCCTCTAGTTTCTGACTACTTTTTAAAATATTTTAAAAAATCATGCCCGCAAAATGGTATTTCTTACGTCTATATATATGAAGGGGGCGATAAAGCATGAAAAAAGTGCTAACAATTAAAAAAATAGAAAGTGTGATATTTCAAATTAGAAGTAGGAAGGTAATGCTGGATAGAGATCTTGCAAGGTTATACGGTATAAATACCGGAAACTTGAATAAAGCAGTAAAAAGAAATGTCGAGAGATTTCCGGAAGATTTCATGTTTCAATTAAATAAAAATGAGGAGGATTCTTTAAGATTCCAATCTGGAAGCTTAAAAAGAGGCAGGCATGCTAAGTATTTGCCGTATGTTTTTACCGAACAAGGCGTCGCTATGCTCTCCAGTGTTTTGCATAGCAAAAAAGCGATACAGGTAAATATCGCTATTATGCGGGTCTTCGTCAGGCTCAAAGAGATTATCTCCGCCCATAAAGACCTTGCACATAAGTTGAACGAACTGGAAAGAAGGCTTGAGAAGCATGATGAAGAAATCCATGCTATTTTTGAGGCAATTCGTTGGCTAATGATGCCGCCGGAAAAACCAAAACAGCGTATAGGCTTTCATTCGGATTAATCGAGTAAGGTTCGGGCCCGGTTCGCGGTGGATCGGGTGACGGGCTAAACGCTCATTGTAAGAAGGAGGTGTGAGATGAGCGAAGTGTTGAACGTGAAGGTGGACAAGATGAACCGGCTGGAGAACGGAGGAAAGGTAAAGGCGTTTTGCGACCTTTCCTTTGGCGACCTTTTCCTTGTAAGGGGTTTCAGGGTTGTCGAAGGCGAAAAAGGGACCTTTTTAGGTCTTCCGCAGCAAATAGGTAAAAACGGCAGGTGGTATAATGTATTTACGCCTGCCACAAAGGAGATTGGCGAATACCTGAAAGATGTCGTCCTTCAGGCGTACAAGGAAGAGGAGTAACGGCGAAATGCAAGACAGAAACCGCGCCGTGGGACTGCTCGGAGAAGATATCGCGGCGCGGTTTCTCTCCCGCAAGGGCTACGCCGTAATAGGAAGGAACGTGAAGACCTTTGTCGGCGAGATTGACATTGTGGCGAGGAAGGAATCTGAAGTTGTATTTGTCGAAATAAAGACAAGAAAAACGCCTTCTTTTGTTCCTCCGTATCTTTCGGTCACGGCAAGAAAAAAGAAAAAGCTTATTCAATGCGCGCTTTGTTTTTTAAAGATGAAAGGGTGCTTAGATGTCTCCTGGCGGATAGATGTAATTTCCGTAGAAATAAGAAATATTTTTTGGTTTATAAGGAAAGTTAAAATAGAGCATTTCGAAGATGCAATAGAAGAATAGTGTCCCTCGTCCCGCATGTGCGGGGCTCGGGACGATTTTTCTGACAAAAAATCGGAGGTAATCATGCTTGCAAAATCGCTATCGTGCAGCGTAATAGGAATAGATGCTTATCAGGTTGATGTGGAAGTAGATATAGCTGAAGGGCTGCCGGCTTTCAATATCATCGGCCTTCCGGATACCGCCATACGTGAGTCAAAAGACAGGATAAAATTCGCCATAAAAAATTCCGGTTACAGGTTTCCGAAAGGTAAAATAACCGTAAACCTCGCTCCGGCAAATATCCGGAAGGAGGGCTCCGGATTCGACCTGCCTATCACCCTTTCGCTTCTGTGCGGGCTGGGTATTGTAGACCAGGATAGATTGTCGGAGTTCGCAATTTGCGGGGAACTCTCATTGGACGGAAGGCTTAAAGAAATAAAGGGGGCTCTTCCTATATCTTTAGGGCTCAGGGAAAAGGCCGTGGATAAACTCGTCCTGCCAAAAAAGAACTTGGCGGAAGTATCAAGCGTAAACGGCATAAAAATCTACACATTCGAGAGCTTAAACGACGTTGTAGATTTCCTGGATAATAAGGTTGAAGCAGAACCGCAAAATAAAAATATCCGCCTTAAAACAAGGTGCAAAAGCAAATACAAACGCGATTTCACCGACGTCAAAGGCCAGGAGCACGTAAAGCGCGGGCTCGAGGTTGCCGCATCCGGCGCTCACAACGCCCTTTTGATAGGGCCTCCGGGTTCTGGAAAAAGCATGTTAGCAAAAAGGGTGCCTACGATCCTTTCCGAAATGACAATAGAGGAAGTTCTGGAGACATCGAAAATACACAGCGTGGTCGGGTTTCTTTCACCGAATAAAGGCCTTATCTTAAACAGGCCTTTCAGGAACCCGCATCATTCGATTTCGGATGCGGCGCTTGTAGGCGGCGGGTCAAACCCGATGCCGGGTGAGATAAGCCTTGCGCATAACGGGGTCTTATTTCTTGACGAACTGCCCGAATTTAAGCGTAATGTCCTGGAACTTTTGCGCCAGCCGATAGAAAATGGAACGATAAGAATCGCGCGTGTTCAGAGTAATGCGATATACCCCTGCCGTTTCATGCTTATAGCCGCCATGAACCCCTGCTCGTGCGGTTACTTTACTGACCCCAAAAAGGAGTGCCACTGCACGCCGTATCAGATACAGCGGTACTTGAGTAAGATTTCAGGGCCGTTACTCGACAGGATCGATATACATCTTAATGTGCCGCGATTAAACTACGAGGAGCTTTCCGGAAGGAGAAAAGGCGACCCATCTGAGGTTATTCGCGGGCGTGTAAATAAGGCCAGGAAGATTCAGGAGAAGCGTTACAAGGCCGATTCAATCCTTTTCAACGCCCATCTGGAATCCAAGGAGCTTGAAAAATACTGCACCCTCGACAAAGAAGGCGAAGAACTTCTCAAGATGGCAATCCTCGAACTCGGCATCTCGGCAAGGGCGTACGACAAAATACTAAAAGTGGCAAGAACAATAGCGGACTTGGAAGAAAAGGAAACTATCGAAGCTTCTCATATTTCCGAGGCGATATCGTACCGCAGTCTCGACCGTGACTTCTGGATGATGTAACTGGTAACAAATTGGCACCAGTTATTCACAACCGTAGCCGGAATACTAAAGATAGGGACGTGCCTCATTGTGATCTCTGGGGTGTCCCACATAAGTATATGGAAAGGAGACCGTGTTATGCCCAGAACAGCTAGGCTGATTATCGAGGATGGTTGTTATCATATCATAACGAGAGGTATCAGAAAAATTAGAAGCTTTATTGATGACTCGGATTATCAAAGGTATCTCAAGTTTCTCGCAAAATACAAGAAGAAGTTCCAGTTTAAACTTTACGGATGGTGCCTCATGCCCAACCATCCCCATTTGATAATCTCATCGAACAGTCTCAGCAAGACTATGCATGCTATCAACTTTTCCTATGCACAATACTTCAATTATAGATATAACAAGGTTGGATACCTATGGCAAAACAGATTCAAAAGCTATGTAGTGAATAAAGACAAATATCTTTTGAATCTTGTAGCGTATATAGAATATAATCCTGTTAGAGCTAAAATTGTAGATAATCCGGAAGATTATAAATGGAGTAGCTACAGAGCAAGAGTTTTGGGCGATGATAAGTTAGGGCTACTAGATCCGTTAGAACTGTAAATGGGACAGGCCGAAGTTACAATGAGGGACACTCCAGAGTTTGCTAAATGCTCCGTCCCTCATTTATCTTACTGTCTTGACATTCAAACCTCTTTTCTTTTGTGCTATATTTTTTTGATGGTTTTGTTTATTTTGCATTGTCCGCTATGCTCTTTTTATTATTGGACATAGGTTTTATTTTTCAGGCGCTTTGGCAACAACGCAGAATATAAAACTTGGGTCATTATCCACATAGTGAAATAACTGCTCTTCACTTGCGGTAGTAAGTCTATTCAATTTTGCGTTAATCTCTTGTAAAGCGGATTGATCTATTTTTGGGGGAAATCTGATTTTGTCTTTTTTTAAAAGCGCCTTAACTGCCTTTCTTATATTTTGTTCAGTATCATTCGTTTCAATCCATAATAGAAGCACGGGTATTCCCCCAAATCTGGTTATCTTCTCTGCACTTAATATGCTACTTTTTCCCAGTCTAGCATCTTCCAGAATATCAAGTATTTTATCTTCAAGTTCTTCAAGTTTTTTTTTCATTTCTGCCCCCTTTTTTTATCCTTATTAAAACAACGCCGCCAATACCACGAGCGCCAGGAACGCTATTACCGCCCCGACAATCCAAAGGCCGATCCGCTCCGTGTTCGTCATCAGCCGGCTGTAATGCCGGGGCCCCCTGCTCGCGCCGCTGTGGGAGAAGATGCCCCTCGGCTTGCGCCTCATTTCTTCCTCAATGTTCTAATTGCCCCTTTGCTTTAAGTGTAAAATAAATAGAGCTATAGCCAAAACGATAAACTGTATATAGTAATGACGTAACGCAAAACTCAAAACAAAGGCTGCAATCGCTCCCGTTAAAAAAGCAGTTTCTTTCTTTTTGAATAACTTAATAAACGATGGGCCAAATCTGATGAGCAGGTATAGCGGGTAACACCATAATAGCGTGAGAGCAAAAAATGTACTAACACTTTGGACCGCATTGCTTATTTTATCAAGGCGGTAAAGTTGCGATATTGCTTTTAGCTCGCTGTCAGTATATTTTTTGAAGTTTGCTTTTTTATCTTCGCTCAAGAAAACTAATTTATAAGCTGGATAAGGATAACTTCTGGTAATGTTAAAGTCGTTTTGTATTTTAGACCCTTGTTTATCAATAGTTTCAGATGCGATATACCCAACAACGCCTGTTACGATACCAAAGACTATCATAGATGCTATTATAAGCCCTTCTCTGGCGATGAGTTTTTTAACGGTTTTGTTCACTTTTGGTTTGGTTCTTTCTCTAATTGATTGGCAAAATTTCTGAGTAATTCTGCAACACCTTCGGTGCTTAAAATTCCAGTGTCCTCACTAGACACATTTAATTTTACAACGTTTCCTGTTACAGGATTTTTACCTTCTATGTAAAGCGTTCTATTGTCTATATATGTAAGGTGATAGATGTCTATGTCATTTTTATCGCCTGTGATATTTGAGCTTTGTGGACTACTTTGTTGCTCGATGACAGGCTTATTTTCAGATGAAGCAAATCTAAGTTTTAATTTGTCCCAAAGGCTAAACTTAATGGATACAAAACTAATTCCACCAGCACACAATAGAATTATAACTAAAGCAGTTATACTCTTACGCTTCATATTACACCTCTATAAGAGGATACACCTTCAAGGAGGACTTTTCAAGTGAAATCATACGCAGGCTTTAGTGGCAACGCCATAAAGGCAGGCTGGAACGCAAAGAAGTCGCTATTCAGGCAAAGGCTTTAAAACAATCGTTCGTTATTTTGTTACTCCCCTTGCTTATATGAAAATAGGCCCAATCTCAAGGGGGAATTATTTGGCACACAAGACTTTTCCCGTCTTCCAGTTAAACCTTTCCTTTTGTAGGTATGCTATGCGCTTCGGTTGAGTTCAGAGCTGGGACAGCTTCATGTTCAGCGAGAGAACCGTCTCCTATTATTTACTATATTTCAATTTGAAAATGGTTGCATTCTCTGTATTAGGCATGGTTATTTATTCCTTTCTCCATAAATTAAAAAGGGCAGAGCTAGATTTAGATCCAACTCTGCCCAGTAACACCAGGCATTCAACTTTCACTGTCATATACTGCCCCTTGTGAGGGATGGGGCTTTCCTCTGGGTGTAGGCGGGGCTACTAATTGTCTGCCTTGAATATCTCTTTGGTTCCACACCGGATCGTTGGTGTCCATCGAACTCTTAAAAGCCCGTTAAAATATCCGATGGTATCCGGCGCAAAGAGTTTTGTTATAGAACCTGACCAGTCGTCTTTAGGACACGCTCGGTTATTCCGTAGAATAACTGATTCTGGTCCTGACTTATCGTCTTTGGTGTTCTGGTATTTTGTTTTTGAGTATATCTTTTATTCTATTTTTCCTTGTTCTATTGTAGAACCATGGATACCTTGTATCCCTTTTATTTCAAATAGAACTTATATACTCAAAAATCCAAAAAATTCGCTTTTCAAATAACAAATTTCCAAATACCCAACCCCAAAATTAAGACGACTCTGCAGGCATGACGAGGACGGCGAAGCCCTCAGCCGTGGGTACGGCGCTCGAGAGAAACCGATCTCCGCAGCCTGTTGCTAGCTCGGACCAGACACCAGGTGTCCGTAGGCCGGAGCGTCGTGGGTGCCCCTT
This sequence comes from Candidatus Omnitrophota bacterium, assembly GCA_049642705.1. Lineage (GTDB taxonomy): Bacteria > Omnitrophota > Gorgyraeia > JABMRN01 > RBG-13-46-9 > CAZYPU01. Next base: position 14,812 of record JBARPB010000055.1, read on the forward strand.
ACGGATCGAGAGCAGTGACCGAACCGTGCCCGGGCGTAACACCACCCGCTCTCACCGCTCATGAATGCCCCCCCGATTTCGCACTGCGAAAGTATCGCCTGCTCCGGGTCAAGGTCTATTATTGTCAGCTTGGGCTTTGCGTAGACGGGCTCTGGGATACGGCCTTCCCTTATGCCACGAAAGTATTCCTTCTTCCTGCGGTAGAAGCGTTTTCTTAAATCGAATCTTACGTGTTCGTATGCAATTTAGTCACCTCCTTTTCTTTTTTTTCGTTCTTTAACTTAAAACTTATAACTACAACAGTAAGTATATTTTACCCCCCCCCCGACTTTGTCAAGTGAAAAGTGGAGATTTCTTAAATCTTACTCCATTTGAACTTTTCAATTAGTAGGTATGCTATGCGACTGGTTCCCTTCCTTGAGCATAAATACAAATTAAAAAGGGGCTCTGTCGCTTTATTGCTTGTTTTTTTCATTTTTTCTATGCCTTTGCCGCAGCGCCCTACACAGCCCCGACTAATTCAAATTCCAGCCCTTCGGTGTATTGTGCACCTAATACCCTTTTGATAGGCCCTCCGGGTTCTGGAAAAAGCATGTTGGCAAAAAGGGTTCCTACGATACTTTCCGAAATGACAATAGAGGAAGTTCTGGAGACATCGAAAATACACAGCGTGGTCGGGTTTCTTTCACCGAATAAAGGCCTTATCCTAAACAGGCCTTTCAGGAACCCGCATCATTCGATTTCGGATGCGGCGCTTGTAGGCGGCGGGTCAAACCCGATGCCGGGTGAGATAAGCCTTGCGCATAACGGGGTC
>JBARPB010000056.1:0-1713 GCA_049642705.1 Candidatus Omnitrophota bacterium
GCGATAACCACCACCGACATCGAGACCGGAGAGGAACTCGTTTACACGAAGGGGGATCTGCAGCAGATTATCAAGGCGAGCTGTTCGTGGCCGGGTATTTTTCCGCCCGTTATAATCGCCGGAAGAAAACTCACAGACGGCGGCATACGCAACAGCATCCCCGCAAAAATGGCCAGGCAGCTCGGTGCCACCGTGGTAATAGCGGTGGACGTCGGGTTCTGCGTTAAAGCCGGTAAGCTTGAGAACCTGTTTCAGCTGTTTATACAATCCATTCAGATCATGGGCAGGGAGCTGGACTCATACCAGTCGATGGAGGCCGACGTCACCATAAAACCGAAATTGCACGACATCGACCAGTTCGCCTTCGACCAGGCCAGAAGAACCATATCGGACGGGGAAGACGCGACCATGGCCGTAATCCCCAAAATCAAAAAATTGCTGGGGCTGAATATCGGGTTATGGAAACGCTCATAGTTATACTCCTTGCAATTCTCATAGGGCTTGTTGTCTTCTCGATAACAAGGTCATCGCGGAGCGGCCTGGCTGAAGAAAAAATTCAATCGGCGATCGAGACCACCCGCAGCGAAATGGAAAGGTCCAAGGACATTATATCGGTCCACGCCGTAAAAACGCTCGAGACGATAAACAGCATGGGCGCGACGCTTGAAAAAATGATGCATCACCAGAAAGAGGTTACGGAACTCGGAAATTCCCTTAAGTACCTTTTGCAAACACCGAAACTGAGGGGAAATTACGGCGAGGAAATCCTGGAGGAGATGCTCGAGAGGGTGGTGCCGCGGCTATGGCAGAGGCAGTTTGAAATCGAAGGCGGGGAGAGGGTTGACGCGGTAATAAAATACAAGGATATCGCGATACCCATCGACGCGAAGTTCCCCCGTGAAATATACGAAAAATACCTGAACGCCGAAAGGGAGGATGATAAAAAACAAAATTGGAAACTTTACGAAAACGGCTTGAGGGCGCAGATAAGCTCCATTCGGAATAAATACATAAAACCCCACAAGGGAACGTCTGATTTCGCGCTCATGTTTATTCCTTCCGAATCCATATACTATGAGACCATCGCGGAGAAGAATTTTCTCGGCGAGCCCTGCGGCATATACGAGTACGCGCGCAACAATAAGGTCGTGCCGGTAAGCCCCAACACCTTTTACGCATTTCTTCAGATCTTGATAATGGGTGTACGCAACCTCGACATAATAAAAAGCGCGAGGTCGCTCCAGGAGGCGCTCGCGAAAATCGAGCGAAATTTCAAACATTTTTACGCCAAATACGAAGACATAGGCGCCGCTCTGGATAAAGCGCAGGGTGCCTATAAAGTAGGCGACACGCACATAAAGCGCTTCAAGGACAACATCGATTCCACCATAAAACTTGACCTCCCCGAAACCCCTTCCAGCGAAGAACCGAAATAGATCGGCCCTATTTTCGCTTTACTAATTAGGGTAATTATGTTATATTAATCGCTATTATGAAAGGGCGGATTTCGGTATTTTTACGCGTATTTATAAGCGCAGGGCTTGTTGCGGTGCTTCTGTGGAGCATGCGCTCACACCTCGGCCAAATCGGCGGCACTATTGCAAGGACCAATCCTTTGATTTTCGCGTCCGCGGCGTTTTTGTTTATAATTAACGTGGCTATAATCTCGGCCAGGCTGCAGCTTTTGTTCGTCGGCGAGAAGCTGCGCATACC
>JBARPB010000057.1:0-3399 GCA_049642705.1 Candidatus Omnitrophota bacterium
CTTCATAGCAGCAGGCTGGAACATCTTGGTCGAGGCTGGTATAAGTCTAAGTATAAACCTTGACGAGGCTAAGCGCGCTCGTAAGGTTGGTAATGTTTTTATCGACCAGAAGGCCAGTTAAAGGCTCCTTTGCTTTTGGTCTTCCAAGAGCATTTATTAACTCGATTGTTTATAAATTGGTATTTTAGTCCTTTGAATTTGTTTAGAGTTTAGAAATTAAAATTTAGGATTTATCTTCCTCTATCCCTTATACGCTATCCGCTAAACGCTGTCCACTGTTTTTCTCCCCGTCATCCCGACCGAAGCGGAGGGATCTATTAAAAATTGTCATTCCGAGCGCAGCCGAGGAATCTATTAAAAATGTCATTCCGTGCTTGCTGGCCCTCTAACTAAAAACTAAACACTTGTCCTGAGCAGGGTCGAAGGACTAAAAACTCAAAACTAACTTTCCCCCCATTAATCAATTATCATTTATCAATAATCAATGGAAATCCCCTTGACTGCCCTGAGCAAGTGTGCCTTTTGAAATAGGTTCGACAAGCTCACTACAGGTTGGGTTTGATTGGGTTTGTTTTGGCCACATCTGCAAAGTCGTTTATTTTCATAATCCTTTGTTAAAATATAAGTTACGTTCATTTTTTGGCTTTTCGGGAATTGGGTTTGTTTTGGGTTTGTATTGGCTTTGTATTGGGTTTGTATTGGCTTTGTTTTCACCAAGTTCCAATTGGATTTGTTTTCATAATCCTTTCTATAGAAAGAGGTTACGTTCATTTGAGCATTTAGCAAATTGGGTTTGTTTTGCATAATTTGTTATTTTTGATTGATTCCGCCCCGCCATAAGCGGGTAACCTCCGGCGGACAGGTGTTGTTCGTGGTTCATTGTTCATAGTTTCGGGTAAAAGACCTTGCCACGCTGTGGCTTACAGATATGGAATCTGAAAGACTATTGAACTCCGCCCCGCCAGAGGCAGGCAAGCTCTCGGGGCGGTTTGCCGTTTGCATGCTTGCAAACAGGGTGGGTATTATACCAAATTTCAAGGAAAAGTCAACAAGAAATTTTTGCTGGGGCGGCCTCCGGAAGCACTGCGCAGGTTCAAATCTATCATACTTGAATCTTGACAGCTAACTCCTTTTGCCGGACAATGTTCATCAAAGACTGGTTAAAAACAACCACTGTCCCTCAAATGCGCACGACAGATATAGAGTTTAAGGTAATATGATTTGCATTTATTTTGCAAATTCAGCTCTTTTGGCCGATAATTTCTTAGTAGAAACAAAAACTGCTACTTCAAAGGGTCTGAATTCGAAATGTTACGGATAAGACAACAAATACTTAACGGCTTTAAGAGTTGTGGCTACCGAAATAGCCTTCTTCAAGAAAGCTATCCGTATTTTGACGGTAAAGAAAGCAAAACTGCGGAAATAGTCGGCTTTAGTCAGCCAACATATAATTCCTCCACTGCGTGCATTGCTGCAATTGATAAAACTAAATTGAATGGAAACAGGATATCATCCTATCAATTGCTTGGATGCCCTGTGTTGTTGGTTTGTGATGATAGCAACTTACAATTCTGGAAAAATTCTGGTACTGATGTAACACTTTACGAAGAAGTCGACACGCAAAGATTGGCAGGATTCTTTAAAAAACACGAGAAGGATTTTTCACCAGAAAGCATCTACAGAGCCAAAACAATCGGGCGTGTGAAGAAAAAGTATCAGCTTAGCTTTGTCGATCTTGGCTTAATGTCAATTGTCGAAGAACAAGAAGGAAAATATTTATCTATTCTAACAGAAAGAATTATCAGATCGCTGCGAGCAAATTGTGGAACAGTTAAAAAAGATATCAAGTTTGAGAAATGGCTTTTCCAGGCGGGCTTTTGGCTTATCGGTGCAAAGATATTAAAAGATAAAAGCGTCGAAGGATTCAAAACACTGAAAATATCATCAGTGGAGGATTTGGTTAATAAAGTACAGGGACACTATAATGCAGCACAGATACTTGATATATCAAATACTGTGCGAAGAAAAGCACTTGAGAGAGTTGCAAAGGAAATTGTAGAACCAGTATCAAGTTTTGCCCATCTTACTATCGAATCACTGGCTTATGTTTACGAAAATACCCTTACAAATAAGGAAACCAGAAAGGTTCTGGGGACTCATGCAACACCTTCTTGGCTCGTTAATTATATAGTCTGGGAGCTTATTGATTGGATTGAAGCCATTCCACAAGAAAATAGAATTATTCTTGAGCCGGCTTGTGGACATGCGCCATTTTTGACTGCTGGAGCAAAATTATTAAGTTCTCCTCTTGTTTATAGGGGTAAAGAAGAAGATAGACATAAATACCTTAAGGAACATTTAATTGGGATTGATAAAGATAGCTTTGCCGAAGAAATTGCCCGCTTGGCACTTACTTTGGCTGATATTCCAAATCCCAACGGATGGAATATCCAACATTCAGATATTTATGAAGACGATATTTTGAAAAAGGCAGCTCGAAAAGCCACGTTTCTATTTTGTAATCCACCCTTTGAAAACTTTTCCCTGAAAGAAAAGCAAATATATGGCAATGCGATTACAACCGGCAATAAAGCATCAGAAATTCTGGCAAAAACGTTACCCTATTTGCCAGCTAATTCTGTCTTCGGAATTATTTTACCTCAAGGGTTTCTACACAGAAAAAATCTTGCAGAATTGAGAAGACTTATTTTAGACGATTTTGAATTAAGAACTATCTGTAATTTACCTGATAATGTCTTTGCCAAAGCTGGACATTTGTCCACTGTATTATTAGGCCGTAAAATTAAATCTAAAAAGAGAATTAATTATTTGAATATAACCAAAGCGAATCTTGAAAATTTCAAAAATACCTATCAGGCCGATGAGGAATTAGTCAACAAAGACATATTTTATAAAGCCGAAAACTACGATTTACGAATTCTGGAACTAAAAGAGATATGGGACTATTGCAGGGAATACCCTAAATTCCAAGAATATGCAATAATTGGCAGAGGAATAGAGTATAAAGATTTTGATAAGTCTGTGAGAAAAGAGAAATTTCCTGGTGCAGTGAAAGGATATGCCAGCTTTGAAACCTTTACCAGGGGTAAGAAACAAAAAAAAGTAGATATTAATATTACTAAATTGCCTGACCATTATTGGATGGGCATTAATGCGACCGAAATTCGCAATCCCCGTTATGGCACCCAATGTGGAATTCCTCAGATCATAGCAAGTTATATAAGATCAAGTAGAGGTGTTTGGCGAATCGAAGGCCTGATAGATTTAGCGGGGGACCCTGTATCAAATAAACTAATCTCTATTCGGCCGATTCCCCCTAAAAATATCTCAGTATATGCTATTTGGGCGTTGGTAAATTCCCCATTTACCAACGCATAT
>JBARPB010000058.1:0-1625 GCA_049642705.1 Candidatus Omnitrophota bacterium
TTTCAGGTGCGTCATTGCCGTCAGCAGCATCAACGCAGGGGCTATAGGCCATAATACGCAGACCGTCATCCCACGTGCTGAACACAAAATCCGGCCCTGCAGGATTGACTGCATCCACGAAATTGGGGTCGCTGTCGATATTGCTGACACCATCGTAGCCACCCTCTACATCACTGAAGCTTACGTTTATGTCTTCAGTAGGCGATATTTCGTGGTCAAATCCATAATTGCCCCAGAAAATGCAGTTGGTCACTTCCGCATTGGAACCAGAATTGAACATTCCACCACCGGTCCCACCATAGTTTCCGCTGAACGTGCAATTCGTGACTGTCGGAGAGGGGGAGTCAATATCGTACACGTTGGCCATCCCGCCACCCGCAGATGCGGCGTAATTGTCGGCGAAGACGCAGTTAATTACCCTCGGAGAGGAAAGACCTTCATTGTACATGCCGCCCCCGATGTGGGAAGCGAAGTTGCCCCAGAAGATGCAGTTTATTACATCTGGGCTGGATTCTTTGTTATAAATCCCACCGCCATAACCAAGTGGTGTCTGAGGTGCAGTGCTACTCGCCATGTTCCTACTGAAGACACAGTTAATTATACTCGGGTTGGAATTGTTGTCGTTGTACATCCCACCCCCACCACCATTATCGACGGACCAGGCCGCCTTATTGTCTCTAATCACGCAGTTTCTGACTGTAGGCGATGCATTATCGCAATATATTCCGCCGCCGCAAGCCTCGTCACCTGAACCATCGGCGTCTCCGTCTGTTATTGTAAATCCTATGAGCACGGAATTGGCATCCTCGGAAGTTTTAAATGTAACAACATGTACATTCGGGTCACATGGGTCATCAGTAATGATAGTTGCAGCCACCACGTCAGGACTGTTCGGGTCGGTACTGGTCACAGTAATTCCCTTGCCCTTAAAGTCTATATTCTCATAGTACGTACCCTCAGAGACCACGATGGTACTAATTCCATCATTAGCATCAACTATTGCCTCTTGAATGGTATTTACGTCATTCGGCACAAAAATTTTGACATTGACATAGACCATACAGGTATCGGTATCTTTGCTATTGTCGTCGTCGGTAACTCTCAACGCTACGGTGTAGGTCCCTGCAGTGCTATATTTGTGCGTAGTAATGCCATCAAAGTCATCTCCAGGGTCATTCTCGGTTTCCGAATAATTGCAATCAAAACCAACGCAAGGGTCATAATCCCAGTCCCATTCATACTTCTCAATATCGCCATCAGGATCATAAGAACCACTCCCATCAAGCGTTACATTCACATCTTTCATTACATATTCTGGGTCCGCCGTCAAGATTGCTACTGGATCTTGATTAGGGGGAGGACATGCATAGCTTTGGTTGGCAGTGACAAACAATGCGCTTAAAATCAAGACAACAGCTAAGAACTTTGCCTTCATCTTCTTTCTCCTTTAGTTATGGCGACTTAGCCAATCCATGGCAGGCTTGGCCGCTGAACAATTAGGATACTTTCTAAGAAGCTGCTCATAAGCAGTCTTTATCTTCGTATCCGCCTCTGATTCCGAAATAGCTCCCGATTCTCTAAGTTCCTCATAGTTACGCCCTACCATGAATTGAGCGTTCCAGGCG
>JBARPB010000059.1:0-6873 GCA_049642705.1 Candidatus Omnitrophota bacterium
CAGATATCCACTTATTAACAGATATTCACAAAAAGAAAAAGTCGTCCAAAAAGAAAAAGGGCTACTACTACGAAAATAGGACATTTCTACTTTGGTAAGAACCGGACATTTCTAAATGTGCTTGACATATCATATGCGTGCCATTGACTTTGGCCCAAAATACAAGTATACTATATACTTTAATAACGCTATATAAGGGAGGGCCGATGAAAAAAACGATAAAGGACATGGATATAAAGGGTAAGAGGGTTCTCATGCGCGTGGATTTCAACGTGCCGCTCGACGAAAAACAGCGCATAACAGACGATACGCGGATTAAAAGCTCCCTTCCCACTATAAAATACGCGCTTAACGCACCGGCAAAAGTGATACTGATGAGCCATCTCGGAAGGCCGAAGGGCGAGGCAAAGCTCCAGATGAGCCTTGCGCCGTGCGCGAGACGCCTTTCCAGGTTGCTTGGCAGCAACGTAAAGATGTTAAAAGATTGTATTGGCCCGGAAGTAGAAAGCGCAGTTGGAAGCATGAAAGACGGCGACGTAGTGCTCTTGGAGAACCTGAGGTTCCATAAGGGGGAGACCAAGAACGACCCCGAATTTGCCGGGGCACTGGCGAAACTGGGTGACGTGTTTATCAACGACGCTTTCGGGACCTGTCACAGGCCTCACGCATCCACGGAGGGGGTCACGAAATTTCTGCCGAGCGCCATGGGGTTTTTGGTGGAAAAAGAGGTAAATTATTTCGACAGGGTCCTTCACAGCCCCGAAAAACCTTTCGCCTTAATCCTCGGCGGGGCGAAGGTCTCGGATAAGATGGCCGTCATAGAGAATATGCTTAAAAGTATAGATTACCTTTTAATCGGCGGTGCGATGGCGTATACTTTTTTAAAATCGCGCCTGAAAGGTATCGGCAACTCCCGTCTGGAGGAAGACAAAATTAATGTCGCTTCGGATATTTTCAGAAAGGCAAGGGATAGCAACGTAAGCATATTCCTTCCCGAAGACCACGTGATTGCCAGGGCCATAACGGCCAACACGCTGGTAAGGGTTGTCACCGAACATATCCCGGACGGGTGGATAGGCCTTGATATAGGGCCGAGAACAATTAAAAAATTCAAAAACACCCTTAAGGACGCCAGGACCATAGTATGGAACGGCCCGCTCGGCTATTTCGAGTTGAGACCTTTCCGAAAGGGCACAGCCCAGATCGCCAAGTTCATATCGCGCCTTAACGCGACGACCGTTATAGGAGGCGGCGATACGGCCGCGGCGATAAACCAGCTCGGGCTCGGAAAAAGGATGAGCCATATATCGACCGGCGGCGGCGCATCGCTGGAATACTTGGAAGGGAAGCAGCTTCCGGGTATAGCGGCATTACAGGATAAATAATGCGAAAACCTATAATAGCCGGCAACTGGAAGATGCACAAGACCACAGAGGAGTCCATTGCCCTCTCAAACGCCATCAAAAGGGATTTATTCAATATAGATAACGTCGAGATCGTTCTCTGCCCGCCTTTTACCTCTCTAACGGACATAAAGGACGTTACGAACGATACGAATATATCGCTCGGCAGCCAGAACGTGTTCTGGGAGGAAGAGGGCGCGTTTACAGGAGAGGTCTCGCCGAAGATGCTAAAAGCCGTCGGCTGCAAGTACGTGATAATAGGCCATTCGGAACGAAGGGCCTATTTCGGCGAAACCAATGAAACTGTAAATAAAAAGGTAAAAAGCGCTTTGAAAGCGGGCCTTTTTCCCATAATGTGCGTGGGCGAGAAACTCGAGGAAAGGGAAGCGGGTAAGACCTTTGACGTAGTGCGGGACCACGTGGAAGGAGGCCTCTTGAACGTGGGCGAAAAGGAAATTCTGAACATGGTCATTGCCTATGAGCCGGTTTGGGCCATCGGCACCGGCAAAAACGCCACGCCGGACGAGGCAGAAGAGGTGCATAAGTTTATAAGGGAGCTCTTGGCGAAAAAATACGAAAAGAAAATATCAGAAGAGATACGTATCCAATACGGCGGAAGCGTAAAACCCGCCAATATCGAAAGCCTCATAAAAGAGAAAGACATAGACGGCGCGCTTGTAGGCGGGGCTTCACTTAAAGCGGACTCTTTTGTAGATATAGTGAAGAAAACTTCGCAGGTTGCAAAGGAGAAATAGCATGTTATACGGTTTAGTTATCGCTGTTCACGTAACCACGTGTTTGCTTTTAATCGCCGTGATACTTTTACAGGCGGGAAGGGGTGGTGGCTTAAGCGAGACCTTCGGCGGCATGGATTCGTCGCAGACCATTTTCGGAACGAAGGTATCCGTTTTCCTGACAAGGGCGACAGTCGTCGCGGCCTGCCTTTTCCTGATAACCTGCCTTGTATTGGGCATAATGACCTCAAGAAGGGGAAGAAGCTTGATCGATCTTCGGGGCGGAAAGGGCGTTCCAGTTGAAATACCCGAGAAACCGCCGCAGCAGTAAAAGGCGCTTGCTTATACCGTTACTATTCGCAGTAGCGGTATTTTTTTTATTAACCGATTCCGTTCCCGGAACGGAAAGTGTTCCGTTCCGGGAACGGAATTATGGCGACGCGTTCGTGACCGGACAGATCGGTGACGCGCGCACGCTGGTCCCTATATTGGCCTCGGATAGCCCCTCCTCCTATATAGTGGCGCTCGTTTTTAACGGACTCGTCAAATACGACAAGAACGTGGAACTTGTAGGCGACCTCGCCGAATCCTGGGACATAGAAGAAGAAGGCCTTGTAATCGTCTTTCATTTAAGAAAAGGCGTAAGATGGCACGACGGACGCCCCTTTACCGCAGAAGACGTAAAATTCACTTACGAATGCCTTATAAACCCGGAAGTCCCGACCCCATATAGCGGCGATTTTAAAATGATTAAAACCGTCGAGGTGGTAGACCGCTACACGGTAAAAGTAATTTATAAAGAGCCGTTTGCGCCCGGCTTGACAAGCTGGGGTATGCCGATAATGCCGAAGCATATACTGGAAGGACAGGACCTCCTCACCACCGACTTTGCGCGAAATCCCGTAGGTACGGGCCCCTACAAATTCAAGAGATGGAAAACCGGCGAAAGAATCGACCTTGTGTCCAACCACGGGTATTTCGAGCACCGCCCTTACATAGACAGGTATATCTACAGGGTAATACCGGATACGGCGACAATGTTCCTGGAATTACAGACCCTCGGCATCGATTCCATGGGCCTTACGCCGCTACAATACACGCGGCAGACCGACGCGCCATTTTTTAAAAAACGTTTTCAAAAATTCAAATACCCCATGTTTGTCTATACGTTTATGGCCTATAATCTTAAGAACGAAAAATTCAAGGACAAGAGGGTGCGCCGGGCGTTAAATTATGCCGTCAACAAAAAAGAGATAATAGACGGGGTCCTTCTTGGCGAGGGGAGAATCGCGACGGGCCAATTTGTTCCCGAATCATGGGCTTTCAATCCGTCGGTAAAAGCGTACCCCTTTGATCCGCAAAAAGCAAAAGCCATGTTGAGGAAAGCGCTCTGGCAGGATAGAGATGCCGACGGCTGGCTTGACAAAGACGGCGAGAGATTCGAATTCACAATCCTCACCAACCAGGGAAACGATACGCGCCGCATGACAGCTGAAATTATACAGCGCCGCCTTAAGGATATAGGCATAAAGGTAAATATAAGGGTTTTGGAGTGGTCAGTTTTTATAAATGAGTTTGTGGATAAGAAAAGGTTCGAGGCCATAATACTCGGCTGGGGGCTCGGCAGGGAACCGGATTGTTTCGATATTTTTCACTCGTCGAAAACAAGAAAGGGCGAGTTTAATTTCATAGGTTATTCAAATCCTGAAATAGACCGCCTTCTTATCGAAGGAAGGCGCACGTTTGACAGGGAAGAAAGAAAGAAGATTTATCGCAAAATCCACCAAATCCTTTACGACGACCAGCCGTACATGTTTTTGTATATACCCGACGCGTTGGTGGCGGTCGACAGAAGGTTTCAGGGCATCGAACCCTCGCCGATCGGGATAACGTATAATTTTATCGACTGGTGGGTACCGAAGGGTAAACAACGGTATAGGTATTAAATATGATTAACTACATAATTCGCCGCTTACTACAGATAATACCGATTCTCCTGGGCATAACCATAATCTCCTTCGCTGTAATCCACCTCGCGCCGGGGAAGCCGACGGATTTGATGCTCCGGTTAAACCCAAAAATCGAGTACGAGGCGCGGGAAAAATTGGAACGAATTTACGGCCTCGATAAACCGCTGTACGTCCAGTATTTCAACTGGATAAGAAAAATCGCGCGGCTTGATTTCGGAAGGAGTTTCGTCGATAACAGGCCCGTCATCGACAAGATTCTTGAGCGGCTGCCCGTAACGATTTTGATTAATACCCTCGCCATGCTCACAATCTTTATTTTCTCGATACCCATCGGCATAAAGAGCGCCGTAAAGCGCGGCTCTTTTTTCGACAAGGTTACGACGATTTTCGTATTTATCGGTTTTGCGGCGCCGAGCTTCTGGCTTGCGCTTCTTCTCATGTCGTTTCTTGGCGTAAGGCTCGGCGTTTTACCCGTCTCGGGGATAGTATCCCTGGATTTCGAAAATTTAGCCTTTTCGCACAAAGCAGTCGATCTCCTCCGCCATTTAATATTGCCCGTAAGCGTCGCGAGCATAGGGGGCCTTGCCGGCCTTTCGAGATACATACGCCAGAGCATGCTCGGCACACTTTCGCAGGATTACATAAGGACCGCAAGGGCAAAGGGCCTTCCGGAAAAAACGATTATATACAAACACGCTTTGCGAAACGCCCTCTTACCTATAATCACCATACTGGGGCTTTCAATCCCGGCCCTTATATCGGGAAGCGTGATCCTGGAGACGATTTTCAGCATACCAGGGATGGGGCGGCTCATGGTAGAGGCGGTTTTTACGCGCGATTACAACGTTGTAATGGCGGGCCTCGTCGTAAGCGCGCTTCTTACGCTTGCGGGTAACTTGATCGCGGATATTGCTTATGTGTATGTGGATCCAAGGATAAGGTATAAAGGATGAAAAAACTTTTTAGAAACAGGTTAACTCTATTCGGGGCAGGAACAATACTTTTGCTTATTCTCATCGCAACCTTTGCTCCGCAAATCACGAAGTATGACCCCACTTACATAAACATAGAGGATGCGCTGCTTCGGCCATCTTTGGAGCACCCCTTAGGCACGGATTCGTTGGGAAGGGACCTTTTCGCGAGGATGATATACGCCTCGCGCATAGCACTCTTGATAGGTTTTGTAGCGGTTGGTCTCGCGGCGGTTATAGGCGTTTTTTTCGGTTCGGTAGCGGGCTATTTCGGCGGAAAAATCGATTCGGTAATAATGCGCTTTGCCGACGTGATGCTCTGTTTCCCGGCTTTCTTTCTGATTTTAGCGGTTATCGCGGTAGTGGGGCCCAGCATTTTCAACATAATGATTATAATCGGCCTTACCAGCTGGATGGGCATGGCGCGGCTCATAAGGGTTGAAATTTTAAGCTTGAAGACGCGCGATTACGTTTCCGCTTCAAGAGCGCTTGGCGCAAGCAATTTTTTCATAATAACAAAGCACCTGATACCGAACGGCATAGGCCCTGTTCTTGTAAGTTTTGTCTTCGGTGTCGCGGGCGCAGTGCTTACGGAAGCGGGCTTAAGCTTTCTTGGCCTCGGCGTCCAGCCGCCGGACCCGAGCTGGGGTAATATCCTGATGGAAGGGAAGGCGGTTCTCGGAATCGGCTGGTGGGTAATTCTTTTCCCCGGGCTTGCGATTCTAATTACGGTGCTCGCGTTTAATTTGCTGGGGGAGGGTTTGAGGGATTTACTTAACCCGAAGAAGTTATGATACTAAACGTAAAAAAATTAAAGATTCACTTTAGACACGACAACGAGACAGTAAAAGCCGTAGACGGGATCGATTTCGCGATAAGCGAAAACGAAGTGCTGGGCCTGGTCGGCGAATCGGGAAGCGGCAAGACGGTTACGGCGCTTTCTGTAATGAACCTACTTCCGAAAACAGATTGTGTCCAAAGCGGCGAGATTGCGAGAAATTCCAGAATAGCCATGATTTTTCAGGAGCCGTTCACCTGCTTGAACCCGGTTTTGCGGGTGGGGGAACAGATTGACGAGGCGGTCATGGTGCGCGATAAAATTACGAAAAAAGACGCCAAGGAAAAAACGCTCGCCCTGCTGGAAAAAGTAAAAATCGAAGACCCGCAAAGAATATATGATTCATATCCGCACCTTCTCTCCGGAGGCCAGAGGCAGCGAGCCATGATTGCGATGGCGCTCGGGCTTTCGCCGGGACTTTTAATCGCCGACGAGCCGACAACCGCTTTAGACGTGACAATACAGGCGGAAATTTTGGACCTCATACTAAGCTTGAAGAAAGAATTAGGCATGTCGGTTCTTTTTATCACGCACGATTTCGGAATTATAGATAAAGTCGCCGATAGAGTCCTCGTCATGAAAGAAGGAGAGATAGTGGAAAGGGGCCCAAAAGACGCGGTCCTTTCCTCGCCCAAAGCCGATTATACGAAAAAACTTCTCGATGCGGTGCCTCGTATGGGGACAGGTCTTGACCCGACACTATACCCACCTGATGAAAGACCTGTCCCCATAGTTATTAACGTTAAAAACTTAAGCAAAAAATTCGCCGTAGAAAAAGGTATTTTCAGGAAGGTGGCCGGCTACATACAGGCCGTCCATAATGTAAATCTGGAAATAAAAGAGGCAAAGACGCTCGGTGTTGTAGGCGAGTCAGGTTCGGGCAAGACGACACTGGCAAAGTTACTCGTAGGGTTGTTAAAAGCAGATTCGGGCACGATGGGGACAGGTCTCTTCGGC
>JBARPB010000060.1:0-12510 GCA_049642705.1 Candidatus Omnitrophota bacterium
TTTCATAGAAGAAATAGGGTATTATGACCCCAAGAAAAACCCGGCCTCCGTAAAGATCGACAGGGAGAAGGCGCTTTACTGGCTGAAAAACGGCGCCAGGCCCTCGGTTACGGTGCGCAGCCTGTTGAAGAAGGAAAAAATCAAAATCCAAAAATCAAAATGAAAATAGATATTCTTACCCTGTTTCCTAAAATGTTCGAGAACGTCCTTGGTGAGTCCATGCTTAAGATTGCGCAAAAAAAGAGAAAAATCAAAGTAGTAGTACATAATTTAAGAGGATGGACTTATGACAGACACAAGACAGCCGATGATAAGCCGTACGGCGGCGGCTCCGGTATGGTTATGAAGATAGAGCCGATATACGAGGCCCTGGTGAGCATACTGGGCGAGCAAAGGGTTAAAAAACTAAGAGGTAACAAAGGGATCGCGAAGGGCACAAAAATTGTTTTGTTGACGCCCAAGGGTCAGTGGTTTAATCAAAAGTTAGCGAAAAAATTTTCGAAATCGAGACATATCATATTTATATGCGGACATTACGAAGGGGTTGACGAGCGGGTCAGGTCGTTCGTTACGGATGAAATATCAATAGGGGATTACATAATGACCGGGGGCGAGATACCTGCGATGGTCCTCCTGGATACGGTGATGAGATTGATACCCGGGGTTTTGGGCGACAGTTCGTCATTGGAATGCGAATCATTCGAAAACAGTTTGCTTGAGTACCCGCAGTATACGCGGCCGCGCCATTTCCTGGGAATGAAAGTCCCCGGTATCCTGTTAAGTGGAAATCACGACGCGATTAGGCGCTGGCGCAAAAAAGCGTCCTTAAGAAAAACGAAAGAAACAAGGGGAGACTTGCTATGGAAAAAATAAAACAGGAAGTTTCAAAATTCAATGTTGGCGATACGGTGCTTGTTTACGTCAAAATAAAGGAAGAAGGAAAGACCAGGCTTCAGGGTTTCGAGGGCGTCGTTATAAGAAGAAAGGGTTCAGGGAGCGGCGCCACGTTTACGGTACGCCGGGTCTCTTACGGAGAGGGGGTGGAAAGGACGTTCACTCTCCGTTCGCCTTTTATTGAAAAGGTAGAGGTAAAGAAGAAAGGCGCTGTGAGGCGTGCGAAGCTGTATTATCTCAGAAAACGGAAAGGCAAGAAGTCTAAAGTTGAGGAAAGAATTGAAAGTCAAACGCCATCGCCAAAGGCGGATGCTTTACCACGAACGGAAGGCGCGTAAAGCCGGGTATAAAAATATCGCAGGCATAGACGAGGCCGGCCGCGGCCCGCTGGCGGGCCCCGTGGTAGCCTGCGCGCTCTGCTTGAGAAATACCCGCTTCAAACACAGGATAGACGACTCAAAAAAACTTACCCCCAGGATGCGCCTTTTTGCCTACGGGGAAATTCTTAAAAAAGCCCTGGTCGGAATCGGAATCGTAAACGAGAAAATCATAGACAAAATAAACATACACAACGCGACGAAAAGGGCGATGCGGCAAGCCCTGAGAGACTTAAACCTAAGGCCTGGCTTTCTGCTTGTCGACGGACGTATCGATTTCAGCGCGCCGTGCGAAAAGAAGCACATTACGGGCGGCGACTCGAAGAGCCTTTCCATAGCCTGCGCCTCGATAATAGCCAAGGTTACGCGCGATAAGATAATGCTCAAGTACCACGAAAGATTTCCCGAATACGGCTTCTCCCGCCACAAGGGCTACGGCACGAGAGAGCATATGCGGCTTATCCTAAAGCACGGCCCCTCACCCATCCACCGCCGCTCCTTCAACCCCGTTAAACGAATGGTTGCGTAAGTTCGATCGGCACCTGCTGACAGATGCCGATCGCTAAATTTTAATTTGAGGTGTTGACAAGCCCATTGTTATACACTATAATAAAACGACTGGTAAATAAGTAAACTTATATTCTCTTAACACCACCACTCGCAAAAGAGGAGAAAATACATGAAAAAGGGGCAGCGCGGAAGGAAAAAATCGCAGGAACCGAAGTTAAAACCTATCGAAGAGATAGCAATGTCAGCTGGAATAAGGAAGAAGTATCTTGAGCTATACGGCCCGTACAAGGCAAAGATATCGCTGGATATATTAAAAGGAATGAGGAAGGAAAAAAAGGGGAAATACGTTCTTCTTACTTCGGTTACGCCGACGCCATTCGGCGAAGGAAAAACACTGACCGCAATAGCGCTCTCTATGGCATTTAGGCGGCTTAGAAAAAAAGCGATTTCGTGCATTATGCAGCCGCATTTAGGCGGTATTTTCGGCATAAAAGGGACGGGCACCGGCGCGGGATTATCACAGGTTTTTCCCTCGGAAGATGCCAACCTCCACTTAACGGGCGATACCCACGCGGTCATGTCCGCGCACAACCTGTGCGCCGCTTACCTGGATAACTCCATTTTCAGGGGAAACCCCATGAACATAGATCCGGCATCGATTACGTGGACGCGGGCAATCGATACAAACGACCGCTCTTTAAGAGTGATTAATACGGGGCTCGGTTCAAAAACCGACGGCATTTCGCGAAAAACCGGCTTTAAAATCGCTCCGGCAAGCGAGCTCATGGAGATTTTGACGCTGGCCGAAGGCGTGAAAGATTTAAGGGAGCGCATAGGGAGGACCATAGTCGCTTTCACGATAAAGGGGAAGCCTGTGACGTGCGAGGATATCAAGGTTGCCGGCGCAATGACGCTGCTTCTAAAAGACGCCCTGAAGCCGAACCTGCTCCAGACAACGGAGCATACCCCGTGTTTTATGCACGCGGGGTCGTTCGGAAATACTTCGCTCGGTTCGAGTTCGCTCATCGCGGATAGGATCGCGTTAGGCCTTTGTGACTACGTCGTCACGGAGACCGGGTTCGGCACCGACATGGGGGCGGAGAAATTTTTCGACATAAAATGCAGGATAAGCGGCCTCAAGCCCGATGCTTGCGTTATTGTGTGCTCGGCGCGTGCCTTTAAGGCCCATAGCGGCGATTTTGACGTAAACGCGACTAGAAGATTGCTGCGCGAGCTTTCGCGGGAAAATGTATCGGCGGTGGAACGGGGCCTCTCGAACCTGGAAAAGCACGCCGAAAACCTCCACACTTTCGGAGTGCCGGTCGTCGTGTGCATAAACCGCTTCCCGGAGGATACCGATAAAGAGGTTCATGCGATATCGCGCAGGGCCCAGGGCCTCGGCGTCTCGGGCGTTGTCGTAAGCGACGCGTTTACAACCGGCGGCCAGGGTGCGATAGAACTCGCCGAATCCATAATGCGCTCCTGCAAGGAAAAATCCGGTTTCAAATTTCTTTATCCGCTTGACATCCCGATAAAGGATAAGATAAGGAGAATCGCAAAGACGATTTACGGCGCTAAAGAGGTGGTATTTTCGGAGGAGGCGAGCAAAAAAGCGCTCGCTTTCAAGAAACTGAAACTGGATAACCTACCTGTATGCGTGGCCAAAACGCACCTTTCGATCTCGCACAACCCGAAAAGAATTGGAAGGCCCCACGGTTTCAAATTTCCTGTTGAAGACCTCGAGGTCCATAATGGCGCCGGCCACATAACAGCGTACTCCTCCGACATAAAAACGCTGCCGGGACTGCCGAAGGTCCCGCGCGGCACGAAGATTGATATCGACGAAGAGGAAAAAGCAGTCGGACTTTTCTAATGCGCAGATTAGCAAAGATTTCGTTTGCGAAATCATTCCTCATCCCTATTTCATTCCTCTTATTATCTTCGGGATGTTCCAGGGATACTTCCTGCTCAAAAAATATCCCCCTTATGGATACTTTCGTTCGCGTGGAGGTAAGGGGAGGCCTTAATAAAAAGTTAGCGGGAGAGGCGATAGACAACGCAATCAGCCGGATGAAAAAGCTAGCCGCTTCGCCGAGGACTTTGCCCGGGCCTGCGACTCAGAAAGTGCTAAAAGAATCGGAGCAGTTGAAGAAACTGACAAACGGCGCTTTTGATGTTAAGTTTGAAGGCGGCGGTAAAATAAATCTTGGGGGCATAGCCAAGGGGTTTATTGTTGATGAGGGAATCAAGGTTTTAAAAGAACATGGCGTAAAGCGCGCCCTCATAAACGCCGGCGGGGACATGTATTGTATGGGAGAATACAAAATAGGCATAAGGGACCCCAAGGACCGGCGTAGCGTCATAGCCACGCTCTCGGTGTGCGACAAAGGCATTGCAACCTCGGCCGCTTACGAAAGGGGCACCCATATAATCGACCCGCGAACAGGGAGGCCGGTCGAGAAGAAATTTAAAAGCGTAACGGTAATAGCCGAAACTTGCATGAGGGCGGACGGCTTAGCAACTGCGCTCTACGTGCTGGAACCGCGCGAAGGGCTTTCGGTAATCGAGGGCATAGACGACACCGAGTGCTTCATCATCGACGAAACCGGCGCGACTTATGTCTCGAGCGAATTCCCGCGTACACACTTGACAAAATAGTCGCTATACGCTATAGTTATTTTTACGTGGCGGTCCGCGGACAACGCCGAGCAAGCAGAAATTCAAGGATGACGGCGGGGTAGCTCAGTTGGTTAGAGCATGCGGCTCATACCCGCAGTGTCGAGAGTTCGAATCTCTCCCCCGCTACCACACATAAAAATATAAAAACCTCTCCCGCGATATGGACTGAACTTTAAAGATTCGTGATACCATAAGCCGCTACCGAATGACCGGAAAAGGCGAGGGGGTGCTCGTCGGTGTTTCCGGGGGACCGGACTCTGTATTTCTACTGCATATTTTAAACAGTCTGAAGAACCGGCTCGGCATAAAACTATACATCGCACACATGGACCACGGCGTAAGGGGCCGGGAGTCCCGCGGTGATGCGCAATTTGTAAAAAAACTTGCAGAGAAACTCGGCTTAAAAGCAACGTTTAAAAAATTAAAATCAAAAAAGGTCAAATCAAAACTTTCCCCAGAAGAAGGCTTAAGGGAAAAGAGATACGACTTTTTCAAAAAAGCGGCAAGAAAACTAAGGGCAAATGCCGTCGCGACGGCCCACACCCTGGACGACCAGGCAGAGACGGTTATGATGCGCATAATAAAGGGCGCGTCGCTTAAAGGCGTCGTCGGAATACACCCCGTAAGAAGCGAAGGAAAACTGAAATTTATAAGGCCGCTGCTCGAGGTAGAAAAGAAGGATATCCTGAAATTCTTGAAAAAAAGAAAGATCGCCTTCCGGATCGACAGCACGAATACCGAAGAGCGGTTTTTGAGAAACAGGGTGAGGAATAAGGTGCTCCCGTATCTTGCGAAGGTTAACCCGCGCATAAAGAGGGCCCTTTCTAACCTGGCAGAGTCGCTGCGCGAGGATTTTGAATTCATAGAGTGGGAGAAAAGGAGAAGGAAGGCAGTCATTAAAAGCGGCAAGCGCCTCTCCTACATCGAACTTTGCGATATTCTTTTACAGCCAAGGGCGTTACGCAAGGAAATCGTAAGGGAGGCGCTGGGCGTCTCCGGAGGGAATATCAAAAAGCTAACATACCGGCACTGGAAAGATATCGACGATTTCCTAAGAACGAAACAAAAAGGGAAATCCCTGGACCTTCCGGGAGGGGTTAGGGTACAAAAAACTCGCGATAGATTGATTTTCAGTAAATAATATGCTATAATATTGGGCTAATATGGAAAATCCGAAACTTCCGCAAAAAAAGGACCAAAAGAAGCCATCGCCGAACGGCAGGAACTTCATTCTCTTGCTCCTTGTGATTTTCGGCGTTACCTATCTCGTCCAGTGGGCGTCCGTGACATTTGAAAAACCGCCGGAGGAGATTTCCTACAAAGAGTTTTACGATATGCTGAAGCAGAACCGCGCGAAGGAGAACATCATCTCCGCCGTTAAAACGGACGCAAGGGTACAAGGTAAGCTTGCCGACGGCCGAGGGTATATCGTTAACGTGCTGGAAGACGACCCTGCGCTTTTGGCGCTTCTCAGAGAAAATGTAAAGACATTCGATATCAAGCCCCCCCGGACCTTCTTCGCGAATCTTTTCTACTCTCTCGGCCCGATGCTCCTTTTCATACTATTCTTGTGGTTTTTTATTTACCGCGGCGCGGCTCAAGGAGGCGGAAGGATTTTTTCATTCGGCAAATCCCGCGCCAAACTTGCCACCGAAGAACACCTGCGTGTTACCTTTGACGACGTCGCCGGCGTAGACGAGGCAAAAGAGGAACTTAAAGAAGTCATAGAGTTTCTTAAAGACCCGAAGAAATTCCAGCGCCTTGGCGGGAAGATGCCGAAGGGGATACTTATCGTAGGCCATCCCGGAACAGGAAAGACGCTTTTGGCAAAAGCAGTTGCGGGAGAAGCCAAGGTTCCGTTCTTCAGTATCTCGGGCTCCGATTTTGTCGAGATGTTCGTGGGCGTGGGCGCTTCGCGCGTTAGGGATTTGTTTGAGCAGGCAAAGAAAAGTGTAAAGCTTGCCAAAAAGGGTTGCATTATCTTTCTGGATGAAATTGACGCTGTCGGCAGGCAGAGATTCGCAGGTATAGGCGGGGGGCACGACGAGCGGGAGCAAACGCTTAATGCACTTCTGGTTGAGATGGACGGTTTTGACACTCAGGCGGGCGTAATTTTAATAGCGGCGACCAACAGGCCCGATGTATTGGACCCCGCGCTTTTAAGGCCCGGCCGCTTTGACCGGCATATTGTGGTTGACATGCCGGATATTAACGGCAGAGAAGCCATATTAAAGGTTCATGCGCGGCATATAAAGCTCGATAAAAATGCTGATTTGAGAAGGATTGCCAAACAGACAGTTGCTTTCACAGGAGCGGATTTAGCAAACCTGATTAATGAAGCAGCGCTTCTGGCGGCACGCAAAAATAAACAAGCAGTAATGCAAGATGACTTGGAAGAATCGATCGAGCGATTAATAGCCGGCCCACAGCGAAAATCGCGCGTTATCCCGGAAGACGAAAAAAAGATCATAGCCTTTCACGAATCAGGGCATGCCCTTCTTTCTTTTCTCGTTCCGGACGCAGATCCGATGCACAAGGTAACCATAATCTCGCGGGGGATGGCGTTGGGATATACACTGGCGCCTCCCCAAAAAGACAGATACAGGTTAACAAAAAATCAGATGCTGGCGCAGATTATCGGATTACTCGGCGGCAGGGTAGCGGAAGAAATTGTCTTCAAGCAGCTGTCGACAGGTGCCCAGGACGACATTTCGAAAGTTTCAAAGCTCGTGCGGACCATGGTTACGAAATACGGCATGAGTAATAAGCTGGGGCATTTAACGTATGGCATACAGCACGAGCAAATCTTTTTAGGGAGGGATATGCACGAAGATAAAAATTATAGCGATGAGACGGCCCTTGTCATTGACGAGGAAGTCAAGCGCATCGTCGAGGAGTGTTATGAAAAGGCGAGAACAACGCTTCTGGAGCACAGGAGCAAATTAAAACTTCTTGCTGAGAGACTTTTAGAGAAAGAGGTTATGACCGACATAGAGGTAAAGGAACTTTTGGGGCTCGGAAAGGAAAATAAAGATGGCTCTGGCAACAAGCTGCGCAAAAAAGCATAAACTAAAGTGCGGCAGGTTTTCGCTTGATCTCGGCAGAAGGACGCATGTCATGGGCGTTCTGAACAGGACACCCGACTCGTTTTCGGACGCCGGAAAGTTCATGGATGAAAAATCGGCCATTGGCCGGATACGTAAAATGGTCCGTGACGGCGCCGACATAATCGATATAGGCGGCGAATCCACGCGGCCAGGCTCAAGAAGCGTGAGTGTACCCGAAGAGATGGAGCGGACTGTACCCGTAATAGAAAAGATATCCAGGGAGTTAGAAGTTCCCATATCCATTGATACTTCAAAACACGAGGTTGCCCGCGAGGCCATACGCCGCGGCGCCGCTATCGTAAATGACATTACGGGCCTCAAGGCCGATCCGAAAATGGCAGGGGTAATTTCCGAATCAGGCGCGGCCGTTTGCGTCATGCATATAAAAGGCACGCCAAGGGATATGCAGGATAATCCAGTATACGGCGACCTTATGGCCGAAATTATCGACAGTTTAAGGGAATCGATAGATATAGCGCTTGAGGCCGGTATTTCGCCTGATAGAATTATTGTTGACCCCGGCTTTGGCTTCGGTAAGACCGTTTGCCATAATCTAAACATAATAAACCAGCTTTCAGAACTGAAAGTACTTGATAAGCCGATACTTATAGGTACCTCCAGAAAATCCTTCATAGGGACGGTTTTAAATAAAACCGTCGGTGACCGGTTAATGGGCACTGCCGCGACATGTGCCCTCGCCATAAGGGGAGGGGCGGATATCATAAGGGTCCACGATGTCAAAGAGATGGCTCTGGTGGCAAGGATGTCCGATGCCGTTAAAACGGCAGAAGCGGAGAAATAGACATGGTTTTTAACTACATCGAACTTTGCAAATTCCTTATAGAGATAGCGATACTGTGGTTTGTTCTTTACATGCTCCTTTTATTTATAAAAGGCACGCGCGCCGTCCAGGTCCTGAAGGGCATCATCATAATTGTTATAATATTCCTTATAACCAAAGAACTCCGACTCGAGACCATCAACTGGATACTTACAAAACTTTTCACGATTTCCGTTATCGCGTTTCTCATTATATTCCAGCCTGAACTAAGGCGGGGCCTGGCAAGGATCGGGCAATTCGGCATGTTCTCCAGCCAGCAGCAGACGCTGGACGAAATAGTCAAAGCGGCGCTTATCCTGTCAAAGAAGAGGATAGGCGCCCTTATCGCCATCGAGCGCGAAATAGGCCTCAAGCCCTATATAGAAAGCGGGATAAGGATGGATAGCATCGTTACAAGCGAGCTTTTAAACACGATATTTACGCCGAATACCCCATTGCACGACGGCGGAGCAATAATACAGGGTTCCATTGTCGTGGCGGCGGGATGCCTTTTCCCGCTTACCCAGAACCCGCACGTCTCGAGTTCACTCGGCACAAGGCACAGGGCGGCAATAGGCTTAAGCGAAGAGACAGACGCTGTTGTGGTGATCGTAAGCGAAGAGACGGGCGATATATCGATTTCCGTAAACGGCCGGCTTACGCGGCACCTTGACGAGAAGGAATTCGGTCGCGTGTTAACCAATATTTTCAGGCCGAAGAAATCCAGGAAATCAATATTCGACTTCTGGAATAAAATTGTCTCCAGGATGATAAGCAGTAACACCGGGCAATAAAAATGAAGATAAAAAAAGTTTTATTAAATAACATAGGCCTGAAGCTTCTTGCGCTAGTGCTGGCGCTTATAACGTGGCTTTATATCGGAGAGGTAACGCAGGAGGGTTCGGGCAAGACGCTCGTGCAGAAATTCCTCACATCGTCCTATTACATTTCGAAAAAACTTATCATACAGCCTAATTTCGTGGGCGAGATGCCTCCCGGTTACAAGCTGCTGCAGGATAACATCAGGATCGAGCCGGAATACATAGTGGTTCTCGGGCCGGCGAAAATTCTATCGGAAAAGGAATTTATATACACAAAACCCGTCGACTTAAGCGAGTATACGAAAACCAAGACGCTTGACGTGGGCCTTGAGAATATTTCGCACACGATACCAGTCCAAAAAACCGATGTAAAGATTTTTATACCGGTTAAAAAAATTAAAGCTCCATGATGCCCGGGTTAGGCGTTAACATTGACCATGTAGCGACGATAAGAGAGGCAAGAAAGATCGATTATCCCGACCCGGTGGAAGCCGCGCTCCTATGTCAATCAGCAGGCGCAGACTCGATCGTATGCCACCTAAGGGAAGATCGCCGTCATATCCAGGATAGAGATTTATACCGGCTAAAGGAAGTGCTCAGTGTGAAACTGAACCTGGAAATGGCGGCCCAAGACGAGATAGTCGGGATAGCGCTTGATGTTAAGCCCTGCCAGGCGACTCTCGTGCCGGAGAAAAGAAGGGAACTTACGACCGAGGGCGGCCTGGATGTTTATTCCCGGAGGGGCCGCGTAAAAAGAGTTCTTAGGAAGATGGAGAAAGCCGGTATCGGGGTCAGCCTTTTTATTGATCCCGACAAGCGGCAGATCAAGGCCTCGCGGGAAGCAGGCGCGCGCATGGTAGAGCTTCATACGGGAGAGTACGCGAACGCGAGAAACAAAAAAGAGGTCAAACGCGAATTCGCCGCTTTAAAGAACGCAGCGGCGTTCGCAGAAAAAATAGGGCTTGAGGTTTTCGCCGGTCACGGTCTTCACTACAAGAACACAAAACCATTAACAAAAATTAGGGAAATCAAGGAGTACAACATCGGCCATTCGATTGTTGCGCGTGCGGTATTCGTCGGCCTTCGGCGCGCGGTAAAGGAGATGAAGGCGCTAATACGATGATTGCGGGAACCGGCATAGACATTGTAGAGATAGCCCGCTTTAAAAAAGCGAAGAAAAAGTGGGGGGAGAATTTCCTGGGAAAGATTTTCACCAAAAACGAAATCGATTACTCCAGGAAACGCAGGTTTCAGGACCAGCATTTCGCTGCGCGATTCGCCGCCAAAGAAGCGGTGCTCAAGGCGTTCGGCGACAAACTCTCGAGCATAAATAACTGGCAGGACATAGAAATCCTGAACGATAAAAGCGGCAGGCCTTATATCCGTTTTCACGGCAGCGCGAGGAAGCTGAAATCGAAAGAAAAAATCGACGATGTCATCCTAAGCATGGCGCACTGCAAAGGCCACGCGGTTGCAAACGCAATTTTAATACGGGGTAAAAAATGGTAAAAGAACATATATCAAAGATTCCGGCGAGGAAAGAGGATACGCATAAGGGAGATTTCGGCCATGTCTTTGTGGTGGCCGGCTCACGAGGCATGACAGGCGCCGCGTACCTTGCCTCACAGGCGGCGCTTCTTTCGGGAAGCGGCCTTGTAACGTGCGGCATACCGGAGAGCCTGAACGCAGTTATGGAAGTAAAGCTTACCGAAGCGATGACGCTCGCTCTTCCCGGGACAAAGGAGGGCTCACTTGCGCAGACCGCTGAAAAAGAGATTATAAATTTCGCCGAAAAAACAGATGTAATCGCCCTCGGCCCAGGCCTCTCGCGGCACAGAGAGACTCAAAAACTGGTCTTGAATTTATTAAAAGGCATACAAAAGCCGATTGTGCTCGACGCCGATGGAGTAATTGCACTCATTGGCAATTGCGATATGCTGAAAAAACGAAAAGCCCCGACTATTTTGACGCCGCATCCGGGAGAGATGTCGAAGCTTATTGCTAAAGATATCGGCGCGATTCGACGTAACCGGGAAAAGATTGCCCTTGGCTTCGCGAAGAAATACGGCGTAATACTCGTTTTAAAAGGACACGGAACCGTTGTGGCGGATTCAAAGAGCAGCGCGTACACCAACAGAACCGGCAACTCGGGGATGAGCACGGCTGGCGCAGGCGACGTCCTGACAGGTATGGTAGCGAGTTTTGTAGGCCAGGGGATTAATCCATATAGCGCAGCAGTGATTGGCGTGTACTTGCACGGCCTTGCGGGTGATATCGCAGCAAGGGAAAAGGGCCAGTTCAGCATGATGGCCGGCGATCTTTTAGAAAAACTGCCGCAAGCGATACAGGAAGCGCTGTAAAGAGACCCTTGACATCAAAGATGTCAAGGGTTGATAACGGTTACGATGCTAGCGTAGCTCAGTTGGTAGAGCACCTCACTTGTAATGAGGATGTCGTCCGTTCAATTCGGACCGCTAGCTCCAGTTTTGAAATGAATATACAAAAAATAACAAATTTATATTTAAACGAAAAACATACAATTCAAGAAGTTGCAGATGAACTAGGACTTTCTTTCTGGGCAGTTTATAATGTGATGAAAAAGAATAATATTCCACGAAGAGGATGCAGAGAAGCAAATTATGTAACATACGATAGATATAAACCGCGCTTTTTTATAAAAGAAAAACTTGATTTTACCGAAGAGTTACTAAAAATTGCAGGAATAATGTTATATTGGGCTGAGGGAGCGAAAGAAGGAGATATAGTTGATCTTGCCAACAGCGATCCAAGAATGATAAAAATTTTCTTGAGGTTTTTAAGAGAAGTTTGCGGAATAGCTGAAGATAGAATCCGGGTTTATTTATATGCCTTTGAGGACCAAAATATTCTTGAATTAAAAAGATATTGGAGTAAAATAACAAGAATACCTCTGGCACAATTTACCAAACCATATGTAAGAAAACAGAGGTATGGCAAAAAAGACCGTAGAATGCCTTTTGGTCTAATTCACATTCGCTATAACGACAAAAGGCTTTTTACCGAGATAAAAGCGTGGTTAAAAGAGTATATCGATCTTTTTAAATCTGGGGAGATGCCGGAGCAGCCAAACGGACCAGACTGTGTAAAACGCAGCGCCACTGAGAAATCTGTGGTGTAAAAGCGGGTGAATTCAGGGAAACCCGCCTTTTTCATAAAAGGCTGGGCAATCCTGAGCCAATCTTTCTGCAGAGCAGAAGGCAGGTGCAGAGACTAAGTATCCGCCACCTAAGGTTGTATGCTAAGGTGATGAGATAGTCCAAGCC
>JBARPB010000061.1:0-18119 GCA_049642705.1 Candidatus Omnitrophota bacterium
GCTGTAGCCCGCGCGCCGGAGGAGTACGAGCGCGTCGTTTACTTCGGTGGATTTGGCCACCTGCTCCTCGTAACGGAGCCTCGCTATGCGGTAATTTTCTTCCGCGTGTTCGATTTCTTTTTCGGCAACCCTTAGCCGGTTTTCCGCGGCCTGCATGGTAAGGTGCGAGCGGCGGATATCAAGAGATATCCTGTCCCCGACGGTTCTGCGGTTTTGGATTATCATCTCGAGTTCTTTTTTTTTCGCTTTTACGAGGTCGCGCGTTTTAAACCAGTCAAATACCTTCCACTCGGCGACGACCATTCC
This sequence comes from Candidatus Omnitrophota bacterium, assembly GCA_049642705.1. Lineage (GTDB taxonomy): Bacteria > Omnitrophota > Gorgyraeia > JABMRN01 > RBG-13-46-9 > CAZYPU01. Next base: position 307 of record JBARPB010000061.1, read on the forward strand.
TATGAGGAGGTCGTTTGTAATATAGTCGTCGCCGGCGAGGGCGGGGGTCCTGCCGTGCTTGTAGTAACTGAAATCGGCCGAGACCTTTGGCAGTGTCCCGGTTTTTTCGAGATCGATCGCCCTCTCGGCGCTTTCCTTGAGATAAGAAAACGCGACGAGGGAAGGGTTGTAATTCGCCGCCGCATCGAAACATTCTTTTGGGGAGAAAAATATTTTCCTGCATGAAGAGATGTCTTCTAATCGGAACTGCAAATCTATATCGATGCCCATGCTCACGTTAAGGGCGGCCCTGGCTATTTTAAGGTCTTTCTGTATTACTATCAGGTCCTGATGGGCGTTTGCCCTTTTTACCTGGACCATAAGAAGCGTGTTTTTCGCCACGGTTTTGGCGTTATAATACTTCCTTGTAATTTTTTCATGCTCTATGAACCGGATAAGGTTTTCGACAACCACCGAGAGATATCTTTTTGAACGCAGGATATCAAAGTAGTTTATGGTAACTTCCTGCACGAGGTCGGATTTTGCCTCGAGGAGCTGCATGCGGGAGACATCTATCCCGAGTCTCGCGATGGTTTTCTTGTAGCGGAGGGCCCCGGCGGTGTATAAAGGCATTTTTATGTGGGTTCCCCAGGAAACGGATGTGCTGTCGGTAATCGGGAAGGTTTCCTCCTCGCTGTATATCATCTCCGGTATCCGGGGAAAACCCATGAAAGTATAGTCGGTGCTGATGACGGGCAGCCATTCCTTGGACGCCGCCCTGTGCAGGTATTGCGAGCGCTGGAGGGCTCTTATCATTGAATTGATATTCGGATTTTTCTCGAGGGCTATCTCAATCGCTTCGGAGAGGTTTAAGGTTTCCGCTTCGGCGTCAATGCGGGCTTCGTCTTCCAGCGAAACCACGAGCTCTTCGGGGAGGCTGATAACGCTGCCGTCCCAGCTCTCAAATGAAAAGGAAGGAATAACAAATAAGGCAATGATTACGATTATAATGCCTATAACTTTCATTGCTTCTACTTCTAATTAAAGAGTATATCATATTAATAGTATAAAGCAAATGGAACTCCGCAGAACCCGGCAAATCTAACCAGGTTAGAAGTTCCTTATATTACCCCTCCGTTTTATGCTTCCAGTATTCTTTTGACGCGTCCAATTTAAGCACCCCTACTTCCTGGGCTATTTCACAGACAAGTAACGCTGAAAAGCATATTATCATGATAGCGGCCATCACTTTTAAGAGTTTCCCCCTGCCCATTGCGAGTTTTATCATGATAAAACTCGGCAATATACCGAAAACTATCAGTATGCCGAAGCCTCCCGCGACGTCCACGGCTTTCAGAAAAATACCGGGATATATCATGGCCACCAGAAAAGGCGGCCCGAATGCAAGCAAGAGCACTGCATATTTATTCGGTTTTTTAACGTAAAGCGCTAAAATTCCTCTCATGAATCCCTTGAGGGCAACGCTTGTAGGAATATACGACGTGGCTATGGCGGCGAGCGCGAAAAACATTCCTACAGCCGTGATCATTCTGGAGCCGAGCGCCAAAGCCAGAGGAATCGTAGCGGGGTAATCATGCCGCAGGGCGCCAAGTATAGTCGCCTTTCCGTGTCCGTCAAGAGGAAGGGCTCCCACTACCACCAGCATCCACAATATATTCATGACCATTGCTATAGAGCTTCCCAGCAATACCGCCTTAAATGAAGCTTTTTGGTCGCCGCCGAGATTTCTGCATATAAAAGGCACGACGTTATGAAAAGCAAAGGCAACGATTATTATGGGTATTACAGAAGGTACCAGGCCCCAGTCTTTATGGGCGTAACGGCTAACGTCAATATCCTTTCCCGCCATGAAGAGGAGCGCCGCAAAAGACCCAATCATGGCTACCATTATGACGGCATTCGCATTTTTGGCTCTATCCGCCCCGAGAAGAGCCATCCCCGTAAAAATGATAAAAAAAGCCACCATCCACATCTGGGCTGTAAGATTAAGAGGCACCAGGGTTACAAGTATCGCGGCTGAGCCCGTCAAATAAGCTACCAGAATACCGTAATAATTTACAAGATAACCAAAAACACTGATCCATTTGCCCTTGCTCCCCAGCTCAGCCTGAAAAAGCGTCGGATAATCGCGGGATCTTGTTTTAGGGTGGGTAAATTTATAAATAAACACCGTTGCCGTACATAACATGAGAAGCCAAACCAAAAACATGCTTAAAAGTGACGGCAATACGCCGGCAATTCCGGTCTTTATGGGCAGTCCGAGAATCCCCGCGCCTATTGTCATGCCCGTAACGAGCAGGCTGTTAGTAAATATTTTTATAAAAGGTATTTTTTGTTTCATCACATGTATTTTTTTCAGCAATGTTTTATGTATTTACCGTGTTTTTTTACCTTCTTTGCTTTGTGGCCCGGTTCGCCGGCAAAATGCTTGAGTATGCGCTCCAGGTCCCCTATGAGAAGGTCGGCCATGTCCCTTGAGAATCCTTCCTTGACCACGATCCGCAAAACAGCAACGTCTTCGTCATTTGCCGGAAGCGTATACGCCGGAACCAGCCACCCCCTGTCGCGGACCATTTCGGAAATATCGAACACGGAAAAATTCTGCTTGCCCTTTATCTTAAAAGCAAATACCGGGATATCGCTGCCGTCGGTCAGAAGCTCGAAAGGGCCCATTTTCGCGATCTTGCCGGAAAGGTAAAGGGCCGTATCCTGCGCCGTCTGCATGATTTTCCTGTACCCGGCCTTGCCCAAGCGAAGGAAATTGTAGTACTGCGCGACGATCTGGTTGCCGGGCCGCGAGAAATTAAGCGCGAACGTCGGCATCTCCCCGCCAAGATAATTAACCTTGAATATCAGGTCCTCCGGTAGTTCTTCCCAGTCGCGCCATATAACCCAGCCCACGCCCGGGTAAACCAATCCGTATTTATGGCCGGACACATTAATGGACTTTACCCATTTCAGGCGAAAATCCCATTTAATGTCCGGTTGTATAAAAGGGGCTACAAACCCGCCTGATGCAGCGTCAACATGTATGGGTACATCCCATCCTGTTTTTTTATTGAGCTTTTCAAGGGCATCGTTAATCTCCTCAACCGGTTCATACTGGCCGGTAAAGGTGGTGCCCATTATTGCCACGACTCCTATCGTATTCTCATCGATAAGCTTAAGCAGCTCCTTGGCGTCTATCGTGTAGCGCTTACCCTCCATCGGCACAAAGCGCGGCTCGACATCCCAGTACCTCGCGAATTTGTCCCAGCAGACCTGGACGTCGACGCCCATGACCATATTCGGCTTGTTGGTAGGCTTTTTCTTTTTTTTCATGCGCTCGCGCCATTTCCATTTGAGCGCCATGCCGCCGAGCATGGCGGCTTCCGATGAACCGATCGTGGAGCAGCCGCAGCCTTCGCCCTCTTCCGGGGAATGATAGAGGTGTGAAAGCATGTTCACGCAGCGCATCTCGAGTTCCGCCGTCTGCGGATATTCATCCTTGTCTATCATGTTCTTATCAAACGTCTCGGCCATGAGCTGCCTCGCTTCGGGCTCCATCCATGTGGTGACGAACGTCGCGAGATTGAGGCGGGAATTTCCGTCAAGCATAAGTTCGTCGTGGACGATGTTATACGCTGTCTTGGGAAGCATTTCGTCCTCGGGCATTTCGTATTTCGGTATGGGGCGGCTTAGCTCCCGCGCCCCGTAAGTCGGGGTAAGGACTTTTTCATCACCGCTTAATTTTTTTAATTTTACTTTTTTATGTAACATGTTTTCCTCCTATGCTTTCTTAACCCAGCCGGGTTTCCTTAATTGATAAATTATAGCGGGGACGATAACGAAGAACAATAACCCCGCCGCAAGGAAGCCGACATAAAAAGCGGGGCTGCCGACTTTCAGCTCATCGGGCGGAAAAAATCCGACAGTTATCGCGAATAGCGCGCCCACGAGTCCCACCCCTGCTACTAACCACATTCCTATATTTCCGCCCGGTACCTTATACGCACGATCGACGCCGGGCTGAGAGTATCGCAGCCGTATACCCGCTGCAAAAAGCATGATGTACATTACAAGGTAAAGAATAGCCGTAAGAGCCGTCAAGAGAAAGAAGGCGCTCGAGATATTCGGCATAAAAAGATATAGCATTGAAATAACGGTCACGATCCCGCCCTGAATAAACAGGATATGCGTGGGAACTCCGTTTTTATTCGTGCGCTGGAGAAAAGGCGGAAGATCGCCGTCGGAAGCGGTGGCAAAAAGGCCTTTGCTCGGGCCCACGATCCATGCAATTACGCCGCCCATTGCCCCGAAAGCGACGAGAAAACCCAAAATGGGCAGCATCCAGCCAATACCGAACTTATCAAGAAGATCCCTGAACCCCTCCATGATGCCCGTGGTAAGGGAGATATCGCCTGACGGTATCACAGCGGCTATTGCCAGGGAACTCAGCGTAAATACCGTAAGGATTATGGCCGCAGCAAGAAAAATCGCTTTGGGATAGTCGGCCTTAGGATTTCGCACTTCACGGGCGTGCACAGCCGAAACTTCCATTCCCGCGAAAAGAAGCACTATCCCGGCAAGGAACGAGATATTGTCAAAACTGCCGAAGTCCGGAAGTAAAGCGTGAGAGCCGTCCATAAAAGCCATGGGTTTTCCGGTAAGCCACCATATAATTCCGAGAACAATGATTAAAACCCCCGGAAAAAGGGTGCCCCCGATAACGCCCGCAGTCGTCATCCATCCCGAGGTCTTCATTCCGCGAAAGTTTAAAAGCGTCGCGCCCCAGTACACCCCGAGTATGACGACAACGTTATAGATCTTGTTGGCCGCAACGGCCGGGTCCAGGAAGAGGTAGGCGAGCGCTCCCGCGGCAAACGCCAGCACCGTCGGATACCAGATAACATTCTGTATCCATTGAAGCCATATAGCTATAAAGCCGAATCTCCCGCCGAAGGCCTCTTTTACCCACCGGTAAACGCCGCCGCCTTCCGGCCACCCCGTGGCAAGTTCCGCGGAGACGAGTGAAGTAGGTATTAAAAATATTACCCCGGCAAACAGAAGATAGAAAAACATTGATAGGCCTTCTTTTGCCATCATGGGTATGCCGCGCAAGCTCATTATGACAGCGACGTTCATCATCGCGAGAACAAATATGCTCAACTTCCCGCCGTTTACACTTTTTTGTCCCATTTTTTACCTCCGTGCCTTCTCTTTTTGCGCTCTTTCGAGCGCCATTTTCAGAAAATTCACAATATAAGGCGTTCCCTCGTTATACGGCGCTTTTATCTCGCCGTGGAATTGTTCGCCGTAGATCATCCGCGAGGTATTTTTGATGGCCTGCACATATGAGGATTCCGCAAGTAGCTCAAAGCCTTCGGGTACAACTGCTACTGCCCATCCGTGAATTTCAACCGCGGTAAACGGATCCTTCATGCCTTCAAAAATCGGGTCATCTTTCACCTTTTTTATCTCTGCTCTTGTCCCGGCATTTTCCATGGACGATATGTCCTCCCACCCCATGCTCCTTGCGTAAGTGTATCCGTACGCCATGGCAAGCTGCTGGTGGCCGCAGCATATGCCTAATATAGGTATATCGCTTTTCCTTATTATTTCGTATTCTCCGTTATACTCGAACATCGCGAGGTTCGGGTAGTCAGCGTTATTGCCGCTTAAGATTATGGCAACCGGCTTTCTTTTAAGTTTTCCGAGCATATCAAGCGACACTTCGTAATGCGGGACTCGCAATGTTTCAAGCCCGAGGTTAAGGCTTTTCACAAAATCCGCCAGCTCACTGAAGGTAAAGCCGTTCTCCTGGTTACCTACCAACAATACGTAATCTTTTTTGGGAACCTCCGGAATGGGGGGCTTGCCCGGAGAATATAGGGTAATCGTGTTTATCTGCGCGGCGTAACCGTGCCAATCTTTTATAAGAAGCCTGAGATAACGCGTCTTTACGGTATCGAAGTTTATGATATTCCTGAAGGTATCGTTATTTTTTAGCGAGGCGCCTTTTATGTCGGACCATTCTTTGGCGTCGGAACTCATCTGCCAGGCGAAATCCTTAAGCCATCCGTCCGGGCTTTGCGGGTTTGAAAGCATCCAGATCCTTGAAACTTTCCGTGTTTTCCCCAGGTCAAATTTTACCCACTGGGTCGCAGAACCCGGCGGCGTTGATTGCCAGAAAGTAATCTGGCCCGGGTCATCGAGGTCCGTAATATTTTTCGGATTCTGGCCGCTTGAGACCTCTACTTGCGATACCGGTATTCTCACAAGGTTCATGAAGGAATCGTCGGCTTCGGCGTCAAAGAAAAAACGCGACTTTGCCCATGGCCCTTTATTGCCGGCCTCATCAACTGCGCGAACGCGCCAGTGATACCTTGTCTTACTCTTTAATGAATCTTTTTTTTCGATAAGCTTGTGTAAAATTTCCCGTTTGCCGCTTATATACTTATTTTGTTCAGCGACATTTTTATATGTTATAAGATTTTTGCCTGTGAAGGTATGATCGGTATCGATCTGGATTGTGTAGGTTCTTTTTCCCGTTCCTCCGGAAGCGTTAAAAAAAGAAAGGAGCGGCCTTTGATTCGTGACTATTACGTCAAGCGACGGATTGTTAGTCAGTTTCGGCGCCGTTAAGGCGGCTTCGTCTCCGGCATGCGCAAAAAAAGTATAAAGCAAAAAGAAAAATATGAAAACTACGAAAGTCCGTGTTTTTCTGATCGTCATATTTAAACCTCCTTGCCTCGCCTTTAGGCGGGCCCAATCCTAAAAGTTAGCGCTGAGTTCTAAACCTAAAACCAGGGCATTGCGGATAGTTCTCCGGCCATTAGGATTTATGACGAACTGGATATCCGGCGTAATATAGAACCACTGGCCGAGTTGAAATCTGTGGTTTAACTCCAGCACCGTCTCCATCCTCTGCCCATCTAGTTGGTCGCTGAAGTTGCCCAGGATGACGCAAAACGCGGTTACATCACGATCGCGGTTCGGGGGTAACCCGTGGTACAGCAGTCCACCCGTAAGCTGATATGTTTGCGTATTGATACGTCCATGCGGGGCAAGATACGCCGCGGCCCAGGCGGTCAGGCCCTTGGGACGGTCTTGGGCTATAGCTGTCTGCGGATGATGCGGGTGCTTGATCCGCTCGGCATCGCTGGCCTCGGCGCGCAGATGGTGCGGCCCCTTGAACTCCGGCCAATCGCCCTTGTAGATCATCTGGTCAAACATAAGATAAAAGCCGTAATTCCCGTACCAGATCTTACTTGAATCGTCAAGGTCCTGGAATTTACTCGATTGGTAGTAACCTCCGAAAGTCGTGCTTCCCGGAAGGCCGTCGTCCTCGCGGCTCTGGTGATGCTTATAGGCCAACTGGCCAAAGGCGAGATACCCGTTGTCCATTGCAAAACTGAAATCAGCGCCGTGGTTCGCGAGCTTCTGAACCCGCGTGTCTGCATTATACATGGCGGCGATAAGGTGCCATTCATTATTTGGCTGGTAGGTAGCCCGCGCAGCCCATGCCGTCACATTGAAATCCGGAAAGAAGATATTAACCGGCATGGAGTTCAGATTATCATTGATACCGCCCGACACGTAGTATAGCCAAAGCGGGGATTCGGCAAAAACGTCACCGGCAAATAAACGGCCTACTTCCAATATCGCCGTGTCGTCTAAAAGCGATAGCGACAGATCCAGCTCCCCGAAAAAATAATTCCCGGGAGCGTAGATCTCCTGCACCCCGAAGAAATTGTCGACCGCGTCGGAGAGGTTCTTTCCGGACGCCAGAAAATTGCTGACGGTCAAAGCCAAACCTTTGAGAGAGGCAATTTCCTCAAAATCCAGGGCTGCCGCGACATCCAGGAATCCGGAATATATTGTGCGCTTTTTCAGGCCGCCGACAGGGTTGCCGCCGATATCAGTGGTAAAATTCGAAGAAATGGTTACGCCTCGGTCCTCAAGCTGATTACGTAAGCCATTCCAGTCGCCGGTGGCCGTCTTTTGGCCAAGCCATGGTCCGAAGAATGGAATTTCCCCCGCGGAGCTTCCATGTTCTGCGCCATGCGCAGTTGCCGCCGCGAATATGAAAAGTATTGTGATCAAAAATTTTCGATACATTTTATTTTACAAGCTTTACGAGGCCGGCGATGTTTTTGCCCAGGCGCTCGCAGCACTTTAAGGCCCGGCCATCCGGCGCGCCTATTGCAACCGGCCCGTAGTGGTCGCCGTTGGGCTCGCCCTGGATAATCATGCCGTGAATCAGCATGGCATTGAGTATATCAGTAATAGTGGTTTCGTTTCCGCCGCCTATGTTCGCTGCCGAAGAAAACGCGCCGCCGACTTTTCCCTTCAAACTGCCGTGGAGGCTTACGCTCTCATCGAGGAGTTTTTTAACCTGCCAGGCCATGGTGCCATAATAGGTAGGCGAACCCATAACTATGCCGTCGTAGCCGGTTAGCTCGCTCGCCTTTACATCCTCGACTCTCTTTAAAACCGTCTCTACCCCTTCTTTCTTAACTGTTTCGGCTATTCTTTCCGCCATCTTCTTTGTGTTGCCGGAACTCGAATAATATGTGACTAATACCTTACTCATGTTTCACCTCCGAAAAATCTTCATCTGACATACATATTATATAGTTATGCCTTATGTTTTGTAAAGCGCGAAAAAGATCACCCGTACTTTCTAAACTCTAAACTCATTCTCAAATTCTTGAGAATGCCGGACTTCCTGAATTTGGCTTACACACCGGAGCACATTCGTAAGTTATCCACAATAGTAGGTCACCCTTAAGGGTGACCTACTATTGTAAATGTACATTCGTAAGGCCCGCTTCTTTCGCCCACTGAACCGCATCCCGGTATTCCCCGGCTGTAATCCTTCGCGCAATTTCAGGATAGTCGAAGGCCTTATAGCATGGCCTGTATTGGGACATGAGATTAAGGTAAGTGTTTTTTGGAAGATTTTGTCCTATCCACCGGACCACGCCTTTTGTGCCGCTTGTATTATTCGGCATGACCAGATGACGGACCATAAGGCCGCGATGCATAATCCCGTCTTTTGACGGGACCGCAACGCCTACTTGTCGCTGCATCTCAAGAAGCGCTTTCCGGCTAATCTCAGGGTAACTCGAAGCGTTGGATGAGTACTTTGCCGCCATTTCATTCGAGGAATATTTAAAATCCGGAAGATAAATATCAATGATACCATCCAGCATTTTCAGAATTTCCATGCGCTCCCAGCCGCAGGTATTATACACCAGCGGAAGTCGCAGGCCCTTCGCCGCGGCCTTGTCTACGGCAAGGGCAATGTGCGGCAAATAATGAGTCGGGGTAACAAGGTTGATATTATGGCACCCCATCGATTGAAGCCTGAGCATCATATCCGCCAGATCATCGACTGAACATGGTTTTCCCTGCCCGCCCTGGCTTATTTCCCAGTTAATACAGAAGACGCACCTCAAGGCGCAATTCGTAAAGAATACCGTGCCCGAGCCTTTTCTTCCGACAAGCGGCTTTTCTTCTCCGAAATGCGGGTGATATGAGGAAACTTCGAGTTGCGAGGAGGCTTCGCAAAATCCTTTTTTCCCTTCGAGACGGTTCACCCCGCAGCCTCTCGGGCAAATCCTACAGCTCTCCATTATGCGCCAGAGCGCTTCGCCTCTTTTTCGCAACTCGCCTGTTTTGTGGAGCTTAAGATATGAGGGTTCGAAATCTTTCTTTTTTTCAGGTTTTGCCATTACTTTATTGAAAAAAGGGAAATATACCGCGGCCAAAGCAAACAAGAGCGCTCGAGCGCTCAGACTAATAAACTCTCTCCGGGATATCTCCTTTCTTTGCATAATCTTTTTTTACTTCTTAAAAATAATTCAGGGGACACAATACCTAACTCGATATCTCGTATAATTAAGTACCGTGTCCCCTGAACTGTCTCGTAAAACGTTCTACTTTACAAAAAATCCAAAATAAGTCAACAGAGCGCCGAAGATAAACGCGCCAATTGAATGAACTATTAGGAGGCTTTCATTTTTCTGGTAAGCTTCCATGAACTTGGACACCGTATTTGGAAAGACAATTATCCAGATACCTTTAAGAAGCGCGGCCCAGCCCAAAATTGTAATAATCACAGTCCAGTTGGCCACCCATACATTATGGGTTAGGATAATTACAATTCCGATAACAAGCGCAAACCCCCCGCCAAAAAAGACCAAGGCTGCATTTTTACAGAAATCGCCCATTACCTGCTGAAAGGCCTTCCGGTTAAACATCATGCCTGCCGCTGCAACCAAATAAAATATGCCAAAAATCCTGGCGATAAATATTGAGTTTTCCATATTTCACCTCCGGTTTTTGCGGATAAGGATCGCTGCTATCTCGATATCTTTAGTATTTTATACTTCAGGATACCTGCGGGAACTTCAATCTCAACTATTTCGTTTTTCTTATGGCCCAACAATCCCTCACCTACAGCCTGCCTTACAGTTCGAATTTCCCCGTTTCTTCTTTTTTGGACTTAGAGAACCTGCCTTTGGTATTATCGAGAGTTTGCTGGAGAGATATAAATATCTTTTCTACCTCTTCCGGGGTATATTCATAACCTGAAGATGATAGATTCCCTATTAGTTCTATCTTTTTTACTGCGTTTGTCACTCTCTGCGTTGCCAGTCTTTTAAATTTATCGTGTTTGCTTTCTCCTTCTCCCATAATGTTACCTCCTTTCTAAATTCCTTAACTCTTCGATGGCCTCGCTAACAATATCATCAATCAACTCTTTCACGGATACGATCTTTTTCACTTTTACAACGTTGCTCCCCGCGAACACAACCGCGTTATCCATGTCGCCGGTTATGGCGTCACATAGGGCTTTGGCTATGCAATACGGAACAGTGTTGGGATCACAGCTTCTAAGGCACCGATAGCTGCATTCAAACGGTATTTTTTCACCGTGCATTATTCTATCAATAAACTTGGTTCTTATCGCTCTTCCCGGCATGCCAACGGGACTATCAATGATAACGACGTCTTCTTCCCCGGCTGCGATATATAATTTCTTAAATTCATCCGGTACGGAACACTCAAAGGTGGCGACAAATCTGGTCGCTATTTGGGCACCCTTTGCTCCCAATCTAAGGAATTTAGCAACGTCTTTTCCGTCAAATATCCCTCCCGCCGCTATAACCGGGATATTTGCGCCTGAATCCTTTTCGTATCCTTTAACTAGTTTCAAAACATCTACTACTAAATTCTCTAAGCTATTCGCTTTATGTAGTTTCAGATCTTCGAGTTTAAACCCTAAGTGCCCGCCTGCCATCGGGCCTTCTACAACAATGGCGTCCGGTAAACGATTGTAACGCCTCTTCCATGTTTTGAACATGATTTCTGTTGCCCTTACCGATGAAACGATGGGTATAAGCTTTATCGAGGTCTCTTTGGTATATTCCGGTAAACTTAAAGGCAAACCTGCTCCCGAAATAATGAAATCCGCCTTCTCTTTTGCAGCAGTCCGCACCAAATCTTCATAGTTACTTAAGGCCACCATTACGTTTACGCCTACAACCCCTCCAGTCAATTTCTTAGCCTGACGCATTTCTTCTTGGAGCGCTTCTCTTGAGACCTTAACAAAATCCAGATCTGTTTCATCTATGCCATAAGCAAGGCCTACGCTGGCTATGGTTCCCGCGCCGCCGCAATTCGCGACTGCGCTGGCCAAAGAGGCCGTAGATACCTTAACCCCCATACCGCCTTGGATAATCGGTATCTTTATCTCTAAATCCCCTATCAAAAGGGGTTTTAATTTATCAGACATAATATCTTTCCGGTTATCTCCAGGCACATTATAACACATGTGACACAAAAATAAAGGAGTTTAATGAAAAATGGGGACACAGGTGCCCCCATTTTATGTGCTTAAATAAGTTACAGAAATACGCTTACAAATTACCTTTTGCCGCTCATCTTCGGGTGTTTCGTCTTACCCTTCATCATCGCGCCGTGCATCATTTCTTTTTTACACTTTTTCCAGAGGCTTTTTAGTTTGCTCTTCTGCTCATCTGTCAGGGTTCCTTCGACCGCAGCATACGCCCCAACCAAAGACTTTGCCTTCTCTTTTTTAAGGTCGTATTTCTGGTCGATCAGTCTATCTATGGCGCCTGTATCAATTTGCTCTTCGCGCATTGCCGCTTTTATATCAAGAGCAATGAGATCTATTTCAGCATTTTTCCGGATCAAATCTTTTTTAGTTTTCATCTTTAGGTCTTTGATTTTTTCTACCTGTTTATCGGAAAGACCTAATTCATCCTGGTTTTTAAGAATCATATGGGTTTTGAAGAAAAACTTTTTTCCAAGTCCCTTATAACACCCCTTTGTCTTTTTACTGCCAACCGCCCAGGCTTCAAACGCTGTTACGTTAAGCATTAAAGCGACTGCCAAAAGCGACACGATTACAGTTCTCTTATTCATATCCCACCCTCCTTTTTGTGTCTGTTATTATAATAATATACCATAAATATAGCATTAAGTCAAGAGAAAGTTAGTATAATCTCTAATATTGGGGATGGTTCTCGTGGCGCGTTTTTTAATATTCCGTAGCGGGGATTTTGCGTAGTTTTTTCTTTTCGGAACGCATTTTTTTACACCCTAAAAGCCACCTCTTTCCTCATTCGAAACCTGCGCTTCGCCCTCTTTTGACTGTATGTTTTTTCTATCCAGTTTGCGTTGTCTTTTTTCTTCTTTTTTCTTTTTCTTTGCCAATTCTTTCTGACGCTTTCGATATGAATAATTATCTCTTGCCAATACACCCTCCTTTTATCCGGGGAAAAATGCCCTCTGTTAAAAAGAGGGCATTTAAATAAAAGCCCCGAAACCTTGGCTACTTACTTTTAGCGACCTTCGCTTTTGCGCTTTGAAAAGCACTCCTTGCAGTATACTGGACGGTCGCCTCTCGGTTTGAAAGGGACTTCGCATTCTTTCTTGCAGTCTGCGCAAGTCGCCTTGTGCATTTCTCGCGGTGGTCTGTCGAATCCACCACCACCTTGTTGATATCCCATGTTACCTCCTTTCCGCATATTTAAGCGTGTTTTTTTCGCCGGTAGAAAAATGGCTTTTTTCCTTGATCAACCCTTCGGTTTCCGCCACCCTGCCCTCTATCAAAACGGCGTCCCCGATCAAACCCTCCTTCTCCGGAACTATTATAGTGCTTTCTTTTGCCGCGATGGTGAGAACGGTCGTAGGGCCGGAAAGGTTTTGAAAAATGCTGTCCCTTGGAAGGCCCCTCCGAAGACCGGCTGATCAAGGTATCTATTTTATTCTCCAAAAACACCAGGTGCTGTTGGATTTTCTTGATTAGAGCTACTACGTCCGGCTCAACTTGTTTTTCCACTCTGTTGCCTTTTTGTGCGATTCATATTATCTATTCTCCAGCGTAGTATTATACATCTACCAGTAACATAAGTCAAAACTATAAACCAAAGTGATTTCAGAGACGTTGTCCTGTTGGAAGAGACAACGTCTTTGGCTAAACTTGCTTGATAAAAAAAACTACACCCTTTCTGATCAGCATGATCGCTATCGAAGCAAGTAAAAGATTCGCTACTTTTGACAGCGCACTCGTGCCGGACTTTCCCAGCACTTTTAAGAGCTTCCCCGAAGCCAGAAAGAAGATCCACACGACTATTATATTAGCCACGATAGAAATTAAAGTCACGATTGCGCCGAATGCATCCAGGCTTATGAGCGATACGGTTAAGAAGGCGGGCCCCACGATCAAAGGGGTTCCGAGCGGCACCACCCCCACTTCTCCTTTTGGGGCATGGCTTTTTGTCCCGGGGCGGATTATCCCGCTCATGGCAACACAAAAAAGAATTATTCCGCCGGCTATTAGAAAATCGTGAAACGTCATGCGAAGGACTTCGAAAATAAGATTGCCTAAAAAGAGAAAGCTGATGCCAAGGCACACCGCGGTGATAAGCGACTGCTTTATGGCCCTGCTTTTTTCCCTGGCGCTTGCATGTTCCGTAAGGCTGACAAAAATAGCCGCCAGTCCTATTGTATTAACCGCCACAAATAGCGATATAAAAGAAAGCATTATGTTTTTAAGCATCTTATCTACTCATCCGTTAGTGGCAATGTGTGCTATAAAATCAATCCCCATCCTTATAAGCATTACCGCTATTGCGGCAAGAAGAAGGCATGTAATCTTTGACAATACCTGCAACCCCGCTACGGTAAGCACCTTTATCAATTTAGTCGATAGAAGAAAGAATACCCCGGCGATAGCTACGTTCACCAGCACCGCACAGAACGTTATCCCCAACCCGTAAGCTTCCGAATTTATCAGCGATACGGTTAAGAAGGCGGGCCCTGCCAGCAAAGGCGTTCCGATCGGAGCGGCTCCTATGTCTTCACCGGAGGCTTCTTCAGCAGACAGCCAGCCCTTTTTCCCGGAGCCTAATATTCCTACCATGGCTATACAGAAAAGAATCAATCCGCCGGCAATCAGGAAGTCGCCCCTCGTTATGCCTAAAAAATTGAAGATATGGTCCCCCAGGAAAAGAAAAATCATGGGGAGGCACGTAGCCGTAATGACGGCCTGCAGGATAGTCTTTCTCTTTTTTTTGGCGCTGTATTTTTTCGTGAACTCCACGAATATGGGCACTGCACCTATTGCGTTAAGAGCGATAAACATGGATATAAAAGAAAATGCAATTTGTCTCATCATGAACGAACAACCTCCTTTTTGTGTCTGTTGTCTGGGGACGGTTCTGGGGCCGAACCTACACCTGTCCCAGCTCTGAACCTACACCTGTCCCTTTGTGTTAGATTATATCCCTTAAACAAAACAGCCTCAAGATAAAACTTGAGACTGTTCGGGTCTTGTCCAATATGGCCCTTCGACTCGCCTGTGAGCCTAGAGGGGACGTTTCACCTTGAGCCTAGAGGGGACGTTTCACCTTGCTCCAACCTTTTAAGCAGCAATAAGTTACAACCGCTCATTTTCCATTTTTTCACATCTTGCAATTCGGAAAACGACGTGTTGTAACCTGTATACCGACAATAAGTTGTATCAAAGTGAAACGTCCCCTTCTCTTACGCATGGATCGGAATCCTTATTACTTTCTAAAGTAGCGGTAACGCATAATCACAATACACTTCTCTTCCCAAGTCAATAACCCGGGGAGAAGACCGAATCATAAACCAGGGAGTCCGTCTGAGAAACTTGGGTCTGGGCTTGAGTGTGGTTGTGCCTGCATCATAACAGCGGGGAATTCCCCACTGACCATTGTGGGCTTTTCCTTCGTGATTGTGTCCAAAGAGAATAGCATCAATGGAAATCCCAGCTTGTATCGCTTGCATCAAAACTTCTTTTAACACATGCGAGTCCTTGAGCTGATGAAAAGGCCTCCATTCGAACGGATGATGATGTAAATATATTACTCTTTTTCGGCAAGAACAAATCTTAGACTCCCGAAGAATTGATCCTAACCTCTGAAGTTGTTTTTTTCCTAATTCCCCTTCCGCAAACAGTTCGTCATACCAATGCAATTCCTCAGCCATTGAATCAAGACCGATAAAAGCTATCTCGTCTATTACATCTGTCTTGGGATAATCGCGCTCTTCTCCAAAAAATGCGTCTTTGAACAATTTGACAAATTTACTGTTGCCTTTATCTCCTGTTCCATAATCGTGGTTGCCTGGTACAACCAGTATATGCTTAAAACCAAATTTTTTTAATTTGTCCAACCCTATCTTGACCTTTGAATAACTATTCTTATTATTCGCATTATCTACTAAATCTCCGGTAATCACAATGACATACTGCGACGCTGTATCCGATTTCTCAAACACCAAATTATCAACGACCATAGAAAAGCGCTTTTTAAAACCCCCGCAACCCACATGTAGATCACTTAGATGAATTATTTTCTTCATAGTTTATATCATCTCCTATTCCCACTCATCGAATGCAAAGGTACACTGGGGTCGGGTCTCCACAGTTCACAGTTTCTTATAAGTGTGAAGTGTGGAGACGCGACCCCGTTATAAGTATATAAGCGTTATAATTAGTTTTGCTCGCTTTCGTTTGGCCCCTCGACGCGGCCGCCTGCGGCGGCCTCGCTCGGGGCCATTTTTGCCCAAAGAAAAACCTCTCTTAATTATACCATAAGAGAGGTTTTTCCTACTGCAAAAATGGCTCCCACTGGTTGACGATA
Source organism: Candidatus Omnitrophota bacterium (assembly GCA_049642705.1). GTDB lineage: Bacteria > Omnitrophota > Gorgyraeia > JABMRN01 > RBG-13-46-9 > CAZYPU01. Next base: position 16,494 of record JBARPB010000061.1, read on the forward strand.
ATAGAACTTTTCTCGATGAATTTATAGGGTTTTGTTATACGGAGGAGGTGGAGAGGTTGGGGCAGGTTGACTGCCGGCAGGCAGGAGCGGGAAACCGGACACGGTCTAAGGTTTAACTGACTAGGCCGTTAAACCACCCGGGGATTTTTGTGTCAAATGTGAATTGTTTACCGCTAAAAGGATGATTAAATGTAATTGACTTAGCGTGAAGGGCTAAGCGCTTATGGGTATCGTGCGCATCACCATATTTTTTATCACCCACAACGGGACATCCTTTATCAGCCAGGTGAACGCGTATTTGGTTCTTCCTGCCGGTTATAAGAGTGATTTCCAGTAAACTAAAGTCCTTTGTTTCTTTGAGAACCCTATAAGCAGTATGCGATAGCTTTCCTCTGGAAGTGTTAGGGGTTGAGTACATCACGTGGTTTATATTTTCAGCCAGGTATGAACTTATGGTTCCCTCTTTACGGAAAAGATTGCCATGGACTACTGCGAGATATTTTTTTTCGGTTTTTGCCCATCGGTTCTGGAGATAAAATTTCGCTTTCTCACTTTTTGCGAAAACCAATAGTCCGGATGTGCCTTTATCTAAACGATGGACAATATAAATCCTATTGCGGGATTTATAGCAACCCTTTCTTACATAGTCGGTTAGAATGTAGTAGGCAGTTTTTACCCTCTCCTTATCAGTGGCAATTGTCAAAAGACCCGGTGGTTTATCCACTACAAGGATATCTCTATCCTCATGAATAATTTCTATGCCTTTCAGCCGGTTTTTTTTAGCTGGCATAGGATGTACCTAAATAAAACATCTGCAATTTACTTCTACCTATAATTACAAAAAGTAAGTGCTATTGGAAAATTTATTTTTCGCAGGTGTGCTATTACAAGCTGGAGGTTATCTTTTTTTGAAGAGAATACCCTTATCTTTTCTCCCTCTATCTGGACCTGGACTTTTAGTCCCAGTTTTTTTATTATTCCGGTGATCTCCTTTGCTTTTTCGTGGGGTATTCCCAATACAAGATCGGCTATCTGCTTAATGCAACCCCCAAAAACCTTCTCCGGTTCTTTAAATATCAGGAGCTTTATAGAAACCCCTCTTTTGGCAAGTCTAGTGGCAAAAATGTCCCTAAGGGCGCGCAATTTAAAATCATTATCACCGATCAGCGTTATCTTCTTTTCATTGCGGTTATATTCTATTGAAGCTTTACTTCCCTTAAAATCGTATCTCTGCAAAAGCTCCTTCTTTGTCTGATTAACAGCGTTGTCCACCTCTTGAATGTTCGCTTCTGCGACAATATCAAATGATGACTTTTCTTTGGCCATTTTTTATCTCCTATTTTGACAGTTATATCAGAATCAATCCCGGGACTTTACTCTCTTCAAAATTATACTCCCTAAAATAACAAATCTCAAGCAAAATGTACTTGAGATTTGATTAAACTGGCTCCCCGATTCTGGGTCGCCTCAAACTATCGATATAATTCTACCAAATACCCTCCACGCCTGCAAGAAAAAGAATCTTTAAATTTAAGGTAGTTGTCGTACGCCGCCAACGCAAACCCCGGGCGGCGTGCCTGCCACACCCGCCTCGGCCTCGCCACTCGCCTCACGCTATCACGAAAG
>JBARPB010000062.1:0-1756 GCA_049642705.1 Candidatus Omnitrophota bacterium
AACCCCCCACCACTTTTAGTGCACCACTTTTAGCTGAACTCACTAAAAGTGGTGGGGGGTAAGTTCAGCCATATGACTTACGTCGCTTCGCTCCGTAAGTCATGGCTTCACTTATAATATCATATAAGGTGCGTTTTGTAAACCCTCATTCTCTTGAACGCCCCGCACGGCCTTGTACTTTTTTTGTGGTGTGCGGGACTTCCTTCGGTCGAAATATCTGCTTTGCGCGTTTTTCGTCCTTTTTTATCTGTTCGATAAGGCGCGCTGGATCTATAAATTTTCTTTCGTTTCTTATTTTCCTTACAAAGTTTATCTCCAAGTCCTTGCCGTATATGGTCTTATTAAAATTGAACATGTGGACTTCTATAGTCGGTTCGCGGTCGCCGTAAGGGCCCCTGGCGAAAGTGGGCCTCGTGCCTATGTTGAGGATTCCCTTGTACAATTTTTTTTCTAATTTTATTTTAACAACGTAGACGCCGGACGGCGGTATCGCCTCATGGTGGGGGTCTATGTTCGCCGTCGGGTACCCGATAATCCTTCCCCTTTTATGCCCCTTTACAACCGTCCCCAGTATCACCACCGGCCGCAGGAGCAGCCTTGAGGCGTTTAAGAGCTCCCCGTTCAATATGAGGTTTCGTATGCGCGTGCTTGATATAACCCCTCCGGAATGCCTGAGCTCGCAGACGGCGTTTATCCTGTATCCGTAAACACCCGAAAACTTCCTCAAGGTTCTAAGCGACCCGCGCCTTTTGCTTCCAAAGACAAAACCTTTTCCCACGACTATTTCTTCCGCGTTTATCCTGCTTAATATTTTCTTTGTGAAATCGGCCGCGTCCATCCGTAAGAGCCTCCTTGTAAAACGCATAACAATGACATAATCTATGCCGATTTCCCCGAGAAGGCGTAATCTGTGCTTTAAGGAAATGAGTAGCGGCACCCCTTTAGCCGGCTTCAATACGTTGGCCGGGTGCGGGTCGAATGTAATGAGGAGCGTCGAAAGATGCCGCCTCCTTGCTTTTTTTATCAACGTTTTCGCAATTCTTTGGTGGCCGCGGTGCAAACCGTCAAAAACGCCGATGGTTACGGCAAATTTTCCGGAAGAGGCGCTTGATCTCAAAAAATTATTCAGGCTGTAGAATACTTTCATGCAATATATTCCTTTGGGCCCTCAGCCTATCAAGGGGTACTGCATCCAGGAGGTTGAAGGGACCTATTTTTGTCCGCTTTAGAAATACGAGGTGCGCTCCGCAACCGATTCTTTCGCCAATATCATGGGCTAGCTGTCTTATGTAAGTACCTTTTGAACATTTAACAACGAATGTAACGCATGGGAGATTCACCTCTTTTATCTCTAACTTTTCTATAAAAACTTCTTTCGGTTCTCTTTCAACAACAATCCCTTTTCTCGCCAATTCGTAAAGTTTCCTGCCTTTAATTTTCTTGGCTGAATACATCGGCGGGACCTGGCGCACCGGGCCGCGAAAAAATTTCAGCACGTTTTCTATGTTTTCGATGTTGAGTGCGCACCCGGGGGCGTCTTTCCCCTGGATGATATTGCCTTCCGCGTCACCGGTATCTGTCGAGGCCCCTAAAAAAAGGCGTGCCTCGTATTCCTTATCGTAATTTAGAAAGTGAGTCGATTTTTTTGTGAATCTTCCGAGGAGAACAATCAAAAGCCCCGAGGCCATCGGGTCGAGCGTGCCGGCGTGCCCCACTTTCCTGTAGCCAAAGCGCTTTCTTATAAAATCCACTACAT
>JBARPB010000063.1:0-4310 GCA_049642705.1 Candidatus Omnitrophota bacterium
GAACAGACCAAAGCCATCCTGGAGAGGGTCAAGAAGTTTAATAACAAACTTTATCTTGAATTCGGAGGCAAGATTGTCTTCGACTATCACGCCTCGAGGGTATTACCCGGCTTTGACCCGAACGTGAAGATGCGGCTTTTAAAGAAACTTAAAAGCAAGGCCGATATAATACTCTGCATTTATGCCGGTGATATCGAAAGAAGAAAGATAAGGGCCGATTTCGGAATTACCTACGATGTTGACGCGCTTAAACTGATAGACGATTTAAGAAGCTGGGATATCGAGGTAACGGCGGTAGTTATAACGCGGTTTGAAAACCAGCCGGCCGCCAGAATATTCAAAGACAAGCTGGAACGAAGAAATGTAAAAGTTTACACCCATCGCTTTACGAAAGGTTACCCGATAGATGTGGATTTAATAGTAAGCGACAGGGGTTACGGCGCCAATGACTATATCAAAACCAAAAAGCCTTTAGTAGTGGTTACCGGCCCGGGCCCCGGAAGCGGCAAGCTCGCCACGTGCCTTTCCCAGTTATATCACGAATATAAAAAAGGCGTAAAAGCGGGCTTCGCGAAATTCGAAACGTTCCCTATCTGGAACCTGCCGCTTAAGCATCCCGTAAACATAGCTTACGAGGCAGCCACAGCTGATTTGAGAGATTTTAACCTTGTCGATCCATTTCATCTGGAGGCCTATAAGAAGACAGCTATTAACTACAACCGCGACGTGGAAGCGTTTCCGCTCCTCAGGAGGATACTGGAGAAAATAACCGGGACCGAATCGATATATAAATCCCCGACGGACATGGGCGTAAACCGCGCCGGTTTCGGTATTGTAAACGACAGGGCGGCGAAAGAGGCCGCGAAACAGGAAATTATAAGAAGGTTTTTCAGGTACACCTGTGAATACGCGATGGGCCTTACCGACAAAGGAACCGTGGAACGCTCCAAAGCCATAATGGCCGAGGTGGGCGCCACGCCGGAGGAAAGGTGCATCGTGAAACCGGCGAGGAAAGCGGCAAGGGAGGCCATGCGCAAGAAAAAAGGAAACGACGGTATTTTCTGCGGAGCTGCTATAAAACTTAAGAACGGCATAATTGTTACGGGGAAGAATTCTCCGCTCATGCACGCCTCCTCGAGCCTCGTTTTGAATGCCATAAAACAACTGGCGGAAATCCCCGACAAAATCCACCTCCTGTCGCCCGATATAATAGAATCGATAGGGGACTTAAAAAGGAATATTTCGGGCGCGAAAACCGTAAGCCTCGATCTTGAAGAAACACTGATTGCCCTAAGCATAGGTGCCGCCACAAACCCTACCGCAAAACTCGCCATAGAGAAACTCAAAGAGCTCCAGCGCTGCGAGGTTCATACCACCCATATTCCTACCCCCGGAGATGAGGCAGGATTGAGGCAACTTGGGGTTAACCTAACAAGCGATCCGAACTTCTCAACAAGGCTCCTTTTCACCGCGTAATGTAAAAGAAATGACATAATTGCCTTGCGCCCTTGACTATTGCACTTTTATAGGGTATACTTGTAATAAATAGGGACTTATTTCTCTTTTATAAATGAAACATACATGAAGAGCGTATGTTTCATTTTTTTCTCTGTAAACTTAACAGTCAGGTGGTGACGGGTAGATGCCACAGCAAATAAAAAGTTCCTATTCACCGCTTCCGGTTCCTTCGAGCTATTCATATGATTCCACAGTTATAACCAATTCAATATCCGCAGCCCTTTCCATAATCGACAAAGATTTTAGAATTATCTGGGTGAATAATGTCATGCAGGGTTTCTTCGGGCCTTTGGACGAACTGAAAGGTCGGCACTGTTACGAGGTCTACGAAAAAAGAAAAAAAGTATGCCACGGCTGCCCCACGGCAAAAGTTTTTAAGCACGAATTAAATAAATGCGTGAGTTTACGCAGAAATATACTCGTTAATAACGAGAAATACCGGAAAAGGAAGCATTTTAAGCTTACCGCCACGCCTATAAGGGACGATAAGGGTAACATAGTCCAGGTCCTGGAACACGTAGAAGATGTAACGGACGAACTAAAGGTAGAAAGTAGAATCAAAAAGAAGTTACATACGATTTCAAAAGAGATAAATTTCATATTCAAACTGGACAGGCAGTTTATATGCTCGGAAGAATCATCGTTGGATAAGGTTCTCAAGCAATCGGCCGAGATAGCGCCTACGTTGGTTGACGCAAAGATATGCAACCTGAGGCTCGTTGACAGTTACGGGAAAATTTTAACCAGCAGGACGAGTAAAGGGTTAAGCAAAAAGTACGTGAGCAAGTCGGTGATGGAAATCGGGGAGGGCATAACGGGCAAGGTAGGCCTGGCCAAGAAACCCCTTGTGGTAAAGGATATGTTAGGCCGGAAGGACGCAAAGTTTCCCGAATTTATTAAAAACGAAGGCCTTCACTCGTTAATTTCCGTTCCTATCCTCTTAAAAAACGAACTCTTGGGAACGCTGACGGTTTACGACAAAAAAATTGCCACTTTTACAAAAAGCGACTCAAGGCTTCTTATGAATTTCGCCAACCATATCGCCATATTAATAGACAATATAAAAACGCATAAAAAGATTTTTACCTCCTATATAAATACGATAAAGGCGCTCGTTTCGGCCGTCGAGGCGCGCGATACGTACACGCGCGGCCACTCGGAGAAGGTTACCAAGTTTGCCATGGACATAGCCGCCGGTATAGGGCTTCCGAAAGACGACAAGGTGATGCTCGCATATTGCGGCAGGCTGCACGATATAGGGAAAATCGCCATCTCCGACTCAATATTAAACAAGCGAGGCACCTTAACTGCCGCGGAAATGGCCGAAATACACCTTCACCCGGCAAAGGGCGTGGAGATACTCTCGAACCTTAAATTCCTGGAAGAGGGTATGCCTGCCATAAGGCATCACCATGAGAGATATGACGGAAAGGGCTACCCCGAAGGCCTGAAAGGCAAAGATATCCCAATCTTAGCCCGCATTATCGGGTGCGCCGATGCCTTTGACGCCATGACCTCCGACAGGGCGTACCGTCCGAAAATGAACGCAAAAAAGGCGCTCGAGGAACTAAAAGTGAACCGAAAAAAGCAATTCGACCCCGAAATAATCACTGCGTTTACAAGTATACTGAAGAGCCAAAAACTTACCTGATCTTACCCGCTGCCAGCTGCCAACGAACATAAGTCTTGACCTTAGCTATACTCCTTGTTAGAATATTTGTTTGTAAGGAGCATAAAAACGTGCAGATAGCCGATAATATTACTAAGTTAATCGGAAATACGCCGTTAGTCCGGCTGAAGAAGATAGGCGCCGGTCTCAGCGCAGACCTTATGGGTAAGCTTGAATTTTTTAACCCAGGTGGAAGCGTAAAAGACAGAATCGGCCTCGCCATGATTGAAGACGCGGAAAAGAACGGGTTCCTCAAAAAAGGCGGCGTAATCATCGAGCCGACAAGCGGGAATACAGGGATTGCCCTTGCACTCGTTTCGGCCGAGAGGGGTTACAGATTGATCCTCACCATGCCGGAGAGCATGTCCATCGAAAGAAGAAAGCTTTTATCGCTTTTCGGCGCGGAAGTAGTCCTTACACCGGCAGAAAAAGGCATGAAGGGCGCCATAGAGAAGGCCGAAGAGCTTACGAAAGAAACCCCGAATTCATTTATGCCGCAGCAGTTTAAAAATCCCGCAAATCCCGAAGTGCACAGAAAAACGACGGCGGAAGAAATATGGCGCGATACAGACGGCAAGGTAGATATTTTAGTGGCCGGCGTGGGGACAGGCGGGACAATTACCGGCGTGGCGGAAGCTATAAAGAAGAAAAAACCCGCTTTTAAAACAATAGCGGTCGAGCCGAAAAATTCAGCGGTTCTCTCCGGCGGAAAACCCGGTTCGCACAGGATTCAGGGAATCGGGGCGGGATTTATCCCCGATGTTTTAAGGCGCGATTTAATCGACGAGATTATACAGGTAGCCGACGAGGACGCGGTATCTATGGCTAAAAAGCTCAGCATAGAAGAAGGAATATTAGCCGGAATATCGAGCGGCGCGGCCCTCTGGGCAGGCCTCGAAGTAGCGAAGCGGAAAGAAAACAAAGGAAAACGCATAGTCGTAATTCTACCCGATACGGGAGAACGATACTTATCAATATGGTAAAGGAAGGAGCGAGAATGGACGAGGCGCTTATATCTCGCGCGATAATAGAAAGTTTTACAAAGGATTTTCTCGATTCTCTGGAGGTTGATGTTGCAATTGCAGGTGCAGGGCCTTCGGGGCTTATTTGCGCTTATTACCTG
>JBARPB010000064.1:0-5517 GCA_049642705.1 Candidatus Omnitrophota bacterium
CTCCACAGGGAGATAAACACCGTGGGGTCGAAATCGAGCGGCTTCAACATTTCCAAAGGCGTAATCGAGATAAAGACAGAAATCGAAAAGATAAGGGAGCAGCTTAAGAACATCGAATGAGGAAAGGTCGTATATTCGTTGTTTCCGCTCCTTCGGGGTGTGGCAAGACCACCATTTGCAAAAGAGTATTAAAGAGAGTAAAAAACCTCGCCCCCTCCGTTTCCGCGACAACGAGGCGCTCCCGCCGCGGCGAAAAAAATAAAAAGGACTACTATTTCATATCCCGGGAACGCTTCAAAAAAGAAATAAAAAAAGGAAACTTCCTTGAATGGGAGGAGAATTTCGGCCACCTGTACGGCACGCCGAAACGGCCCGTTTTAAAAAAAACAAGAGAAGGAAAAAACCTGCTTCTCAGCATCGACGTGAAGGGCGCGATGCAGGTTAAAAAAAAATTTCCGGACGCCATTTTCATTTTTATAAAACCCCCTTCCCTTAAGGAACTTTCGTGCCGGCTCAAGAACCGGCACACGGATAGGGATGCGGAAATCAAAACACGCCTTAAAATAGCAAAGAAAGAGCTTGAAGATGCGTCGAAATACAACTATATAGCCGTAAACGATAAACTAGAAAACGCCGTCAATAAAGTAGTTTCCATAATTAATAGGGAGGTAAAAAGTGACTTACATTCCCCTGGAAGAAGTGATGAAGGATAATCAAAGCAGCATATATAAGCTGGTAATTCTCGCTTCCCGGAGGGCCGTTGAGCTCGGCATGGGAAGCGAAAAATTGGTAAGTCTGGCGCCCAACGCAAAACTCACTTCCATAGCGCTGGAGGAAATAAAGGAAGGTAAAATCAGCTACAAGGTCAAGAAAAAAGCATGAGTAAAAAAGATATCGTTTTGGGAATAACGGGCAGCATCGCGGCATACAGGGCATGCGATCTCATAACGCACCTCAGCAAAAAGGGCCACAATATCATATGCGTCATGACCAAAGAGGCGGAAGAATTCATAACGCCCCTTACGCTGGAGACGCTTTCCGGCAATAAGGTCTATAAGGACATGTTCGCCCTTCCGGATAAACGCGAGGCGGTTCATGTTTCTTTGGGACAGAAAGCCGATTTAATCGTTATTTGCCCGGCGACAGCCAATGTCATAGCAAAACTCGCCTCTGGCATGTGCGATGACCTCCTCAGCGCTACCGTTATCTCCTCGACGGCGCCTGTGTTAATCGCTCCCGCGATGAATGACAGGATGTACATGAATAAAATCACGCAAAGGAACATACACAAGCTCAAGGAAGCGGGATACAAGTTTATAGACCCCGTTAAAGGGCATCTTGCCTGCGGCTATGTCGGCATCGGCCACCTTGCCGACACAAACCAGATAATAAAGAGAATAGAAAAAACCCTCAAGTGAAAGCCCTTCGAATACTTATAACGGCAGGCCCCACTATCGAACCTATCGATCCCGTGCGCTTCATATCCAACCGCTCCACCGGCTACATGGGTTATGAGCTGGCCAGGATTGCCGGAGAAAGAAAGCATATAGTGACGCTTATAAGCGGGCCGACGGCCATAAGGCCCCCGGCGGGCGTAAAATTCTTGCGCATCGAGACAGCGCGCGAACTACAGAGAGAAATCCGCCGGCACCTTAAAAAATCCGATGCCCTGCTTATGTCGAGCGCCGTTTCAGATTTCAGGCCGGCGTTTTTTTCGAGGAAAAAGATAAAATCAAAGAAGCGTCTTACGCTCAAGCTCGTTAAAAATCCGGACATCCTGGGTTCTATCCGGCTAAGGAGGCGAAAGGGCAAGGTTTTGGTCGGTTTTTCCCTGGAGACGGAGAATCTCCTTGAAAATGCCGCGAAAAAACTCAAAACCAAAAAGCTGGACCTTATAGTGGCAAACAGGATAAGCCCAAAAAGCACACCTTTCGGCGGGGGCAGGAAAAGCGTGTATTTGCTGGGTAAACACCGGGACAGAAGGAAGCTGGAAAAAGCGACAAAAGCCAGGATAGCGCGCGCCATTCTTGACACGGTAGAAGAGCTGTGCTATACTTCAAATTGATATGTCCAGAAGGACGGGGTTTACCCTAACCGAGCTTGCTTTCATTGCTGTAATTACCGTAATATTTATATTACTATCAACCCCTTTTATTAACAAAATCCGGAGAAGGACACAGGTTATAGGCTGTGAGGAAAACTTGCAGGAAATCGGGCTGGGCCTCAAATTATACGCGAGCGAACACCAGGGGAGATTTCCGTTGGATCTGGCCGAGCTCATAGAAGGCGGCTACGTGGAGGACGAGATGGTATTTGACTGCCCTTCCAGCCCGCACATGGGGGACGCCCAGGAAAGCGATTACCATTACACGAGCGGGTACACGATAGCCTCTCCCTCAGACGCCCCGATTGTCTTTGACAAGGCGACGAACCACAAAAACGGAAAGCACGTTCTTTATATAAGCGGGGACATTGTTTGGGAGAAGAAGTAAGGCGCGAAGCAAAACTTTTGGTGGCGTACCCAAGTAGCTAAGGGAGCGGTCTGCCCCGCATGAAGATTCTCCTGATGAATTTCTGCGGGATCCCGAAGAAGTTCTAAAGAAGTTTCTACATTCGGGACAAAACCGTAATTGATATTTGATAGTAGCTGGCGCGATGGCCGAGTAGTTAGGCAGTGGTCTGCAAAACCATCTACACCGGTGCGATTCCGGTTCGCGCCTCGGCCGAGATGCTGGAACTGGTATACAGTGCGGACTTAAAATCCGCTGGAGGTTTCCTCCATGTGGGTTCGACTCCCACTCTCGGCACTCGAACGGGCGCATGGCGCAGTTGGTTCGCGCGCCACGTTGACATCGTGGAGGTCATAGGTTCGACTCCTATTGCGCCCACCATCGAAAGAAGAAAATATGAATCTCGAAGCATTACGACATAGCACTTCGCATATTATGGCGGATGCGGTTAAACAGCTTTATCCGAAGGCGAAGCTCGGAATAGGCCCGGCCATAGCCGACGGATTTTACTATGACTTTGACATAGAAGAACCCATCAAGCCGGAGGATTTGCCGAAGATAGAAGGGGCCATGAAAAAAATTATCAAGGAAAACCGCGAATTCATCTGCCAGGAGATACCGAAGAAGGAGGCGATCAGCCTTTTTAAAAAGCTCGGCGAAAACTATAAACTGGAACTGATCGAAGAAATAAAGGGCCAAAAGGTCTTCGTTTACAGGCATGGCAACTTTATAGACCTTTGCAAGGGCCCGCACGTCAAAAGTACAGGTTGCGTGAAGGCCTTCAAGCTGCTTTCCGTAGCGGGCGCTTACTGGCACGGCATCGAGACAAACCCGATGCTTCAGAGGATTTACGGGACGGCCTTTGAGAAAAAAGAAGACCTCCAGAAGTTCCTTAAACTGACGGAGGAGGCGAAGAAAAGAGACCACCGCACACTCGGTAAGAAACTGGGGCTTTTCAGTTTCGACCACGAAATGATGGGCTCGGGGCTTGTGCTATACCATCCGAAAGGGGCCGTATTAAGGACCGTTATCGAGGACTACATAAGGAAGGAGCACCTGAAGCGCGGATACCAGCTTGTCATAAGCCCTCATATTTTAAAGAGCAACATATGGATACAGTCCGGACATTACGAATACTACAAGGAAAACATGTATATCTTTAAGATAGAAGGCCAGGAATTCGCGTTAAAGCCCATGAACTGCCCCGGGCATATCCTGGTTTATAAATCCACAAAGCGAAGCTACAGGGATCTGCCCCTCCGGCTTTTCGAACTCGGAACCGTCTACAGGCACGAAAAATCCGGCGTCCTGCACGGGCTTTTAAGGATGAGGGGTTTTACGCAGGACGACGCGCACATATTCTGCTTAAGAGAACAGCTCGAGGAGGAGATCGTAAATGTCATAGATTTTGTCGGGGAGGTGCTCAAGGTTTTCGGTTTCAACGAGTATGTGGTGGAACTCAGCACCAGGCCGAAGAAATACATAGGGGCCGACGAGGAATGGCAAGAGGCGACGGCAGCTTTAAAAAAGGCCCTTGAGATAAAGAAAGTTCCCTATGAAATCAACGAAGGCGAAGGCGCCTTCTACGGGCCGAAAATAGACATAAAACTGAAAGACGCCCTGGGCCGCGAGTGGCAGTGCGCGACAATCCAGTGCGATTTCGCCCTTCCGGAGCGATTCGGCATGAAGTATACCGGCAAAGACGGCAAGGACAAAAAGCCCATAATGCTGCACAGGGTCATACTCGGCAGCATCGAGAGGTTCATGGGAGCGTTAATAGAGCACTACGGCGGCAATTTCCCCCTTTGGCTTTCGCCCGTTCAGGCGTGTATCATCCCGATTACCGAAAGAGAGAACCGCTACGCCGAAAAAATAAAAGCAATTTTGGCGCAGGAAGATTTAAGGGTCATCGTGGACGCGCGCAACGAAAAAATGCAGAAGAAAATCCGCGAGCACGAATTAGAAAAAATTCCGTATCTTGTTATCGTGGGAGAAAGGGAAGCAAGGGAAAATAAGGTCTCTATCCGCTCAAAGTCCGGGGGCAATCTCGGAGGGATGGACGTAAAAGAATTTTTGAGTATGCTAAATGAGGAGAGAGAGGTGCAATACGAAAAGGTTCATAAGGGCAAATAGAAGAATAAGGGCTGAGAATGTCCGTCTTATCGGCGAAGACGGAAAGCAGTTCGGGGTAGTGCATATCGCGGAGGCGCTGAGGATAGCCGAGGACTCGGGGCTCGACGTGGTGGAGGTAGCGCCTAACGTAAACCCTCCCGTCTGCAGGATCATGGATTACTCAAGATTCAAATATGAGCAGGAAAAAAGGGAGAGGGAGGCCAAGAAAAAGCAGCACATAACCCACCTGAAAGAGCTCAAGATAGGGCCGCTTATCGAGGAACACGACTACCAGGTAAAGCTCCACCACCTCCTTCGTTTTCTGAAAAGAGGGGACAAGGTGAAAATATCAATGCGGTTTCGGGGAAGGCAAATGGCGCACGTGGACCTGGGCAGGAACGTTCTGGGGAGGTTGACAAAGGATGCTTCCGAGCTGGGCGAGGCGGAGAAGCTGCCAAAGCTCGAAGGCCGCTTGATGACGATGGCGTTTACGCCGAAGAAATAAACCCGCCTACCAATGTATTGGTGGCGAGGTAAAAAGGAGCAAGGAAATGCCCAAACTAAAGACGAGAAAGGCAGCAAGCAAGCGTTTTAAATTTACCAAGAAGGGCAGGATAAAGAGAGGCAAATCCTGCAAAAGCCATATACTGACAAAGAAATCGGGAAAAAGAAAGATGGGTTTGCGAAAAGCAACCCTTGTTTCCAAAGCGCAGGAGAAATCTATCAGGAAACTGATGCCGTATGGGTAAATGAAGCCACAACTTACGGAGGTCGTGGTGGCCGACGTAAGTTGTTGGCTGAATTTACCCCCCACCACTTTTAGTGAGTTCAGCTAAAAGTGGTGCACTAAAAGTGGTGGGGGGTTCAATTCGACCGTTCAAAGAAGAAGTTCAGA
>JBARPB010000065.1:0-14083 GCA_049642705.1 Candidatus Omnitrophota bacterium
TAAGAGATGCGGACAAAGAACTGAAAGAAATAGGATTTTCGCCGGCAACAATAAAACTTCGACACAAACATAAATTGCTCATCAAGGCCGTTGACTTCCACCACATAGAATCGAAAGAAAGGATTCTGATAATCGATACCGATGTCTTTCCCGTAGGCGGCATGCGGGAACTCTGGGATAAGATTACCGAAGGCGCAGCGCTTATATTCAATAACGATCCCGAACCGGCGTACGGAAGCTCAAGAGAACTTCTTGAGAAGGTCCTGGGCAGAAAACTGGAAATAAATTTCGAGCCATGCGTCAACACCGGGTTAATCGTGGAACCCGCGGCAATGTTACGAAAGGCGAAAGCTGTTATTGACGGTTATTGCAGGGAGTTCGAAAATTTTACCTACCCCCGAATTCATTGCATAGAGCAGGGCTACATTGCCTGTTTTCTGAAGGCGGAAAAAATCGGCGAACATCCACTTTCAGACAGATACAGGCTGATCGGTAATAATGACAGGTTTGCTTCCCTGCGGCTTACGAAATACAATTTTGAAAACAATCCTGACAACCTGGAAACTATCCACCTATGCGGATGGGATAAGCTGGGGAAGGATTTTCGAATGATAAAGAAAAGATTGAAAAATTTGATTTATGAAGAGATAAAAAGAAACATATAATTTCATGCTCATATCATACCGGCACAGGTTTATTTTCATCCACATACCGAAGACAGGGGGGTACGGCATAACCAAGACGCTGGAGAGATATTCGGACAAAATCCCGGGCCTTACCGACCAGGAAAACCATGTGCGCGCCCCTGACAGCATAGTGCACATGAAAGCCCGCGATCTCAGAAAAAAAATTCCTTCCGATATCTGGGACACTTCGTTTAAATTCGCTTTTGCGAGAAATCCGTGGGACTGGCAGGTATCGCATTACCATTTTCGTAATCAACGGCGGGATTCGGTAGCGGAAGGGCTCGGGTTTAGCGAATATCTGAATAAAATAGTAAATCAGAAAGAACCATCTCTGGAAACGTCTTTACAAAAAGACTACGTAACTGACAAAAACGGCAGATTAATCCTGAATTTCATCGGAAAAGTTGAGAACTTCGGAAAGGATTTTTCCTATATTTGCAGGAAACTCGGCATTGACGAAAAAATCCCCGCTGCGAATTATTCCAGACATTCATACTACACAAAGTATTACACAAAAAAGACCAGGGGAATGATTCAACGCAAATTCATCGAGGACATTGAATTCTTCGGATATTCGTTTCGAAGAGGCAATTACCTGGATTGGCTGGCCAAGCGAGAAGTCCCGAAAATTACCATGAAAATAGCCCTAAGGACCAGGTTGAGACGACTGATACAGAAGATAAGATGAAGGTAGCGTTTTATCCGAATACCGTTTTTGACTGGTCAAATCCTTTATGGAGAATGCTTAAAGGCGCCTTATTGAAGCACAATGTTGAAGTCGCGAAAATGAAATTTTCATTTTTTAGCCTTTTAAGAAATAAAAACCGCATAAACGCCATTCATTTTCATTATGTCTATCCTGATTTTCCACCGTTTCTCTTTATGCATTTCCCGCGAAGAATACGGAATAAACTTTGTTCAGTTCGTTGCCAGTATCAAAACAAAACCTTCGGATTAAAATTAAAGGCGGCAAAAACGCTCGGTTATAAAATACTTTATACCGCTCACAATCTAAATTTTCACGATAGACCCACCGAAGACATGAAAAGAAATTTAAAACTCCTCTACGCCCTTGCCGACGCGGTAGTGGCCATGGGTAAAGATGCGATGGAGAAAATAAGCGAATCGGCGGGCAAAAGGCCGGTTAAGATAATCCCGCCTTTTCATTTCAAGGGCGCCTATGAAAACACGATAACTAGGGAAGAAGCAAGGGCGAAATTGCGTATTCCGCAAAAGAGCTTCGTTTACCTTCATTTCGGAAATATCAAACGGTATAAGGGAATCGATATACTGGTAAGGTTGTTTAAAAGGGAAAACCCGGATGCCATTTTGCTAATCGCGGGAGATACCTCTCTTGACCCGTTGTATGTCAGGGAATTGAAGGAGTTAATAAACGGAGACGAACGGATATTAACGGTGGAATATAAAAAGCCGGATGACATCCAGTTTTTTATGAATGCCGCTGATATAGCCGTTTTTCCGTTCAGACAGATTACCAATTCGAGCGCCGTAATGCTGGCCAAATCATTTTATAAACCCACCGTATGCATGAATAAAGGCAATACCGCCGATTACGCAAGCACCGATACGGACATTCTTGCAGAAGATGAGAGTAGTTTTCAGAAAGCGTTGGTCGAGGCTCGAAATAAAAATTTTCCGAAGGATAAAAACAAATACCTGAAAGGCATACCGAGTGTAGATGAGGTTGCGGGGATGCATAAACAGGTGTACGAGGAACTATGACCATAGGCATATACACAAAAGCCGTTAACCACTTCATAGAAACCCTCGCCTATTTCATTTCGCTTGGCGGGCGTTTCAAGGTGGTACTTATAACCGATGATACGGGAGGCGTTCCGTCATCCGAACACCCCTGGTGTTTAAAAAGGTTGAAAAACCTTAAAACCATAGAAATTGTGCTACCTGCCGGGCCGGTACACAAATTGGACTGGCTTTATATCCACATATCCGGCAATTATCCCCTGTGGAATAAGAATTTGAACAATTGGCTCCGTCCGGCAAAAAAAGTCGGGTGCTTGAGAGAATCACATTACAGAGGGGGCTGGAAGGCCGCGGCACGAGAATTAATCTATACGTTTCCTTATTACCTGTTTGCGCAGTCAATAGTATTACAAGACAGTAAGGGCACATGGCATCCTTATTTTTCTATCAGAAATAAATATTTTTATCCACCTTCACCCCATCCGCAGTTTTTTGTTAACAAAAATTACGGAAAAAGCCTTCTTAATCCACCGGTGGAAGAGGCTGAGCGAAGGGCTTTCAGATTTGTTTTTATAGGTTCAAAAAACCCCGCAGAACGCGGAAAACTCTTACAGCGTCTCAGGAATAAACTAAGCGGCATGAAAAACATTATTCTAACCGATGTATTCCCGCCGGTTAACATGCCCGTTAATAAAATTAACGTTCTATGGATTGAATACGATAACCAAAGCCAAAAAAGAGGGTTGAATCCGGCAATTTATGCGCAGGCCTTAGGAAAATCCGATTTTTGCATTTGCCCTCTCGGGTGGGGAGGAAACTGGACACATCGAGTTCCGGAATCCCTGTTGCGGGGCACCATACCGATTTTGGAAGACGAGAAAAGATATAACATTGGCCTTAAAGACATGGAAACTTGCGTTGTGGTTAAAGGAGGCAACTGGGCAGAGGCAATTGAGAAGGCTTATTATATCGATTACCCCAGGGTTAAAGAAATGCGCTTGAATGTAATGAAACTTCGCAAGAGGTGCCTTTTGCCGCACGCCGCCGCCTTACAGCTAAGAAAGGCCTTGCGACTTGAATGAATCTCTCCGGAAAATTAAAAAAGGCATGGAATTTAATAAAAAGCCTTAAGTGGCGCACGTTTATCGAAAGAACCCGGCAAAACATTAAGCAGGCAGTGGTTAATTCCAAAAAAGGGAAATCGTTTATCTATCGGACTAAAATGGGATTCAATTTTATATGCATTCCCACATCGGCCCAATCGGTACATTCGTATATTAGCGGTTGGGGAGAGGAGATCGAGTTGAAAAGCGCCTGTAACTGGCTTCTTAAAGGCGATTCATGCCTGGACATAGGAGCGAACGTAGGATATTACTCGGCGGGTTTTGCAGAAAAAGTTACAACAAGCGGAAACGTTATTTCCGCAGAGGCTTCGCCCAAGACCGCAAAGCATCTGGAAGAGATGGTCAGGACGCTTTCTTTAAAACAGATTCATCCGGAAAACGTCTGCATTACGGACACCGAAGGTCACACCGATTTTATGGTTAGCCTGGATACCCCGCACGAACACTTTCAATCCATCAGGATAAGTCGCGAGGAAGAGAAATTCTACAAAAAAGAAACTATCAGGACGGATACAGTCGATAATTTGATAAGAAAATATGGAATAGGTAAAGAGGTTTCGCTGGTGAAAATCGATATTGAAGGCGCAGAGCCCCTGGCCTTAAGCGGGTCATCCCTGCTATTTAACAAAGAAGCATTGCCCTTATTTATTGCCGAGATTACTAGAGACAGTTTATCGCAATTCGGCTTCGGTCCCGATGATATTATGAACTTTTTTCCGCCCGGATCATTTGAGATATATTGCGTTTTTTTTGGAAAAAAACCAGGGACACGCCTGTTGCGCCGGCTGGAAACTTCATCGATATTTAATTGGCCGGTTCACACAAATATTATCGCTCTGCCGAAAATCGGCAAATACGCGGCTCGAAAAAAACGCATCGAAAAATACCTTTCGTCATGAAACTTTTCAGGAGAATCATGCAGAGATCAAAACAGATTTTACGTTATGCAGGATTGGCCCTGCATCCCGCTGACATCTTTAACCTGGCCATTATGGGATATGCCCACGGACACCCTTTTCATTCGCAAGATTTACCCTCCAGAATAGGCCGCCGGTTTTTTCCAACACTTATTGTCCGACCCGCTTACCTTGGGGGCGCGAGGATAGAACTGGATCCGAGTAATTTAAGCCACATGGTTATTTTTGACTGGATTGTCTTAGAAAAAGAATATAATCTGCAAGCCGTTCCCTTTACCCCCCGGGTGATTATCGACTGCGGCGCGCATATCGGTTTCTTTTCGGTATTGGCAGCCCGGACATATCCCCGGACCCGGATTGTCGCGTTCGAGCCGAATCCGGAGAATGCGAAATTTCTCAAGCGACAGATTGCGTTAAATAAAGTTAACGGCGAGGCGGTCGAGGCAGCCGTATCTACAAGAGAAGGGAAGGGCTGGTTTTATTCCGGATGCAGTTTTGAAGGCCGTTTAGAAACCGGTTCGAAATGCAGCAAGGAGGGTTACCCGGTGAAAACGGTAAATTTGCCGAGACTCATCAAAGAAATAAACAGCGATTTCCTGCTGCTTAAGATAGATATTGAGGGAGAGGAAATAAGCCTGATCCCGGCTTTAATCCCGCACTTGCCGGCGAGGTGCGCTATCTTTTTTGAAAGCCACACCGGTGACGAGGGTTGGCATAGGATAGTTGCATCGCTCGAGGCCGGCGGTTTTAAGACAGAAGAAAGGCGCCGCTCAGGCCGTTTTATAAACGGATTTGCCCTCAAAAAACCATGAAAGAACTTCAACGAGTTTTAACTTACGTATGGCTACCGGATTGTATTGTTTTAGAAGAGCGGAATAAATGTCTATCGAAATAAATTACATGGGGAGACGCGGAAACAGCATATTCCAGTATGTGTACGCGAGACTGCTCGCGGTTCGGAACAACCTGTATCTAAAGACCAAATTTCCCTTTCAGAATTTATTGAAGACCACGAGGCATGAGCCGGGGCGTATTCTCGAACATCCGACAATTACGATTATTGACGGATATAAGCCGGAGGGAAAAAAGTTTTTCTACCAGGACCTGGTGCCGGCACATTACATTATACAGGGATGGTTTCAGGAACCCGATTTTTATAACCGCAATGAAGAATTAATACGATCCTTTTTTGTTCTGAAAGAACCGGAAAAAAACACCGAAGATATCATTATGGCCGTACGACTCGGAGACTATGCCCGATTAGGCTGGCTCGTTCATCCTGAATGGTACCTGCGTATTCTTGAGGGGGAGTCTTTTAAAAAATTGTATATCGTAGGCTCTAAACTCAACGAGCCTTATTTAAAATATTTTAAAAAATACAAACCCATAATCGTGCCAACATCTACCATCAATGATTTTTGTACTGTCCGTAAATTCGACAAAATCATATGTTCTAACAGTTCCCTTATCTGGTGGGCAGCCTTTTTTAGCAGGGCGAGCCGCATTTATACTTTTGCTAGATGGATAGACAAAAAAAATAAAAAAAAATACGGATTTTTATTCAGGCAAAGTTTTCTTAAAAACGCAATAAGGGTAGACGGGAAGTTTTTGACGGATTATACCCCGAAAACTTATTATCCGGTAGCTAGCGTTTACCCCGGATGGCGCGGGCGCCTTGTCAAAAAAAAGTTAAAGGAATTCGCCAAAAAAGTTTTAGTTTTATCCGGAATTTTACCCCATGGATAACCGGCTGGTTTCGATTGTCATTCCCTGTTTTAATAGAGAAAAATATCTTGCGGCCACCCTAGAGAGCTGCCTTAACCAGACCTATCCGAACATCGAAGTTATAATCGTGGACGATGGTTCCGTTGACGGCAGTTTAAACATAGCGAGAAAATACGCCGCGAATGACAGGCGGATAAAGATCTTGAATATTACGCATCAAGGCCCATGTGCCGCGAGAAATGTCGGCCTCGAAGCATCCAATGGAAAGTTTATCAAATTCCTCGACAGCGATGACTTGCTGCTTCCCTATTCCATAGAGTACCAGGTTAGGAGCCTTGTTTTTTTTCAGTCCGAAATGACCGCAGCCAACGCTTTGGGATTCAGGGATACGGAACTTTCGAAAACCAGAGAAAGATTGCCGAGGGAACTTCCTTTTTCAGGCGAGGGTGTTATAGCAGAAGATATTCTGGATTTCATAAAACACGGCGTGCGCTCACCCGGCGATATTTTGTTTTCTAGAAGAATAATTCAGGAAATAGGGGGTTTTGAGCCGAAATTAAAAGCAGCAGAAGAGATAAATTTATGGTTGCGAATCGCGATGGACTTCCCAGAGATCAGGGTTTTTTACCACAAAGACCCGAAGTTACTGCTAAAACGCGTCGGGCACGATTCGCAGGCGGCTCGTCATCGGAACGTAAAATGGGTATTATCGTCAATACAATGCGCAGCAGAAACGTATCTTGAAAAATCACCACGAAATAAAAAACTCAAAAAGTACATTTTTGACAGATTGTATACCGCAATGGCATATAGCTATCGCAACGGATTAAAATCCGAAGCCCTTGCGGCGCTCGAGGTATGGAAGAAAGCAGGCCTTAAAACCCCGATATTGCAGCCGTGGTACCATGATACACTCCACCGCATATTTGATTTTTTGAGCGCCGAACAGATTTTAGCGACATTTCGAAAAATCAAATACCAAAAAAATGGACCCTAAAGTAAGCATTTTGATACCCTGTTACAATGCGGAGCGCTGGGTTGCTCAGTCGATTGAAAGCGCCTTGAGCCAGACTTATCCCGATAAAGAAGTCATTGTTATCGACGACGGTTCAACCGATAGCAGCCCGGAAATCATCAGGTCTTTCGGGGATAAAATTAAATGGGAGACCGGCCCGAACAGGGGCGCTGATTACGCAAGGAACAGGCTTTTGGAACTTTCGCAGGGCAAATGGCTACAATATCTGGATGCGGATGATTATCTATTACCGGATAAAATAAAAAACCAGCTTGATTGCATAAAAGATGCCGATCAGGCAGATGTTATTTATTCACAGGTCCTGATGGAATTTCGGCATAAAGGACGGCTTTTAAGAAAAAGCGCAGAAGGAATAAATTCGCTCCGGCAAAAAAGGGATATCTTTGTTAATCTGGCCAGGTGGTGTTTTCCGCAGACCGGGGGTGTTCTCTTCGGCAGGAAATCGCTTATAGAATGCGGTGGCTGGAAAAAAAACCAGCCATGTTGCCAGGAACACGAGCTTTATCTTAGGTTATTAATGGCAGGTAAAAAATTTGTCTTTTGCGAAGTTGAAGGCGCGGTTTACCGCTTAGTCGAAAGCGGAACGTTAAGCCGAAAAGATCCCTTGAAAGCCATAAAAGAACGAATGCGTCTTACGCGTGTATTGGGAGACTGGTTGCACTTTTCCGGCATGCTGAACAGTGAAAGACAAGCGGCGATTAACATATCGCGGTTTGAATGCGCCCGAAGCGCCTACGAGCTTGATAGAGAATTTGCGGACAACCTTATCGGAGAAATAAAACAAAACGACAAGGGTTTTCTGCCCGAGGGCAATGCCGCACCGCCCGCATACAGATTTATTTATAAAGTAGCCGGCTTTTCCGCTGCCGAAAAGCTCGCAAGGGTCAAACGGAAGATCTTATCCGGAGGCTGAAGATGTCAAAAGGCGTAATATATATCGCCAACGGTAAAAAATATATCGAGGAAGCGGTTCAATCGGCACGCAGCCTGAAAAATAAAATGCCCGGAATGAATATCACGCTTTTCTCGAGCGAAGACGTAAAATCGCCGTATTTTAACAACGTGATACTGATAAAAAATGACAAGCTGTGCAAAGAATGCCCGCATATGGCCAAACAAATATATATAAGCCGCTCGCCGTATGAACATACATTGTTTTTGGATACCGATACGTATATATGTGATGACATTTCCGAGCTTTTCGCGCTCTTGGAGAAGTTCGACATTGCCGCCTCCCACGCGGCACTTAGAGTAACTCATAAAGATAGTTTAATTCCGAAAAGCTTTCCGGAATTTAGTTCCGGTGCGATTGTTTTCAGAAAATCTCCCGAGGTCAAAAAAATATTTTCTGACTGGTTTTCTTTGTACAATCAGCAGAGGGCGGGAATGAATGGAAAATATATCATTCAGGACCAGCTGACCTTCCGGGAGGCTTTGTACGCAAGCAATGCGCGAATAGCGACTTTAACGCCGGAATACAATTGTTATTTTATTTGCCCGATATATCTCGAGGGGCCCGTTAAGATACTCCATGGCCGTTATCCCCATATGGAGTATATCGCACGGGAGATAAACAAAAAAACCAAAATGAGAGTTTTTATACTAGGCATAGGTACATTGGCTTTTAACGATAGACACCCCTTAATTACCTTGATACTCCAAAGGTTTAAATACATTCTCAAGTGGCGTTCGAGACTATAAAATATGCGTGTTTTTACGGCTGTTAGGCATTCGATAGACCCGCGATTTTACTACGGCAGGCTCTGGAGCGGGGACTTTTACTCGGCCCTGAAAGAGTTGGGGTGCGACATCGTGGAATCCGAAGTAGATTTGTTGCCGGCCAGCCGTTTTATGGAGATTCCGGGAAATTTTACACGACAGGAGAAAGAGACCCGGTCGCGTATCACCCGGGAGATTACTGATGAGGTAAAAAAGGCGCATAGCAAAAAACCGGTAGACCTTTTCTTAAGCTATTTCTATAATGCCCACTTTGAACCGGCCGGTTTCGAGGAGATTCACAGATTGGGCATTCCAACGGTCAATTTTTACTGCAATAGCATTTACCAATTTGAACTTGTAAAAACGATTGCCGAAAAGGTAAAATTTTCCTGGCATACGGAGAAAAATGCCCGGGAATTATATCTTGAAGCAGGAGCAAAGCCGGTCTGGGTGCAGATGGGGGCAAGCCACCGTGTTTACCATCCGGTGCCCGGAACGGTCCGCGAGAAGAAGGCTTGCTTTATAGGCCGGCGTTATGCCGACCGGGATCGTTGGCTGGAAAAGCTGGTTACCGACGATATTCCTGTTGATATATACGGGACCGGCTGGCTCTGGCGCCGCGGCGATGTCAATAAATACGGCCTGGCCGGTAATCATGCCATGTATTTAGGACGCCGTCGATTAATGCCAGGTACTTTAAATGCTTATGCCCATGCCGCACTGGCGAATATAAGAAAGCTTGGCCTGGTGAAAGGCGCCCGGAGAATTGCAAAACAATTACAGTATCGAAACGAAAGCCGCAAGGTGAATAACGCGCTTGCCGGGTGGATGCGCGGTTTTGCCGGTGACATAAACAAAACGTTTGCCCGTTACGAGGTTGTGCTCAATTTCAGCAATATCTGGCAGGACGGCCGGCCTGGTTCTCGGCTTATGCCTCATGTCAGGTTGCGCGATTTCGAGGCCCCCATGTGCCGGACATGTTATCTTACCGGCTACACGGACGAAATCGCCGAGTTTTACGAACTCGGAAAAGAGATCGACACATATCATACCCCGGAGGAACTAGTCGACAAAGTCAGATTCTATTTAATACATCCTGCCTCAGCCGAGAAATTACGCGAAGCAGGCTATCGGCGTGCATTGCGGGACCATACTTGGAAGCGTAGATTTGAAACTCTATTCGCGAAAATAAGAATCAAAAACAAATGAAAGTTCTTTTTATCCATACCGACATCCACAGGTTCGACCCCGAAGATTACGGTTTCGACGGCTTAATCGGCTGGGGCAGTATGCAGTTGGGTATTTCCTATATTTCGTCCTGCCTGAAAAAAAGAGGCCATTCAAGTTCGCTTCTTTTTATTAATCGCCGCGCATGGGAGGAACGCGTTCTGAACCGCGTGAAAAACTATAAGCCGGGCATTCTCTGTTTCGGCGGAGTTTCGACGCAATTTAAACATGTGTTAAGAATTTCACGGTTTCTTAAAGAAAGGTTTCCGGAAATTTATCAGGTTTACGGCGGAGTCCATGCCACACTTGCCGAACTTAAACTGGAAAACCTGCCTTTCGACGCCGTCTGTAGGGGCGAGGGCGAAGCCCCGATGATAGAATTGGCGGAAAGACTTACGAGGGACGAAAGCCCGAAGGAAATAATGAATCTAACCGTCAAGCAAAAAGGTCGGATTTTTTCAAATTCCACCCGTCCCTTTTTCCGGGACCTGGACAGGATTCCTTTTCCGGACAGGGAGATGTGGGGCGAATATATAGATCCGGCCCGGTTTAACAAACACGCTATTCTGGCTTCAAGGGGGTGCCCTTTCGAGTGCTCTTATTGCAGCAATAAGGCTCTCCGGAGGGTATCGGAGGGGCAGTATGTGAGGTTTCGGAACCCGGAGGTCGTGATAGATGAGGTGAGGTTTATAAAAAAAGAATATCCGGGAACAAACGACATTTTCTTCGAAAGTGAAACACTTACGACAAATTTACCGTGGCTTGAAAAATTCTGCGGAAAACTCAGCAAACTCAACTCCTTTCTCACCGGGTCGCTTAAATTCGGCACAAATATGAGGATTACCCCCGGAACCGATTACAGCCGCGTTTTTGAAATATTGAAGAACGCCGGTTTTGAATACATCGCCATAGGCATTGAGTCCGGCAGTGAGAAAGTCAGGAGAGATATTCTCGGCAGGAACTATTCCAACGAAGATATCATAACGGTTTTCAGAAAGGCCAAAGATGAGGGTCTAAGGCCCCATGCCTACAACATGATAGGTTTGCCCGGGGAAAGCATCGACGATTTCCGGGAAACGATAAAAATTAACCGTGCTTGCGAACCGGAAGACCCCCATCTCTCCGTATTCTTTCCTTACCCCCAAACCGATTTGTTTAAGGTCTGCGCCGAAAAGGGGTATTTACGAAAGAACCTGGATTTGCTTGAGGAACGGGAAGACGCAGCCCTTAACATGAAATCCTTTCCGCCACGGAAAATCGAAGAATACCACGCGGGATTTGAATGGCATGTTTATCGCGGCAAAAAAAGCGCATTCTCGCTTTTCTGCAGGTATTTGTTTAAAAAATATATAGTGAAGCATAAAGTGACACTACGGATTTATTTATTCTTCCGAAAACTGTTCGGAAAAAACGAAAATAAGAACCCAAGAAACACGGACGGCGATATTCCCGACACGACCTATACGTTATGGTAAAGACGGCATGAACCGGAAAGAAACCAAACGTAAGCCCTACGTTACTTACGACCCTATTATCGGGTATCGGTACATTCCGAACACGGAAATGCAGCTTACGTCCCCCGACGGCAGAAAGTATACGGTTAAGATTAACTCAATGGGCATACGGAGCGATAAGGAATATTCCGTAAAGAAACCGGACAACATTTTTCGCGTACTCGTCTTTGGCGATTCGCTCACGGCCGGCCAATATGTGAATAATGAAGAACGGTTTACCGAAAGATTGGAAGAAATGTTTCCCGACACCGAATTTGTGAATTTCGGATTAGAAGGAACAGGAACAGACCAGCAATTTCTGATATTCAGAGAATATGCTTCTGTTTTTGAGTACGATGCGGTACTTTTGTGCCCGTTTGTCGAGAATATACGCCGCAACACAGCGCGTTATCGTTTAACGGTAGATTTGAAAAGTGAGCGTTGGATACTGACGCCGAAACCGCGCCTAGAACAAAAACCGGATAAAACCTGGGGCTGGACCGGAATCCCGGTTCCCAGAAAGAGGCCGTTTTATGACGAAGCCAGTCCCGACATCCTTAAGGATACCGATTTCGGCGGAAGCGACATGAATCGCAAATTCAGCGATACCCTAAAGGCAGCCTTAAGCCGCATTTTGGAAAAGACAAACACCAAAGGATTTCTTTATTCACTGATTAAGTACGAGCCGTATGGTGAATATAGGGACCCGTCTTCAGGCGCTTGGCAAAACATGAAGACGATTCTGGCAGAATTTACCAAATTAGTTAACGACAAAAAATTTATCGTGGCGCCGTTAGTGCCTTATTCTTTTTTAAGGTATAACCTCGCCAGTACGTACAGGGTTCGGTTTTCGGAAGAGAACCCCTATTTTTTTGATATACTTCCGTACCTGAAAGACCTTTCACCGGAGAATTGTAAAAGGTGCTTTATCCCGGACGATTGCCATTTTTCTTCCTTCGGTCACGAAAGGGTGGCGAAGGCGCTGGCAGATGAATTCAGACGGCGAAAAATTTTAGAAAGATAAGATGATTAAAGCCACGGTTATGATTTCCACCAAAGACCGCCCCGGTGATTTAAATAATGTCCTGAAACGTTTAAGGAAGCTCGATAATTACAAAGATATAGAAATTATAGTCACCGACGACGGCAGCCGGCAAAATATTGAGAGGCTTTTCGAAAAAAGTTACCCGGAAGTAATATTTCGCAGGTCGGATGTTTCTTTTAATTACGTCCGCCACAGAAATAACATGTTTAGAATGGCGAAAGGCGATTACGTTTTTTCAATCGACGACGATGCCTGGTATGAACAAAGCGACTCGATTGAGAAAGCCATAGAAATATTTAAACGAAATCCGAAAGCCGGCATACTAAATTTCAGGGTGAATTTACCGGACAGAGGTACAATTTCGGAGAACAAATCTGCGGGTAGGCCTTTTGCGGTCGCCGAGTTTATAGGATGTGCACATGCTATAAGGAAAAGCTGTTTTAACGAAGGAGAAGATTTATACGACGAATTATACCTCAGACAGGGAGAAGAAAGAGATCTCGCGATAAAATGCCTCGACAAAGGATATGACATTTTACAGGTTAACAATATCGTGGTATTTCATAATTATCAAGGCAAGAATAGGGACCACCAGTCTATACACACCTATGCCTTTCGTAACGAACTTTTCTTTTACCTGAAGTATTTTCCCGGATTGAGGTGCCCGGCGTTTCTGGTCAAGTGCTTCTTAAGCCATACCCGCTTCTGTTTCGGAAAAATGTGGTTTAGAGCTTTCTTTGCCGGAATTTACGGTTTTTTTAGGTTTTTCCTGTTGGAGCTGAGAAAAAGAAAGCCTATAAAACAGAAGACCGTCCGCAGGTATTTGCGGCTCTTAAAGGAGAGCCAGGGAGCCGGAAGGTAGATGCTCTCGGTCATAATCGCTACTGATAACAGGATCGGCGAACTCGAAGAATGTTTGCGGAGTTTATTCCGACAGTCCGTATTGCCGGACGAAGTGATAGTCGCCCACGGCGGCAGCGACAAAGAAACCGAAGAACTGATTGAGAAGCTTTCAGCGGGCTCCGGCTATAAAACACACCTCCGGTATTACAATTTCGGTCTGCTCGGGGCAGCCAGGCAGAGAAATAAAGGAGCTGAGAATGCGTGCGGCAATATCCTTTTCTTTCTCGATGACGATATTGTATGCGAACCGGATTTTATAAAAACGATAATCGCGATTTTCGATAAAGATACGAATAACGAAATCGGAGGCGTAAGCGGGACAATTGTAAACCAGACCTATACCCCCCTCAGTAAAATAAACAAGAGTTTTTTTGATCTATGCCTTGGAAAAGGAGAAAGAAGTTCTGCCTATGCGGGAAGACTCGTTGGACCAGCGGTAAACTTTCTTCCCGTTGACAAACCCAAAACTGAACAGCCGGTCGACTG
>JBARPB010000066.1:0-17162 GCA_049642705.1 Candidatus Omnitrophota bacterium
AACTTACGAAAATTGAAAATTTTCGTAAGTTTGGGTTTCATTTAAGAAGGGAGGTGAAATAAATGGCGAAGATACTGTGCAAATGCGGCATAAAGAGGAAGAAAGGTTACCTCTATTTTGTCGGTAAGAACGGCTGTGCTTATGAGACGAAGATGGCGCGCGGCAAGAAAAAAGGTGGCGGAAGAAAAATGATACACAACTGCCGCATAAAGAAGCAGAAAGGCTATCTTTATTTTATCGATAAGAAGGGCAGCGTCTGCTGCGCAAAAATGCAGCGCGGAGGAAAGAAGAAGAGAAGGAAGAGAAGATAAAGAGGTTTCTGAGGCTGTTTGGGAATAGTATTCCTAAACAGCCTCATAATCCCAATGCGGCTTAGCAAAAAAAATTTTCTCATTCAGGTAAAGTATTCCGACCTCGTATCGGATACTGATATAGAAAGGTATTTCTTGGGATTTGGGGGAGAACTCTATCTCAGCCCCGAAGAAATTGATAATTACGATCACCTCATCACCGCCCGTATAAAAACTTTCGTTAAAAAAAACCGCTTTCCTCTAAGGCTTCACGCACCCATTACGGATATAGATTATTCCCGGATTCATGCCACCATATCCAGCATGCAATCTTTATATAATAAGATATTTAAACTCTGCAAGGCCCTGGATATAGATGCTGTCGTCGCTCACGCGGAATTTAACCGCAATGCGGAATTTCCCGTAGTCAAGCAATTCGAAAACGCCGTGTCTTTATGGCGCATCCTAAACGCGGGCCTCAGTGTTCACGATATACACCTGAATATCGAGAATCACTCAGAGGTCGAGCCCGATTACCTGATAGGGATCATGGAGAAAATCGGTTCCCCTTATTTCGGCATGTGCGTTGACATAGGCCACTCCAACGCCTTTGGCAAGATAGAAATGAAGGCATGGCTCGGGAAATACCCGGCCGGTTCCATAAGAGAGGTGCATTTGGCCGACAATGCCGGCGACGACGACACGCACCTTCCCCTTGGAGAAGGCAACGTCGACTTTCCGGCTTTTTTCGAGGCGCTCGAGGCAAGAAGGGACGTTTGCGTTTTTGTACTGGAGCCGAGGGATATCAGAGAGGCACAAAAGAGCCTATCTTTTCTCAGGAAGGCGGGTTTCCTTGAGTAAGGCGCGCGCATTCATAGGCACAAGCGGGTACAGCTACAAGCACTGGCGGGGTGTTTTTTATCCCGGGGATTTAAAAGAAAATAAATGGCTGGAGCATTATGCAGGGTTCCTTGACACCGTCGAGCTAAACGTTACTTTTTACCGTCTCCCTCAAAGATTGGCCTTTTTAAGCTGGTACAAGAGAACGCCTAAGAATTTCCGTTTCGCGGTAAAGGGGAGCAGGTTCATAACCCACGTTAAAAGGCTAAAAGACTGCGCCGGAGCGCTTAGTTTATTTTTTTCTCGGGTTAAACTGTTGAAGAATAAACTGGGCTGCGTCCTGTGGCAGCTTGCACCGTCTTTCAAGGCCGACCCGAGAAGACTTGAAACTTTCTTCAAGCGCTTAAAAAAATATAAGGCCACGAGACAGGTTTTCGAATTCAGAAACGAGACATGGTTTTGCGAAAAGGTTTTTAAAATTTTAAGGGATGAGGGTGCCTGTCTCTGCAGTGCGGACTCACCGGATTTTGCGAAAGATATCCGAATTACCTCTGACTTTGTATATATTCGCCGCCACGGAACAGGTGCAACGCTCTACGGCGGCTGTTATTCAAGACGGCAGCTTGAGCGGGATGCCAAGATTATAAAGGAGCACTTGCGTAAAAAGCGCGATGTGTATATATACTTCAACAACGACGCCCGCGGCTATGCGGTTAAAAATGCAATGGAGTTGAAGAAGTTCGTGCGGGGACAGGTTTCATCATCGGGTGTAGTGTCATGAAGAAACCTGTCCCCGCCAGCGAGATCTACCGCCTCCTCTACGCCCACTTCGGGCCGAGGCATTGGTGGCCGGCGGCGAGCCCTTTCGAGGTCATGGTCGGCGCGATACTTACTCAGAATACCGCTTGGCCGAATGTGGAAAAGGCCATCGCTAATCTAAAAAAGAAAAGGGCGCTTTCTCCTCGAAAACTAAAACACATACCTTTAAGAACGTTAAAAACCCTTATAAAGCCCTCCGGTTTTTATAATGAAAAAGCAAAAAAACTTAAAAATTTTATAAACTTTTTGATGAAAACCCCTCAAAAAAAAATAAATAGAGAAGCGCTTTTAAAAGTAAAGGGCATAGGTCAGGAGACAGCGGACAGCATCCTCCTTTACGCGCTCGGCAAGAACGTTTTTGTCGTGGACGCTTACACCAAACGCATATTCTCAAGGCATAGACTGATACCCAACAATGCGACATACGGCCAAATACAGGAGTTTTTTACGCGCAATCTTCCGAAGAGAAGAAGGCTTTTTAACGAGTATCACGCGCTGATCGTCGAAGCCGGCAAGAATTACTGTAAGAAGAAAAAACCGCTTTGCAAAATTTGTCCGTTAAGAGTGGTCAAATAAGGTGGAAATATGGTATACTATAAGGGCAAAAAAGGAGGTGTGCTATGATATTTGGATTATTCACGAAAAAAAGAAGCGTGGAGGAATTGGGCGAGCCGATCGGCGAGATAACCCATTTTTTCCCGCATGTGAAAGCAGGGGTTATTAAACTTAAGAAAGACACGCTATCGGTAGGGGACACCATTTATATAAAAGGCCACACCACGGATTTTGAGCAAAAAATAAAAAGCATGCAGGTTAACCACGCACCGATAGAAAAGGCCTCGAAGGGCCAGGAAATCGGGTTTAAGGTAAAATCAAAAGTAAGGCACGGGGACAAGGTATACAAGCTGTAAGAGGTAAGCCCTTGACATCGCAGACGTCAAGGGCTATAAGCAAGATTTTGTGCTTGCTATCATATCAAGTATATTATATAATCTGGCAACATGAAAAACCGAATTTTCAAAAAGGTCCTTTTGGGCCTTGGCTTTGACTGCAAAGACGGGCACGTCCGCATAACAAAGGGCGGAAACTTCCGCCTTTACGGCGGTTCGAAGAAAACCCACGAGCTTATGCAGGAAAAAGCGATAAAGTTTAACGAACAACTCGAGAAAAAACGCAAAACGCTCGAGGGTTTGAACAGGAAGGAATTTTACGATATCGCCAAAAAAATCGGCCTCCAGGTGCCCGAAAAATTCGAAGAAAAATAACAGCCTTTTTACTTCCCTGCCATGAAGAAGACAAAAAATCCTTAATCGTTACAGATAGAAGGAGGTGGGATAATGGCGAAGATTACGATAGACAAAAGTCTTTGCACCGGTTGCGGGCTCTGCACTTCGTTGTGCCCGGAGGCATTCGAAGTCGGAGACGACAACATCGCAAAAGTTAAGGGCGATTCGTGCGGGCCCGGACAGGATATAAAGGAAGTGGTATCGCAGTGCCCTGTTGAAGCTATAAAGGTAGAATAGAGGTGAAAACCGCCAAGTTTAAAAAGATCGCTATAGAGGCTGCCTTAAAGGCCGGCAGCTATATCAGGAAAAATACCGGCAGGGTAAGGCAGGTCCGCTACAAGAGCGAAATCAACATTGTAACCGAAGTCGATAAGAAAGCGGAAAGGATAATCGTCGGCGCGATAGGCAGGGCTTTTCCGCGTCACGATTTTCTCGCCGAAGAAGAAAAGTATAAGAGGAAAAATTCGGATTTTAAGTGGATTATCGACCCTCTGGACGGCACGACGAATTTCCTGCATGCCTTTCCGGTATTCTGCGTATCTATAGCGCTGGCTTATCAAGAGGATATTATAGTCGGCGTTGTATATGACCCGACAAGAGACGAACTCTTTCACGCGGAAAAAGGCAAAGGGGCATTCCTGAATAAAAAACGGATACGCGTATCCGCAGTAAAAAATATTAAAAGGGCCCTCCTCGCAACGGGGTTTGCCTACAACGTAAGGAGAGCCAGAAAAAAGAATATTCGTAACTTTATCAAGCTTCTCAAGACTGCCCAGGCAGTAAGGCGGGCCGGCTCAGCGGCGCTTGACATGTGCTACGTTGCATGCGGCCGTCTCGACGGTTTCTGGGAATATTACCTTCACGCGTGGGATACGGCAGCTGCTTTAAGAATAGTTGAGGAAGCAGGGGGGAAGGTTACCAAGTTAGACGAAAAAAAATTTAGCATATACGATAACGAAACGCTCGCCTCAAATTCCAAAATTCATTCCCAGATGATTTGTGCCCTGTCGGGTTAGTAATCAAAAAAGATAGATAATTTGATTGACAAAGGACTTTTTTTTTGTTAAAATTAAGAAAACAGAAAGGAAGACATGAAATACCGAACCGTAATCGAGATTATTACCGAGGCAAGCGATAAACATGAAGCAATGGATATTGCGGGTGAATTCTTAAGCGGCGACATTGAAAGCGGAGTAAGGATGAAGTGCCGAACAACACCGCTTAGGTCCTATGTGTTATTGCGAACGGGCGTGTTTTTTGTCCTTGGGTGCGTATTACTCGGAACAGTATCTTTAAGGTATTTTAAGAACAACACCGGCGTTTTTCACGGCAGAAGAGAAGTAAGCGCCGTACAGCCGCCTTTGAAGACCTCAAGGACCACGGCATTCAGAGACCAGTGGCGGGAAGAAGAAAACAAAAAGGTCCTCGAGTATATAAAGAAATAAACAAAGTCATACGGCTGAATTTACCCCGCACCCAGGTGCGGGGTTTTTTTATTGCATTTTTTAATGTTCGTGGTAGAATAATAAGGGAAAATAACAGGGGGTGGCATTATGGGAGCGCTTTTAAAGATGTTCCTTAATCTTTTCGGAATAATGTGGATAGCGGCGGGCACGCTAATGATATTCGCGCCGGATTTAATAAAGAAAAACGTGTTCTCGAAATTGAAAGACGCACCCTTAAAAAAGCTGAGCGCGATTCCGATCGCATTCGGCGTTTTATTCCTTCTTTCGGCTTCTTACTGCCGGTACAGGCTTTTTATAATAGTCTTGGGAATACTCTCGCTTCTTAAAGGCATATCACTCATCATCTTTACGAAAAAAATGGGAAAACTTACCGACTGGATTATCAAATCGAACGACAATATTCACAGAGCATTCGGTATCGTCGCGATTATCCTCGGCGCTATCGTGCTGAAGGGAATTTAGCCAGAATCGGGTATTAATGCTCGTCAAAGACGACCCACAGGGTTTCCGGTCCTATCTCGAAGATTCCTCAAATTTGAAAGGCGGCCACGCGGATAAAGTAATTATCCCCGAGAGTGTCGCTGAAATCCCATCGATTCTAAAAGAAGCGAACTCCGGAAAAATACCCGTTACAATCTCCGGTGCCGGAACGGGCCAGGCAGGCGGAAGGATTCCCTTCGGGGGTCTGGTTTTATCCACGGAAAAACTAAACGCGATAAAAGTAATAGGGAAATCGGATAGGGGCGGCTATGCCGTGGTGGAGCCGGCCGTTTTAATAGGGGAGTTGAAGGAGGCGTGCGAGAAAGAAGGCCTCTTTTACACGTATGACCCGACGGAACAGACGGCATTTATAGGAGGCACAATAGCGACGAATGCCTCCGGCGCAAGGTCATTCCGGTACGGGCCCACGAGAAAATACGTAAAACGCCTCACGGTTGTTTTGACGGACGGCACTTCTCTTTCCCTGAAAAGGGGAGATATCAGGGCGAAGGGCCGGGTGCTGGAATTTGAGGCGGGAGGAAAACATTACAGGATTAATCTCCCGTCGTACAGAATGCCGCGCACAAAAAATTCAGCCGGATATTACGTAGAAGACAATATGGACCTTGTGGACCTTTTCATTGGCCAGGAGGGCACCCTCTGTGCCATAACGGAAGCGGAACTTACGCTGCTTGAAAAACCGGCCTCATTTTTAAGCTGTTTCGCATTTTTTCCGGGCGAGCAGGATGCGTGGAACTTTGCGCGGGATTCGCGAAGGACCGGCCCTTTGTCGATCGAATACTTCGACGGAAACTGCCTGGGACTTTTGCGCGCGAAGTACGCAAATGTCCCCGGTGCGGCAGGGGCGGCCATATTCTTCGAGGATGAAATAACGCGAGGCGAAGACGCGACATTGAATAAGTGGGAGAAACTTTTATCGAAACACGGCGCCTCCCCGGATAGCACGTGGGTTGCCATGAGCGAGAAAACCCACCGTGAATTTCTGGAGAAGAGGCATTTCATTCCGGAACAAATGAGCGAGATGGCGAAGCGCTCGGGCTTCCCGAAAGTAAGCACTGATCTTGCCGTTCCGCGCGATAAAGATGAGGTTATGCTGCGGTTCTACGCCGATAACCTTCAAAAAAGCGGTCTCCGATATTTTGTATTCGGCCACATAGGCAACGCGCACCTGCACGTGAATATCCTTCCTTCGGCCGAGGCCGATTACGGCAAGGCGAAAAAACTCCAGCTCGAATTCGTAAAAAAAGCCGTTTCCCTGGGCGGGACCGTTTCGGCGGAACACGGCATCGGCAAGTCAAAACGCGGATTCCTGAAACTCCTTTACGGTGAAAAAGGTGTAAGGGAGATGTTTGAGGTCAAGAAAGCGCTTGACCCGAACTTGATACTTGGAAGGGGAAATATTTTCGAGACATAATGGGTAAAATAACCGTCGTATACAACAATGTCGAAGGGGATAGGCGGCTGAAGACCGGCTGGGGTTTGTCCTGCCTGGTAGAGCAGGGGGAAGAGCTGATCCTTTACGATGTGGGCCCGAGCGCGGAAGACCTATTTTTTAACATGGGCGTTTTAGGTATCGATATAAAAAAGATACGCAAGATTGTTTTATCACACCCGCACCATGACCACACCGGCGCCCTCAAGGAAGTATGCCGTGAAATACCGAAGAACGCGGAACTTTACCTTCCAGGCAAAATTAAGGGCAAAGAGGAAATAGCGGATAAAATCTATGTTTATGCGGCAAGGGGAGTGGTTGCCCATGAGAACGTTTTGGTGATAGATTCCCGGCGGGGCCTGATTATTGTTACCGGCTGCGCACACCCGGGGATATACAGGATTTGCCGGGCGATAAAAGACGATTTCAGAAAGGATATATATGCCGCCTTAGGCGGGTTTCATTTTGAATACTACCCTGCGATTTTTGTAAAGATTTTAGGGAGCCTATTGCTGCGTCTGGGGATCGAGGTTATAGGGCCAAACCACTGCACGGGGGAGAGAGCGATAACGGTTCTGCGAGGGGTTTTTCAGGAAGGCTTCTTAGATTTGGGGTCCGGCAAAATTTTTACTTTTTAAGGTACTCGACCTTCTTAAGCGTCGCCGTAACCTCACCGATCCAGGGTATTTCCAGCACCTTAACCACCGCGAAAAGGCCGAGCCTCCTCCTATCTGCCGAAAGATAACCCCAGGCGCTTCCCTTCCTTTGTCTTTTCCCGTTTAATTTAACGTATGGCCTTACAAGAAAGGCCTCGAATGTCCCTATTTCCGGAAGGGTGACGAGGGCTCTCTTTTCGATGTCGCCGAGAACCCGGTAGTTTTTTTCGTTCAGGTTTACGTTTATTTTTATTTTGTCGCCGACAGTTACGGGTATAGTACGTAAGAAATAGGCAGCGCTCACAGGGTCCTGGACGTCTTTCTCTACGGGGAGAGTATTCACGCTCCCGTCCATCAGGTTTTTATATATGGCGAGGCATTTTTTAAAATCGTAATCGACTACGAGGTCTTTTTTGTAACGGCCCTCCCTTATCACGGCTTCGTAGCGGCGGCTTATGAGCATATCCTTATCCATGTAAGTCGTAAATGTGTCGTCTACCTTGAACAATTTCGAAAGGAATTTATTGGTCCGTGCCCGAAGAACGATTTTATAAACCCGGTATTCCTTGAAGGTTGTAAGCTCTTCTATCGTCGAGGTAGCACGACCTACGGGAATCCCCTTCCATGCGACAAGGTAGGTGAATTTTTCACCGACGGTGAAGAAGGATTCGGGCTTGACGATTTCTTCCCGAACCGTTTCGCTAACCTCGGTGCGCCTTATCCTCGCCGTCCCAGCACAGCCAGCGGCGAAAACAACGAGGAGCAGTATTAATAGAATTCGCTTTTTCATCAGCTTATATCTTACCCGATAAAACCGTCATTGTAAACGTATTTATACACACACTTGACAAAGCGGTATTTATAGCATATAATTACTCCACTATATAAAGAAAGGTCCTTCGCCCTTGGCATCTTCGATGTCAAGGGCTCAGGATCAATTCGCACATATAACTTATGTCGCACGAGGTGCTCCATAAGTTATGTGCTCATTGGAGGTAAAAAATGGATATATTACTCACTGAAGAACAGAAGATGGTAAGGGATTTGTGCCGCAAGATCGCCCGGGAGAAGATAAAGCCCGTTGCGGCAGAGTACGACGAGAAAGAGGAATTTCCGTGGCCGATAGTGAAGGTTTTGGCCGATTCCGATATATTCGGGGTCTCCATAGCGGAGGAATATGGCGGAATGGGCGGCGGCGTCTTTGAAATGGCCCTTGCCACCGAGGAGCTCTCCTGGGGTTGCGGCGGCATAGCGCTTGCTTTCGCGGCAACGGGGCTCGGAACATTCCCGATTATCCTTTTCGGAAACGAAGAGCAGAAAAAGAAATACCTCCCGAAAATCGCGAAAGGAACAATAGCGGCATTTTGCATCACAGAGGCAGAAGCAGGTTCAGACGCCGGTTCCATAAAGACTACGGCGAAGAAAGACGGAGATCATTATGTCCTAAACGGCACGAAACAGTGGATTACAAACGGGGGAGAAGCCGATATCTACACCGTCATAGCCATGACCGATAAATCCAAGGGCGCAAGGGGCGCCTCGGCCTTCATAGTCGAAAAAGGAACGAAAGGACTCGATTTCGGCAAGAAGGAAAAAAAGCTCGGTATAAGAGGTTCTGCCACGAGAGAGGTTGTCCTTACTGACTGTAGGGTTCCCAAGGGAAACCTTTTATCCAGGGAAGGCATGGGATTTATCGTTGCTATGAAGACATTCGATTATTCGCGTCCGGGCGTTGCCGCACAGGCGATCGGCATCGCGCAGAGGGCCCTCGATGAGGCGGTAGAGTACGCACACCAGCGCAAGCAATTCGGCCAGCTCATATCCAGCTTTCAGGGCATACAGTTTATTCTCGCCGACATGGCCATACAGGTTGAAGCGGCAAGGGCAGTGGTTTACCGCGCGGCTAAAATAGTCGACGCGGGAGAAAAAAACATAGCAAAAATTTCAGCCATAGCCAAGACATTCGCCTCCGACGTTGCGATGAAAGTTACAACGGATGCAGTCCAGGTATTCGGCGGATACGGTTACATGAGGGAATATCCCGTCGAGAAACTCATGAGGGACGCCAAGATTACGCAGATTTACGAAGGCACCAACCAGATCCAGCGCAGCATCATCGCAGCCAGCCTCATTAAGGAACTTAAAAAGAAGTGAACATAATCGTCTGCATAAAGCAAGTTCCGAACACCACCCAGGTTCGTATAAACCCCGAGACAAACACGCTTATTCGGGAAGGCGTGGAGTGTATTATCAACCCATTTGACATGTATGCGATAGAAGAGGGCATAAGGCTTAAGGAGAAACTCGGCGGAAAGGTTACGGTTATAAGCATGGGGCCGCCGCAGGCAGAAGAAGCGTTACGCGAGGCGATTTCGCTCGGATGCGATGAAGCGGTACTTCTTACTGACAGGGCCTTCGCTGGGAGCGATACCTGGGCCACGAGCTACGTGCTCTCACAGGCAATCAGAAAAATGGGCGGTTACAATATCATAATTTGCGGCAAACAGGCATCGGACGGCGACACCGCTCAGGTGGGGCCCGGAATTTCCACGCATTTGAATATACCACAGGTTACGTATGTAAAGAAAATAGAATCTATAGAGGAAAAAAAGGCCAGGGTCGAAAGGATGACAGAGGAGGGATTCGAAATAATAGAGACGCCCACCCCCTGCCTTCTGACGGTTGTGAAAGAAATCAACGAGCCGCGCCTTCCCTCATTAAAGGGCAAGATGAGGGCCAGGAAAGCCGAGATTAAAAAATTGACAGCGGAGGATTTAAATTGTGATTTCGACAAGATAGGCCTTGATGGTTCCCCGACGCGCGTCGTAAGGATTTTTACGCCCCCTCCGCGAAAAGGCGGCGTGATACTCAAAGGCGAGGTAAGCGAAATAGCGGAAAAGCTAGCGAGCGAATTGAAAAATGAGCTCTAAGAAACGAATAAAAATTTTAAAAGAGGTATGCGTAGGATGCGGCTTATGCCCTCCCGCGTGCCCCTTCGGCGCCATTAGCATGAAGGATAAAAAAGCCGTCATAGATTATGACAAGTGCAACCTGTGCGGCGCATGCGTGGAGCCGTGCAAGTTCAATGCCATAGAGTTAAAAACAATCGAGAGAAAATACGACCACGCCTCGTATAAGGACGTGTGGGTTTTCTGCGAGCAGAAAAAAAGCGTAATACAGTCCGTTGCTTACGAACTTCTGGGCGAGGGTAGGTCGCTCGCCTCGAAACTCGGCTGCAAACTCTGCGCCGTGCTTTTAGGAGAGGACGTGAAGAAGAGCGTAAACGAACTTTTCCACCGGGGTGCGGATATTGTTTATCTCGTTGACTCGCCCCATTTAAAATATTACCAGGACGACCCTTACACGAAAGTGCTCATCGAGCTTATAAATGAATATAGGCCCGAGGTCGTTCTTTGCGGCGCAACGACAATCGGAAGGAGCCTCATAGCGAGGGTTGCGGTCGAGGTGAATACCGGCCTTACAGCTGACTGTACCGGCCTCGATATCGACCCGGAGAAAAAGCTTCTCCTCCAGACACGTCCTGCCTTCGGCGGGAATATAATGGCCACAATCATAACACCCAACCACAGGCCGCAGATGGCAACAGTGCGGCACAAGGTCATGCAGGAAGCGGAACTTAATAAGAGCCTTAAAGGTGTCATTATTGAGAAGGAATATAAAGACGAAATCCTTTCGACAAGAACCAGCCTTATTGACATCGTCGAAGAGATGGAAGAGACGGTCAACCTC
The DNA here is from genome assembly GCA_049642705.1 of Candidatus Omnitrophota bacterium. Taxonomy (GTDB): domain Bacteria; phylum Omnitrophota; class Gorgyraeia; order JABMRN01; family RBG-13-46-9; genus CAZYPU01. The sequence goes on from JBARPB010000066.1 coordinate 11,041, forward strand.
GCCGAAGCCGATATCATTGTTTCGGGCGGGAGGGGACTGGGTTGCCCGGAGAATTTCAAGGTTATAAGGGAACTCGCGCTTGTTCTGGGGGGCGCTGTGGGCTCTTCCAGGGCTGCCGTTGACGCGGACTGGATTCCTTACTCACACCAGGTAGGGCAGACAGGGAAGACCGTTTGCCCGAAGATCTACATTGCCTGCGGCATAAGCGGCCAGATCCAGCATCTTATCGGCATGCAATCCTCAAAAATTATCGTAGCAATAAACAAAGACCCCGACGCTCCAATCTTCAAGGTCGCCACCTACGGCATCATAGGCGACCTCTTCCAAGTAGTTCCTGCCCTCACGAAAAAATTCAAACAAGTCCTCGGCAAGTAAATCCAACCGACCCCTGTTCAACCGCGTAGGTTGATTGCGGTTGGTTGTTTTTTATTTACCTCTTGACAAGCACATCAAAATCGGGTATACTTGTAGTGAGATATGGAAAGATGTACAAACATATATAAAGATGATGTTTATGGTAGATGAGCTTCCCAAAATTTCAAACAGGAAATATAATATCCAGGAAGTGGCGAACATACTGGGTATATATAGAGGTACTATAAAGAACTACGAGGCGAAGGGGATATTCCCGAAGCCGCGCCGGAACCCAATCAACAAATATCGAGAGTATATGCCGCAGGATATAGATATTCTAAAACGAATACTACTAAAAGGCAAATAGTTAGGAGGCATAATGTACTTCAAGCAACTCGAGATAGTGGGTTTTAAGTCGTTTCCGATCAAAACGAAGTTCAAATTCGAGCCGGGCGTTACGGCAATAGTAGGCCCAAACGGCTGCGGGAAATCGAATATTTCAGATGCTATACGGTGGGTTCTCGGTGAGCAGTCTGCAAAGTCGTTAAGGGGCTACTCTATGGAGGACGTCATATTTAGCGGCACGGATTCCGTCGAACCTACAAACATGGCGGAGGTTTCGCTGACTCTGTCGAACGAAAAGAAAACCCTCCCCATAGATTACGACGAGGTTACCATAACGCGCAGGCTCTTCCGTTCCGGTGAAAGCGAGTATATCCTGAACAAGACACCCGTCCGCCTTAAAGACATAACCAATTTATTGATGGGAACAGGTCTGGGTACAAGTTCTTATTCCGTTATTGAACAGGGAAAGATCGACCTCATCCTAAGCTCTAAACCGGAGGATCGCCGTTTTGTATTTGAGGAAGCAAGCGGTATAACAAGATACAAATCAAAGAAGAAAGAAGCACTAAGGAAGCTCGAACATACGGAAAACAACCTGGTAAGGATAAGCGACATTATAAACGAAGTCAAGAGGCAAATTAACTCGATAGAGCGCCACGCCAAAAAAGCCGAGAGGTACAAAAGCGATTTTGAAGTAATGAAGGATCTGGACCTCAAGTTTTCCGCGTACCAACTAAGAAGTATAAATGCCGAACTCGCCCTTAATGAGGAGCGCCTGGAGGCGGTATGCGAAGATGAAAAAAGCCTCAAGGCCGAACACGATGAAAGCCTGACGTTGATCAATGGGTACAGAGAAGAGCTGGATGCTGTTATACAGGAATTGACCGACACGCAGCAAAATCTCTCGGAGACGACCCTTTTCGTCGAAAAGGGCACTCACAAGATCGCTCTTAACGGAGAAAGGGTTAATGATCTGAGAAACCTTAAAGAGAGCCTCGCAGGGGAAATAAGAAATCTCGGGGAAAAAATAAGGATCCAGGAAGAAGAGATAGAGAAAATAAAGGAGCGTCTTGATTCCCTCTCGAAGGCACACATGGAGAAGGCCGATGCGCTCGGGCAAAGCGACGAAGCAGTGCGGAATCTTTCGCGTGAAATCGACGGACATCAAAAGAATATCAGGAATGCCAAAACGAGGACAGTAGATTTTTTGGCTTTCCAGACAAATACGAAAAACGATCTCATAAAACTGGGCGCCGACCTCGGAAATAGAAAAGCGCGCTTGAGACGGCTTCAGACGGAGAAGGAAAACGTAGGCGAGGAGAAAAAGGATGTTGAGTCGCGGCTTGGGGAAGCGAATAAGGATCTGGATGTTTGCAGGGAAAAGGTCGCAAAGTCCGCCGGGATGCTTACAGGATTTAAAGAGACCCTTGCCTCCGGTGAGTATTCGCTGGAAGAGATCAAAAAACGCATAACCGAGAGCAAGAATACCCTAAACGCCCTTAAGTCAAAAGAGGAAATCCTGAAAGAAATGATAGAAAAATTCGAGGGCTTCGAAAACGGAGTGAGGGTTATCGCGGAGGCGGCAAAAAGCGGCGCGCTACGAGGCGTGATAGGCATAGTCGCCGACATGATGGACCCGGAGGGGGGTTACGAGAGGGCCCTGGAGGCAGCGCTGGGCGAGAAGGCTCAAGCCGTAGTAGCCGAGAGGAGGGGCGTATTTCGCGATGCGCTCGCTCACCTTGCCGGTAAGGGCTCGGCCCGTTTTATAATCTATGAGGATATAAAAAATGCCGAGGACAAAAACCGGATCAGGAAATTTATGCGAAAAGAGGGCTTAAGTCGGCTTTCTTCTTTTGTAAAGGTAGAGCCACCGTACGAGACCCTGGCGGATTATCTCCTCGGCAACATTTATGTGGTCGAGGACGCCGAGATGGCCTACGCGATGCTTGATAAATATAAAGCCGGTGCCGGTTTCGTGACTACGGACGGCTTCTTCGTCCGCAAAGGGTATATTTTCGGCGGATTTACAAAAAGCGAAGCCACTATCTCGATTATCGGAAGAGCGAAGAAGGTGGAGGAGATCTGCAAGGAGCGAAGCCGCCTCGCCGAGCGGATAGAAGTGCTAAGGGAGCAGCGTTCCGGCGAAAAGGAAAACGTCGAAAGGCTGAAACTTGAGATTGCCTCGGCCGAAAATAAACTAAAAAAAGAGGAAATCGAACTTGCCAACGCACTATCTAAAAAAGAATCGGTAGAGATAAACCTGAAAAAGATAGATGACGAGTCATCGATTGTAGGGCTTGAAATAGACGAGGTGGAGGAACTTATCAATGAGATTTCCCTTAAGGGAGCTAGTCTGAACGTCCGGCTCAACGAAAACGAAAGCGAGTTCGCAAAGGTCCAAGAAATCATTTCCTCTTCGCAGGAGGCGATTCAGGCCAGGACGAAATCGAAGAACGAACTGATTTTCGGAATGTCGGAATTAAAGTCGGAGATAGCTTTTTTGAAAAACAGCGAAACCCAGGAATCCAGGAACCTGGACAAGGAAACGGCTCTCCTGGGAGAGCTTAAAGAAGAATACGAAAGCAAGGAAAAACACTCCGGCGAGACGGAAGAAAAAATAGCGGCGCTCCTGGATGAATCAATGTCCCTTGAGAAAGAAATCGCGCTAGAAAAAGAAGAAAAAAACCGGCTTAAGGAAAAACTGGGCGGGCTCACGGAGAAGAAAACATCCGTTTCCGCAAGCTTGCGCGACAAAGAAAAATTCGCCCGCGGGAAAGGGGAGATTATAGAAAATTTGAGGAACAAAATCCGCAACCACGAAATAAGAAGCAGGGAAAAGGAGCTTAAAGTCGTAAATATCACCGACAGGATACGCGAGGCCTATAAGACGGACATCGCAGAAGTGAATATAGAGATCCCGAAAGACGCAAACTGGGAGGAAATCAAAAATCAGATAGAGGTCTTGAGGATCAAGCTGGAAAAGCTAGGCCCGGTAAATCTCGTGGCGATCGAGGAGCACAAAGAACTGGAAGAGAGGCACTCCTTCCTGACCGAGCAGCGCGAGGACCTTTTAATGGCGAAGGAGTCGCTCCATAAAGCCATAGTCAGGATAAACAAGACCACAAAGGCCTTGTTTCTGGAGGTGTTTGGTAAGATACAGGTGGAGTTCAAGAACTATTTCAGGATGCTTTTCGGCGGCGGGCACGCGGAACTTCTGCTCCTGGACGAGGGAGATGTCCTGGAAAGCGGGATAGAGATCGTGGCGAGGCCGCCGGGTAAAAAATTGCAGAACCTGCTCCTCTTATCGGGCGGCGAAAAAGCGCTTACCGCGATAGCGCTTCTTTTCGCCATATTCAAGGTAAAACCGAGCCCCTTCTGCATTCTCGACGAGGTCGACGCGCCCCTTGACGAATCAAACATCGGAAGGTTTACGAGGATACTGCAGGAGTTCCTGAAGATGTCGCAGTTCATCGTGATCACGCACTCAAAAAGGACCATGCAGATGGCGGATATCCTGTACGGAATCACGATGGAGAAGAAAGGGATTTCAAAAATGGTATCGGTCAAATTTGCTGAAGGACCGAGAAAAGAGAAACCACCCAAAAAGGAAGAGGTCCTGGTTTAACCTTTTTTCCCAAAGCCGAAGAGGCCTTTGCCCATACGCCGGTTATAGGCGCATACCTTGTTTTTACCCATTCTCTTCGCTTCGTAAAGGGCGATATCGGCCATGTGGATTAGCCTGTCTTTGTCGGCGGCATCGTAGGGGAATGTCGAGATCCCGATGCTCACGGTGAGGTTGGGCGCGCGTTTCGGAAGCACCCTGCCGGAAAAGGCCTCCTCGACGCGCTTTCTGAGCCTCTCTGAGATGGCGAGGGCTATTTCCTTGCTTGTGTTGGGCATGATAATCGTGAATTCCTCGCCGCCGTACCTCGCCACGAAATCGGCGCTTCGCGATCTCTGGACCAGGATCTCAGCGATTTTTTTAATGGCCTCGTCACCTTCCCTGTGGCCCACGGAGTCGTTGTACGGCTTGAAATTGTCTATGTCTATCATGAGGACGCTTAAATTTTTATCGCCGATCCTGCTTTCCTCAAGCTGCCTTGCCAGCGTCTTATGAAGCTGGCCCGAATTCCAAAGCTTCGTGAGCCAGTCTGTCTTTGAGAGGTATTCGGTTTCCTCGTAGAGGCGGGAGTTTTCGATGGCAAGCCCCGCGTGGTTTGCGAACATGGCGAGTATCCGCATGTCCGATTTCGTTATAGGCTTTTTCGTGAATATGTTATCGACCAAAATAGCACCGAGGGTCTTGTCCTTGGCTTTTAGAGGCACGGTAACGAAGAAATCCGTGTTGAGCATGTTTTTGATTACGGGCGATACCTTTTGCCTAGCTTCCTCGCTCGTTACCTCGAAGGGCATCCCTTCCAGTATCGTGAGGGCGAGTATCCCCATATCTTCCTGCAGGGCTATTTTTATACCTTTTACGAGGATGTTTAATTTTGACTCGGGATCCCTGCGGAACTTGTCATACGAATTAAGCAGATCTTCGAAGCTCAGATTTTCTTTTTCGATGCCCTTCCAGATCCTGTCGGCCTCTTCACCGGAATGCGGGCCTATGCCCATTTTGCCCTCGAGAACGTTTTCCTTCTCGTTTACGAGAAAGAGCATCGCGCGGTTAAAGCCGAGACCCTCGTGGGAGGTGAGCGCGGTCAGTATCATGTAGAAGCTCTGGTCGAGCTTAAGCGTGGTCCGCATGGCGTTGGACACCTCGTAGAGTATGCTAAGCTCGCGCTTTATCCTCTCGGAATCTCCGTGTCCGAACGGGTATATCAGTGCCATAACGAGCATAGTGTAGCATAACGGATATGCGTGTCAAGCGAATTTGTTGTCTTATGAGCCGACCTGTGTTAAGATATACCACTATGTCGAAGAGGGCGATATTCATAAAAGGCGCGAAGGAGCACAACCTAAAAGACATCGACGTAGAGATTCCGCGAAACAGCCTTTGCGTGATAACGGGCCTTTCCGGCTCCGGGAAGAGCTCGCTTGCGTTTGATACAATATACGCCGAAGGGCAGCGCCGTTATGTCGAGAGCCTATCGAGCTACGCCCGGCAGTTCCTCGAGCAGCTCCAGAAACCGAACGTCGAATACATAGAAGGTCTATCGCCTGCCATAAGCATCGAACAGCGCACAGCCGGCTCAAACCCCCGTTCCACCGTCGGAACGCAGACCGAAATCTACGATTACCTTAGGCTTCTTTTCGCCAGGATCGGCATTGCGCACTGCCCGAAATGCGGGAGAGAAATCACGAAGCAGAGCTCCCAGGAAATTACGGAGAAAATATTAGAGATTCCCGCCGGCACCAAGGTCATGCTTCTTGCGCCGAAGATTAGGGGAAGGAAGGGAGAATACAGGGAACTCTTTAAC
>JBARPB010000067.1:0-1871 GCA_049642705.1 Candidatus Omnitrophota bacterium
AGTGTGGAGACGCGACCCCGGTTCTTTCAATAACAAATCCCCGGGGTTAAAGGCTGGTTAAATAATGTTCATGAGTTTGTCCATCTTAGCGATTTTAAAAACTTTCTTCACATTGGGATGGACATTCCGAAGCGTAAAATTTCCGCTTCCTACCTCTTTTGAAATCTGGATACACATGGCCAAAAATACCGACGCAATATAGCCTACTTTCTGCATATCAAAAATGACGGGCTTTTTTGACTCCCGCACTTTTCCGTAAATCTCTTCCTGATACTTTAAGCAACTTTCGGTGTCCATTTGCTCGGAAAAATAACATATAAGTTTCTCATTGTCTACCGTAAAGGTAATCATGTTTTCCTCTCTCGTTTTTAATAATTACTGTTAAATTCTTTTTCAATGGCCTTCGCGTCAAGGGATTCGTCAAAATAGTGCTCTATATTAAAATGTTCGAGCCGCGGATTTACCCGACGCCTCGCGATACGCTGGATATTAAGAAGGTGCCGCGCTGTAATGTTATCGGTAGTTATATTTTTACCTCCCGATCCACAGCCCAAAGTAAAGGAGGTGGGAAGCGTGTTGTATAGGCCCCCTACCGCTCCCTGCGACGAAGGGGTATTGACGACGATACGCCCGGCGTTCATGACGGAAGCGAATTCCTTGATTTTTTCTTCGTCAGTGGAAAATAAGCTCGCCGTGTGCCCAATGCCACCGTGGAAATTGAGATCAATACATAAGTTAACAGCATGGTCAAAACTGTCGGCTACGTAAAAAGCGAGTATAGGCGCCAGGATCTCCGATGATAGAGGATATTCCTTTCCTATTCCTTTAAGCGGCGCCATAAGGAGGCGCGTATCGGCTGGGGCCTTGATTCCCGCCATTTTGGCTATTACAGCAGCCTCTTTTCCCACGACCGCCGGGCTCATCAGCCCGCGCTCCCGGTCAAACGCTACGTTTTCAAGCTGTTTGATTTCTTCGTCAGAAAGAAAATATGCCTTTCGTTTCTTAAATTCCTTGATTACCTCATCGGCGATACACTTTTCCACGACAATGGCCTGTTCGCTGGCGCATATTGTGCCGTTGTCAAATGTTTTGGAAATAAATATCTGCTCTACGGTAAACGGGATATCGGCGCTCCGTTCTATAAAAACGGGGACGTTTCCCGGGCCCACGCCTATGGCGGGCGTTCCCGAGCTGTAAGCCGCGCACACCAGCCCCGATCCCCCCGTGGCGAGAACCAGGGCAAGATTTTTATGGCTCATCAAAGCGTGCGTCTCTTCCATCGTGCTGTGGGTCAGCCACTGGACGCAATTCTCAGGGGCATCTTCTTTCATGGCCGCTTCGTAACAGATGCGCGCTGCCTCGGTGGAACACTTTGTCGCCCTGGGATGGGGACCTATAATAATCGGATTTCTTGTTTTAAGCGCGATTAAGATTTTAAACATCACCGTTGATGTAGGATTCGTTACGGGTATGAGCGCAAAAATGGGGCCCACGGGCTGGGCTATTTCCACTATACCGCTTTTTTTGTCTTCGGATATAATTCCTGCCGTTTTCTGATCTTTAATATCATCGTATACAAACTGGGTTGCGGCAACATTTTTGATAACCTTGTCCCTCCAGTTGCCGAGCCCGGTCTCTTCGTTGGCTAACTTGGCCAGTTTAACACGATTGTTAAACCCGGCTTCGTATGCCGCCCGGACTATACGGTCGGTGTGCTCTTGGCTGATCTGGCTGAATACAGCGCCGCCCTGCGTCGCTTTTTCCATTATTGTATTTACATAGTCTGTATCTACAACATCTGTTTTACCCATATCTGCCTCCTACTGACTGTTAGTTTTTCTCATCTTTCATTTAACATTATATCCTAAAAC
>JBARPB010000068.1:0-49992 GCA_049642705.1 Candidatus Omnitrophota bacterium
TACCAGGCGTTGAACTGGGATATTCTTTCTTCACTGATTAATTCCCCTCTAACTTTCATGCCTTTTCTCGGCCTTAATATGAATTGCTCGATAACGCCGAAGAAATATCCGAGGGTGCCGAGCAAAACAGCGCCGCCTATGATGGCATTGAAGAACATGGCAAAATACCACGGCAGGCGCAGGAGCTTTCCAAAAACAGGCAAAAAGACTCCCGTCGCCCCGTCTCCACCCGGCATTATGCTGGACATAATCGGAGTCAGGGACGATATGCCGGCAAGCGTGAGATAGACACCTACGATCATAAAGGCCGCTCCCCCGGCAATCGCATACCACTTTGTCCTCCCTGCCTTTAGAAATTCCGGAGGATTTAATTTGGTTTTATCTTTTTCTCCTTTAGGCGCACCCATGAGCCAGGCAGCACCCGGGCCGAATATGAACGCGGCAACCAGAATTGTGGCTGCTCTAAGTACAAGGTCAACCGGTACAAAATTCGTTAATTGTGAGGCCAATAATGGAGGCATAATCAGAACGGCTGCAATAATGACAGATTCTATTATCGGCCAGAGATAAACTGAACGCCATAGTTTTCTTTTTGCTTTATAATCCTTTGTTTCTCTGCGTTCTTTTATTGTATCCCGGAATTTACGATATGCGGGTAATATGCCTAATACCGCTGCCGCAATAATGCTTGTCACCATTACAGCTTTGGGCGTAAGGAAAAGCATTCCAGCTATGGGAGCTCCTGATATCGCCATAAAAACAGTGGAAAGGCCTATCGCGAGGGACCACCTGAACTTAACAATATAGTCAAACAAAGGCGGATTCGCGCTTGTTTCGAGAAATGACGGCCACGTGCCGGCCGATTTCTGCCCCTTGGCGTGAGATTTTACTTCTTCTTTTGTCCCTTTGAAACCGTGCCACAATTGTACAGGTTTTAAAACGAGCTTCATCAAATAAACTGTCGTAGAGGAAACAAGTTCAAAAACGCCTATTGGTATATCGTGTATTATGAACGATGCGAGTACGTTGAACGGCTTGGCAGTCCTACCAGTACCAAACGGTGTAAGGGGTGGTTCGACAATTCCGAATATGTAATTAGTAAGAGGGCCTGTAAACTTGGGGTGAATCAGGAGAATCATTATAACTAAAAATATGATTTCTCCGACAAATGGAAACGCAATTTCGAAAACGCCGGGTCTTAGCATCGCGTAGAAAGTAAATATAAGCTGTATTGCCCATATTGGCTCGGAGAACATGCCCCGCGTAACGAGGCTTTCCGAATATTCCCCTCTTAAAGGAAGCTTGGGCTTGACCGATTGGTCAATAAGTGTAATGGTTGTCTCTAAGATTTCTTTTTGTGGCCTTAAGCGGAATTCGAGTTCCTCGGCGAATGACGCAAATTCCTTTCTTCTCCGGCGGCTTAGGGTTCTTAATTTCTTGCCGCGGACTTCGTCGCGGAGGAACGTATAAACATTTACGTATGGACCCCTCATCTTTTCAGCACACTCACCTCTTATACTTTCAGAAGCATCGTCTTCAGAATATTCTCTGTAGATACGGATGGAATCATTGCATGCCTTTAATGCTTTATTGTAATCGGTTTCCGCTACGCCCAGGCTAAGTATAGCACTCTTATTATTAACTAGAAAATCCTGCAGGCCTTGCAGCGTATTTCCCTCTTCTTCCGCTGTTTTTATTAGCTGTTCTGCGTATTTTTTCTGCCACTTGAGGAACTTATTGCGTTTTCCGTGCAGGTAAATGAAATTGCGTATGTCAAACGTGGGCAGCCACTTCGTTTCCTCTCTTTCCAGCTCTGACATATAGCTGGTAGGCGTTGCTTCATATATTATTGCTTTCGGAACATATCCGACCCTTCCGAAAATCCCATGGTAGGCGTCCTCGCTCTGGAGGTATTTCCTGTCGAGCTTGTACATGCTCTGGAATTGATTACCCGCAACTTCCACATGATAATATGGTTTTACCCTGAAGAAATATTTACCGAAGGACCTAACGCCTCCTTCCGCCAAAGTAGCGGCTGTCTGCGAGAAATTACCCAGAGCATTATTTGGGGTATGTTTCATTACGTAAGCGTATAAACTCTGCGGCGCATTATAAAATTGTATCCGCGGCTGCCAGACCATATAGTCGTCGTTCATGGTATTAATCATTCTGAGAACTGTATCGGATGTTGCGAAGTTATCGCTGTCTAGAATTGAGCCGTTGGCAAGCAACGGTTTTCCGTCATCGGAAGTTTCGCCTCTTAATCTGCGGAGGTTTTTGAGCCCTTCGGCTGTCGCTATTATACCGTATTTGCCATCCCCTTCCCCTACGTGAGGAATGCCGTCATTTCCGGTAGTTACATTACCGGGAACCAGATCTTGCGTTTTGACGCCGAATATAAAGTCTTTTGTTACGGGGTCGTTTTCTTCATTCTCCCGATTTAACCATCTGAATACCTTGTAGAAGTTATGCGGTTTGGCAACTCCTTTCATGCAGAATACATAGAACCGGTCCTTCACGTCGGGCCTGTTTGCAAGGTCCGGATTTTCGTAAACCAGTTCTTTTAAAATATCGTAGTACTGTTTGTAGAGCGCCTCTGAATTGCCCACCGCCTGCAGAATAAGTACGCTGACTACATTTTCGGAATTTATGTCTTTTAATACCTGGACATTTTTATTAATAACTCCTCTTAATTGGTCGTTGTTTATCGGCCGGAGCGGATTTATCATCACGAAACTTTTATCATCGCTTATTTTCGAAATTTCTATCGGGGATTTAAGGTCGGGTACCATGTTGAGTATATTACCCACAATCCATACGATAAACTTAAGAAGGTAGATATCGATGATTATTGTGACGAGGTATATAAACGTAGCTGACCAGATAGGCAGCACAAAGTAGCTAGCGGCGGTGATTGCGTTGAAGTTCACGATGCTTATTGCAAGGGTCGTAAGAAGCGAGGTGCAGAAAATAAGAACTAATTTAAAGGGCAGGTGCTGCCTTAGAATTATATCCTTCTCTTTTTCGTCCCTGAATTCCTTCAAATCGGCCCCTTTGGGCTTTGTAAGGCCCCTCCAGGGCGGGGATTTGTTCCACTTGTATAGCTTGTGAACTGCGATTGCAAACGTGACCACGGCGGAAATTACTATCGATATAAGCAATGTCGGGTTAGAGAGTATGTATAGAATAGCCGGATAAAATAGATAACCTGCCCCTGCCACGCTAAGGCCTGCAATTATAGCTGTAATCATTTTCCGCTTTGTTGTTACTTCTGCTTGTTTATCACTAACAGTATCGCGCATTTTTAATAAAGATTCCGTTGTGGGCTTGCCTGTTCCTGCTTTATCGCTGCTTTTGGGTTCATGTTTTGTGGTCAATTTTTTTCTGGAAAGCACTCCATAAATAATTCCATATATGAATATCAATGATAAAATTGCTCCGGCTAATAATAAGGTAGAGAGCTTAGGGTTATTCCTTAAGTATTCATAAGCCCATGTTCTTTTTTTCTCAAGCCATGACCACGATTCCTGCCAGACTTCTTTATCCACCGCTTCGGTAAGCAACTCTTCTTGTGCTATCTTGTGCATAACGTTTATAGGTCTTGATAGATTCTCTTCCAGGAATTTTTTGTCATAATTAAAAATATCTTCGTCCGCAAGCCCTATATTCTCATCGGCAAAAGTATTTTGCGAATCTAAATAGACCATTATATCCCTGAGGTTCATATGGGTAAGTAAATCAAAGGTGAGCCGCGGCGCCGCGGTTCTGTCGGAGAATTTGTCTTTCTTTTCATTGTCGCTTATTGCTTTTTGGCGCAGCGCGTCCATTTCCAGCGTCCTATCGACCAGCATCTTTATAACAACGGGGTTAATCTTCCTTTTGACCATTTGTTTTTTTATCTCTTCTTTTTTCAAAAGGATAGATGGGTCCTTCAATCTCGGAAGTTCTCTAGTCAAAACTTCTCCTATTGCGGCTTCATCCGGTTTTTCCTCTTTCGGAAGTTTTGCGACGCCCAATGAAAACCAGTTGTCGGTTGTATAAGCGATTTTAGCAAGCATCTTCTGGTCTACGGGGATTCCAAGGCGCTCCATTTCTTCTTTGACTTTCTTAATAGCGGCTATCCAGTTTTCCAGGTCTTTCTGCTCTAAGCCGTTGGCGAAAGCGTTGTTTGCCATAAGCTGCTTTTGGTCTTCGGTGATTTCCAGGCCGATTCCCTCTTCCTTGCCGAGCGCCCTGTTTAAATATTCCTTTAGTTTAAATATACTTCCCAAGTTTCGCATTTCCTGCTCAAGAATAGCTTTGAGGCTCAAATCATCTATTTTTTCCATCTTTGCTTCCAGATTTTTCTTTCTTCCCGGCGGTAAGTTTTCTTCGTTTACCGCTATTATCAATTCCATCTTAAGCCGGGTTTTTATCTCATCTAAAATCTGCTTTTCGTATCGTGAGCCAATAAAATCTACCTTATCGGAAACTAGTCTCGCTAAGCCGGACGCAAATAAGCGCTGCTGTTTGGAAAGCTCTCTTCCGTTGTTATAAACTTCGGCGTAAAGCCTGATGACCATTTCGGGAATCGTAACAAATTTATAGATTACTTCGTCTTCGCTATACCCTACGGTGAGCATTTTATCGTCTATATAGAAGCTTATTTCACCGTCCGTCAATTCTACCCCTGCGTTTTCTTCCGCTTTTCTCCTCAAAGATTCTATAAGGCGCATTCGCTCTTCTTTACCGGTCACCGCGTCCTGCAGCATCATGCGAAGCTTCCTTGCTCTTCTTGCTCTTTCCGTGGCTATTTTTTCTTTATATTTTTCTAAAACCTCATTATATATAATTCCTTCCGACATGCGGTCTTCACATTCCCACTTTCTCTGTTGTACGCCTGCGATTTTTTCAACAAGCAAAGGCCACATAAAGCCCTCCAAGGTTTTTAGCTGCGGCCTTATAAGGGCGATAATATCGCCTTCTCTTCTCTTGCCCTCCTTATAAATAAGGGGTGCCGCTAAGTCCGTAAAACCCTTGGATACGTTCCTTACGCTCTCTACAAGCTCACCCTTAGCTCTTGTTATCTTGCCTTCGGTCATGCCCTGGTTTTTACCGCGCTCTCCGGAGAGTATTTGTTCCAACTTCTCGAAATGCTTTACCCTATTTTCGAGTTCATCTTTTGTCATGGTCTCTCCGAACACTACTATCCATTTCTGCAGGAGATAACGGTAATCCTCGAATCTTCCTAAAGGCATAAAGGCCCATTCCGAATGGTATGTAGTTTCGAATCTTCTTATCTCTCTTCTCAGTTCATGAATATCAAGTTTTTTCTCATCGCCTCCCCTTACCTGGTATAATATACTGTAGATATTGCACCAGTTGAAAAATCTGCCTTGCGTCCTGTACTCCTGCTCTTGAACAACTTCTATATCATCAAAGGTATTGTCCATATAATCTTTTGGGAGGCCCCGGCTATGCATGCGAACTACAAAACCCCAGACCTCCGCTTCGGTAGCTTCTGGAATAAGGTCAGCTACATCTTTATTATATTTTCCCCTTATTTTATCGCGCAACTTGCGTTCCCGTTCCCTGAAGTAAGCCGCACAGTCTATAAATTTGCCGATTGTTTCTTTTGTATAACCACGTGTTCTCTCAAGGAGCGTCATTAAATTACCTACTTTGCCGGCTTCAAGCCTTTGCGGTATTGTTATGATTCCTGTCTCCAATATCTCTTTAATCTTTTTTTCTGCGTCTTTTAATTTAAGATCCTGTATGCAACGAATGAGTACGGACTTAACTTCGGGAGTTACAATAATCGTCCGTTTATTGTAAGCCATGTACACTGCCTGGATGTAAATACGTTTTTCTATATCCTGAACCAGCTCTTCACGGGTTTCAATTCCCTTGCTAACTATGTAATCTGTACCGAAATATACGGCTTCCTGGTCATTTACAGCTTCCAGGCCGAGTTCTTCTATGTAATCTCTTATTTCTTCTTTCTTTTCTTTACTAACATCCCATTTCCAGTCTTTTTTGTCTTTCAGTTCTTCAAGCAATCTTATGGACGCATCTTCTTTTGCTTTTTGCGCGGCATCTATATTCTTAAACACTTCCTCAACAGCCAAATCCGGCTTATCGTATTCCTTCCTTAGCCTGTCGACAAGCCTTGCGTAATAGGGTAGCGCCTCCATTTCCAGCTGTTTCCAGTTTGTTTCGGCTGCCTTATATATATCGGCCATCGTGATAAAGAATTTTTCCATTTCCTCCGGCGAAAACTTGCCATCGACCATAAACTGCGGCTCGTTATCGATGGTGAACTCTATGGTGAACTCTGCCCATGCCTTTAAGGTTCCGAGGTACCTACCCTGATTCATTCCGTAGTAATCAAACTCTAAGGGTTCGGCGCCTTCTTCAATTGCCCTGGCAAGCGCTTCGTCCTGCATGGCAAGTATGTCTTTAAGATTCTCGCCTATATCAGATTCGTAAAGATATCTTGCCAAACCAAGGCCTTTGGGATCTAACATCCTATATATTGACCCTATAGTCATGCCTTCGTTGAGAGATAACCTGGCGGGTATTACTGCGCGGTTCTTTATATTAACGGCATCGGCAAGTCCTGTGTCTTCGCTATAAACCTCCGGTACTGCCTGCCTTAATTTTACGAGATTATCCAACACAAAGTCCCTGTCGCAGGTAAGGAATAATGCGTGCGGCGAGAGGTGCGCCTGCCATTGGGTGTACTGTGGGCCAAACATTAATGCGGCCCTGTTCTGTGCTAAAAGAGATGTGCCTTTTTCTCCGCTGTATTTTCTCTTCGTCTCGCATGCGGAGTGGAAAGCCGCTATACTCAAGCCGAGTATATTACGCCTCTTGCCCTGGTCTTCTATAACGCGCCTGTAGTTATTAATCAGCATTTTCATTACAGGGTTAGTATCTTCTGCTACAAGCATATTAGGCAAGCACAACTGGAATGCGCCTCCGTCCCATGTTGCGAGCACCGGTATTTCTTCGCCTGTTAACAATTTGTAATTCCTTATCTCGATATCAGAGCTTAAGATGGAGTCCCTATCTATTTTGCCCATAGCCGCAAGGATTTGGCTATTTAGCCTTGATTCGCTTCCCAGTGTGCCGGCCGGATGCCATGTTTCTTTTGAATCTCCGAGCATACCCCCTACGAGAAGCTTTCTATCTCTATCGTAAAGTATGGTATAGTCTTGTGATTTTATTATCGAATCAGCCACTCTTTTTATTTCTTTCCCTTCTTCTGTGGCATCGTTTTTGTAGGCTTCTGATACTATTTTGAGGCAGGCTGTCAAGTTTGCGTTATCAATAGAAGGCAGGTAGTAATCTTCTATGGTGGGTATGCCAAGGCCTTTGGTTTCGTACCATGCATAAAAAAGACCGGATTTATGTCTTTCCATTTTTTCCATTGTTTTTAACATCTTTAGAATCGCGCTTCTTGCCTCGTCTTCGGTGGCTATCTTCAAGTCTCTTGCGGCGACAAATGAAATAAGCCCCATACCTATATTGGTAGGCGAAGTAGTTGTCTGTAAGGGTACTATTTTCCCCCGGGCAACTTTATATTTATCTATGGGAATGCCGCTTTTGGATATCATGCGCTTCATTGCATTAAATGCATCTTTAAAATAGCTCTTCAAAGCTTCTGTTTTTTCGGCTTCTGACATGGCCTCGGCCGGGGCGGTAGGCGTAGCGGGGAGAGGCGCTGCTTCTTCCATTATCCTGCGTATATACTCGTTAAATCCGTCTTGTATTGCTATCGTTCTGTCAATTTGCTCAATGCCTTTTTTCATTTTTTCGGCAAGGGGTAATTTACTTAAATCCCTGTCGTCAGGCCTTACAATATTTTCCGCTATGCTAAGGATAGTTCCCATTACCTCGCCCATGAGCTCGTTATCTTCTTCTGCCTCGGCTTTCTTTATAAGATTACACAATTCTCCTTCCGACAGAGCATGGCCCTTAATGGCGAATCTGCCGTTTATCAGGATTTTCTCGATTTTTTCTATTGTCTGGGCCGCGCAACGCAGCATGGCATTCATCTCTTCTTCGGTAATAGGCTCTTTCCGTTCCTCGATTACGCCGGCCTGGTTCTCCCGGGTGCGCATTGACCTCTCAAGCGCCATGAGTTTACCTGCGTCTTTTGGGCTGTCGAGATTGAGCAGCCTTTCAAGGGGCTTACGATAAAATTCCTGCGCCCCCGGCATTATACCCTTCATCCTTGTAAGCCTTTGGTCAAGGTCCGGGATTGATATTCCTTCTTTTACTACGACTTCAATCGCATAGAAATAGAGAAGGCCGAAGTCATCGGGATTTGCGGCATCCATCTTGCGCTCAAGGAATTTTTCAACCGGTCTTTTCACAAGCGCGATATTTTTATATATGGTTTTGAGCTCTTTTGATAAGGCATTAATGGTAGCTTCCTCAGAAATATCCGGACTAATTGTAAGGCGTTCCGCGCTATCTTTTTCTACGATATGGGTAACGCCGTTTCTTTCAAATATCCTATCGGTCGGTTTGATAACAACACTTTCCCCTTCCCTCGGAATAAGAATAACGCTCCCGTTATCTCCTGCCTTAACCTTGAAGGTCTCGAGTCCGAGTTTTATCCAGCCCATATTATCATCTTCTTTTTCAAGGTCTCTTGCTGATGGCAGTGTTTTGGTATGCAGTTCTATAAGGAAATCTGCGGTGGAAAGAACCTTTCCGATTTCCAACTGGTCCATGATTTCCTGTATTTTCATTACAATGGCTTTCTTGTCTTCTTCGTGCACAGGTTTCCCTTCCCGTTCCAGCCTTTTGTATCTTCCCACGAGCCTGCCGATTTCGACGAAGTCCGATTTTCTCATATTTTCATATTCGCCATTTATACCGCGCTCTATGTGGTCTAGTAATTGATTAAGGGCGCGTTCATTTATTTTGGCTTTACCGTCCTTGCCTATCAACCGCCCAAGAAGATGATTGATTTTGCCCACATAACGGATATAATTAAATTTCTCGACATCCGTTTGGATTTCGACACAAAGATCCGTAAAGAGGTCCAGTCTTTTATAATCGCTGATCGTAGCCCCCGAGGGATTCTTCATATATCGGTTTGACAAGAACATGACCGCAAAACTGTATTCTGCTCCCGCTGCTTTCAGGTCGCCGTAAAGATGATATGTCCTACCGGGCCTTAGCCTCTCGAGTGCCTTCTTGGCAACCATCCTGAGGTATTTCCAGTATCTTTCGTCATCCATCCTCTGGAACCTGTATTTTCTGGTGTCATTACGCATAATCCTTAGCGTCTTTATGAAATCGCCGGGGTCCTCCCCTTTGTATCCTTTGCCTTCATACCAGGTTTCAGGATTCCTGAACCAGTCTACGAGTTTTTCCTGTATTACCTGCCAGTCGCGGTCTATAGCGTCTAAAATATTTACCGGAATACCCTCCTGCAGTGAATCCATGGCCTGGCCCGAATAATGGTCTATGAGGCCCAGGAGCCTTACGGTGTTAACACCCATGTAACCCTTGGCCTCGTGAGTAAGCAGGCCTTCGTATCCGCTTAAAAACGGAAACATGGTGCAGTCACTCTTGATAGACATGAATATGCCCCTTATATCGGATGGTTTCACAAGATTGGAATATTTAATTTCCCCTGCGACTTCTCTTTCTATTCCGGATACGTCTACCATGTAAACCGTTCCGATTTCGCCGAGAATAAAGCCGGTAAGGTCCTTTCTTTCACTTTCCGATAAGCTTAATTTATGTTTTTCGGCTATGCCATCTATGAAGTCCCCTATTTTTTCTCTTGCGACCCTTTTAAAGAAGTTGTTCCAGTTTTCGACTATTTTTTTAGTGACCATCTCTTTATATCTTATCTCTTCTGCGTAATCGCCCTTTGATTGGCCGATAAGCGTCGTGCTGTCTTCGTTTTCTATTATCAATCTTGCAAAATCTTCGAAACTTATAAATCTTTCCTTACCGGGGACTTCATGCTGCCTTGTCCAATCCAGTGTTTCGTTTATCAATATATCATACAACACTCTTATATTTTCTTCTGCTCCGGCGTAGGCGCTAAGATCAGGTGCCGGTTGTCTTATTCGGGTTTCAGTCTGTGGAATATCCCAGTTCCGCGCCTCGTAAGGTTCTTCCGCCTCCGGCATGAACGCTGGAATGAAGGGTGTAATTATTCCGCGATTATTTTCCAGAAATCTGAGCATGCCGATCCGTAGTTTCTTTCCTGCAATCTCCCGTTTTTTCTCTTCGATTTCTTTCCTCACTTCTGTTGCCCGGGCCGGCTTTACTTCCTCTTTTACAAATTGAACCGCCGGGGTTTCAAAAGTTGTCGGACTTCTGAAAATTTTTCCTTCGTCTATGCCGAGCAGTCTTGCGTACTCTACCAGGTTATCAACGGCGTTTTTGTGCGCAAACCGCGCGTTGTTTAAGGCATCTACGCTTTCGGTATACTCAATTTCCGCAGAGCTTAACTCTTCCGCCACTTTGTGGATTCCGGACCACAGTGTCTTATCGGGAATATTTTCAAATTCGTCCCATTTCTCGCTAAGAAGTTCCATTGCCAAACCCGCCCGTTCTGCGGCAAGGACACATCGCCTTGCCGTATAGTTGATGCTATCAACCATGGCATCAATCCTATTTTCTACCTCAAGCCTTTTTTGTTCTTCGAGCCGTTCGAGCTCATGTTGCATAAGCTCTTTAATCCTTACCTTCTCTTTTTCGGTGTTGCCTATCAATCTGATAGACCACTCCATTCCCATATCCCACGTTAGCGATGCTCCTCCGCTTCCCGCCACAGCACTACCCAAGATGCTTAGCCTCGAGCTTCCTTCAGGGCCCTTTGGTATAATCCTGCCTAATATGCCCTCGCCGCCAAGCGCCGCCTTTTCCATTAATAAAACGGCGCGCTCCGCGTTGATACTATTAAGGGTCGGGTCTTCTTTGAGCGCCATAACAACAAATTTATCCATGTCCGGGAGCCTGACTTCTCCGGAGAAACTATTCCATCGCGCTTCAAGCCATGTTTCCTGTAACTGGTTTAATTTGGGCTCGTCTTTACTATGCACATCTATTGTCGTTATCGTCCTTCCCGAATAATCCTTTACGTCGTGTTTATGCCTGTGCCAATGGCCGAACCAATAGAAAATACCTTTTTTGGCCTTATTGACTCTTTCGAGTTCGTTGGCATATGCTTCGTACGCTTCCCGTTCTTTTGTGTCGACCTTTTCTTTCTCAAATTCGCTCATAATCCTTCCGCCGAATATCGGAATCCTTATACCGGTCGCATCAACTGTTTTTAAAAGGTCCAGTAAGTCACTTTTAGCGCTTTCGAAACGTTCCCTGGCAATGGCAAGGTCCCTCTCGGCCATTGCGACGGCGTCTTCCGCGCCTCTTATGCCCTTTTCATCCCCTTTAAAATAAAGGGTTAGATTTCGGGCTCTGGCGGCAATTGTGTCAAGGAATTTCTCTGTCCTTTCTATTCTTATCTCGGCTATTTTTATCGCCTGCGCCGCGGCAAGCATTTCATTTACTTTTGTTATAAGTGCCTGGCGAAGCTCAAAATTTCTCTGAGAAAGTTCGTATTCTCTTACTTCCAAATGTTTCCTGGCAATCGGTATATCCTCATCGAGGAAATCTATTCTATAGGCAGCCCCTAAGGACATATTGTACTCGAGGGGACCTGTTTCCGGTTGTGTAACGCTTAACTGAAATGACGCGTCGATTCCTTTTGCAAAAACAAATAACTTCTCTATTTTCGATTCCTCGCGCGCAAGTTCCGCCCTATCCCTGGCATCTTCGTCGATAGTCGTGATTGCTTTCTTCCGTAAGTCCTCTTCGTCAAGTTCCTTTCCGAGTGTTTCGTATTCACTTCTGTAAATCTCGGCTATTGCCCTGTCGATTGCGCCGGCGAGCGCCAGCCCTACCTGAGATCGCACCGCGATGGAGGCTTTTAATATCTCATCCAGGTATATTCTTTCCACGTCATTTCCGTATTTCTTTTTGAGGTCAGATAGGGTGTCTTCGGCCCTCGAGAGGCGGCCCATATAAATAGCGAGTATCCTCTCGGTATTCTCAAGATGCCACCTATTCATATTTCGTTTGTTCAGCGTGGTAATTAATAAATCCCTCCTGTCGCGCTTGGCTTTTTCCAGCCATTTTTTTGCGCTTTCGATATCTATTCTCCTGTCTTTCCGAATTACGCCCTGCCATAAATCAACGCCGGTACCCCCTGCTTTCGCTGTAAAATCCAATGAAAACATGAATCTGAAATTTGGATTTTTATTTGCTATTTCAAGACATTTCTCGGCTATTAATATGTTAAGGTCTGCCCCGTCGAAATAGATTTCGTAGTCATAGTTATTTTTTATAAATGCCTCCAGCCTGTCCGATAACTCTCTCGCTATCGCATCCGGCCTTTTTCCCCTAAGGGAATCGGCGAAAGCTATCCCCAGTTCGGCATGTTCATCCAGTCCCACGATTTCTTTTAAATTGCTTTCCTCCCGGCGTATGATTTCCAGGTTTTCGTATCTTTGCGCAATCGCAAATTCGTATTCAATTTGCGCTCTGTATAATTCTTTTACCGCATCGAGCACGCCTTTGAATCTCATCTGTCCGGACAGGCTCAATACCCCTTCCAAGATCTTTTCCGCTTCTTCGCCCCATTCATTCAGTAAATCGGCGAACTCCTTATCCTCCGTTATCCGAATTTTTTCCGCGATGCCCTCCATTTTCTCCAAGCCTTCTCTCAGCCCCTTGGTATCTATGTTATTTCTGTCAAATTCCGTCAGAACCCTTTTTGCTTTTACCATCCATAACGGCTGTGATTCAAGGACGCTTTGTTCCCAGTTAAAATGAAGCGCATAGGCCTTGCATAAATCGCTGTACGCTGACGCTATGGATTGGGCAATATCATTGTCGATCGACCTTATGGCCTGCTGGCGAAGTTCCCAGTCAAGTCCGTATAACTCGAGTTTTTCCTTCTCGCCTCTTTTTACCTCGAATTCAGTCCCTAAGAACGGCCAGCCGGCTTGCACCTTTCGCAGTTTAACGTTGGACCCCGGTAATCTGGCTTCTTTAAATTTATCTTCGTACCTTATTTCTGCCGCTTCTGAACTAATTTCTGCCTGCATCCTGTCGTGTCGCCTGTCCCTTGCCATAACAATGAGACTTTTCAAATTCATATTCTCAAGTTTTGCCTCATCTACCGGCTCGAGCATTTTTCTTGCCCTTCTGGCATATAGAAGCTGCGCGCCCAATAAATCCAGCGTCTTTTTCCAGTCTCTATTGCATTCTACCTTACTTATCGTGCCGTCTTCTTCCTCAAAAACGTGATAAAATTTTGTCCTTGGGAATATTAAAAATCGCGTGCCGACTCTGGCGTTTCTGCGCGCTTCGCTATATTTATCCTCAATGTCTCTTTCAAACTTTAGAGCTTCTTGGTACGCAAAGCCGGGCTCGATTGGAAACGCCTCGCTTGCTTCTACAATACTCATTATTGGCCCAAGGACTTTTTTTGCCTCTCGTCCATGGCGTCTGTATAGTTTTTCGCCGTCTCTTGTCTTCTGCTCATATTCCTCCAGTCTGTCCCTTATCTCCTTCTCTATGCCTACTGTCAGCATGCAGATTTTATCGTGTGACGCCTTGTACGAAGCAAGGGCCGCTTCGCGCCTGTTCAATGCCTGCATTAAGTCGTTTTTAGCCATTTCTACTTCGCCATAGCCTGCGAGGTTAGTTCTATAATCGGACTGCAATATAGCATTGTATTTACCCAGCGCGCCTTTGGCCATTTCGTCAAAACGTTCAAATTCGGACCTTGCGTACGCAAGCTCGGCTCCTGCGGTGTCAAGCTGTCTTTGTATGGAAGAAAGTTCATTCCAGTAATCGCTGACTTCCGAAAGGTATAAAAGCAGTAATCTATAGGGATTTTCCCTGTCTTCTTTTGAAAATTCCGCGAAAATACCGCTTCCCATCCATCCGAGCACGTTACTGGCTTCCGGCCGCAGGATAAGGGTTGCTTTTATATCACCTGCGGTTTGTGCGAGTTTCATTGACGTCTCGGAAATAAGTTTCTCTGTCCTGGCCATCTGGACAAGCAGTGTATCTTCCGCTTTCTCCGTATATGCAAGGCCCATTTCGCCAAGGATCTCAGCCGTCTCTTTCCTTGAAGAAGCAGAAAGCATATCTTCGTCTATTAGTTTTTTGCTTAAAATAACCCGGTCTTTTCGAATTCTTAGGCCGAGAAGCGAAGTGATATTTTTAAGCGCGTCGTCTTTTTCTTTTTTGGCTCCCTCAAGCGCTGCTTCGGCTTTTTTAAGCAACAACCTTGCCTCATCCACGGATTCCTCGATTCCGTCTTTCTGTCTTTTCATGGCGAGTTCATGTGTATTTTTCGCGCCGGCGAGGTCTCTTTCGGCTTTTTCCAGATTTCTCTGTGTTAATTTATACCTCGCTATCGCGCTTTCGACCTCAAACAGAACATCTACATATTCTTTCATTGTAACAAGTCTTATCTCGTGTCCCTTCAAAACCTGCAAGTTTTCCCTCGGTACGCGGGAAGTGTCAAATATCGGTATTCTTAGCTCAAGCCCGCCGAAGGCGCCGCGCAAAAGGCTTGCCCCTAACTTCAGGTCGAGCGTAATGCCGCGTTCCTTATCGGATATTTCACTCTCCAGGTCCCGTATTTTCACATCGGTGTTCTCTTCCACGAATTTCCTGAAATCTCCTTCGTCCCTTTCAGCGGCATACTGCATCCAGTTTTCTGCCGTGCCCCATTTTTCCCTCTCCTTTTCGGTCGTAAACCGGTAATATAGGGCCAGTGTAATAAGCTCTTTTCTACCCAGTGGTTCCGTTGGCTGCAGTGTTTCTTTTGGCTTCGGAATGGTCATAACGGCCGGGGTAACTTCTCTCTCCACCGGAACTATTATTTTCTCGTAAGCGGTAAACCACCCTGCTTCTATTAATGCCGTATTCAGCATGGAGATAAATTGCTGGGCAGCGTCTCTGCCTTTTGATTCTTTTTGTATCTCATTCATGACGCTTTTTACGGTATCTTTGAATTGCCTGGAACGCGTTTCTATTTTTTCGGCTGTCGCCAGTTTGTCATTGCCGGATTTTCTAAGTAGAATTTCAACCGTCCTGCCGAGTATCTGCGCTAAATCATTGTCGGATATATCCCAGGGTTCTATGTTTTTTGCGCGTAAAATGCTGATAAGTTCTGCCCTCGCTGCGGATTCCGCGTCCGTAAGAAGTTTTTCCTCCGATTCCTCGGGTTGTATGCGCTCAACTTCTCTTTCTAAGGCCTGCCTTCTTGCGGTAATCCGGTCAAAGAATTTTTCAGCCGCGGTCAGCGGACTGGCGGATATTTTCTCTTCCGCTTTCGGCGCTTCCTGAATAATTCTCAAGATTTGCAATTCGGCCTGCGCTTTTTCCAGCTCTTCCTGGGTTCTTAGTAGTTCTTCTCCGAGCTTCTTCGAATCTTCTCTTAAACTTGCCAGTTTGCCTTCGGTGTCCTCCGTATCCGCCAGGGAAAGTATTGTCTTTCGCAAGAGGCCTGTTTCAAATTCCAGGGCCCTCATCTTGCCCTCCAAAGCCGCCAACTGCATGGAACGAAACGCCTCTTCGGCGGGTTTTTCCTCGGAAACCGCCGTTGGCGGCGCGGCGGCGGTTAAGGCTTTCGCCAGCTCATCGGCAATCATCGCCTGCACGGCTTTGTCTTTAAGAACCCCCCAATGTGATACGCCCCGTAATCTGACGTTTTCCGCGCCTTCCATAGGGCCGTATGTGCCCGAATCCGCGGTATGGAAATTGAGAACTTTTATCCCCGGTGGCAATCCTCCCTTCGCAGCCAGGAAACCCTTATTGCCATCGATAAAAACGAGAATTGCGTCTTTTCTATCGCCACCTAATTCTGCGAATCTTCTGTAAGAGGAAACGATATCGTCCGAGCTTGCTCCGGTGCAGACAAATATGGTGGGATTTTCTCCTCTATTCCAGATTTCATACGCCTTTTCTCCGGGCGAGGTCTTGTTCCCAAAACCGTCTCTGTATACGTAAACTCTCGGGGTGCCGCCGCGCGCGCTGTCGGTAAACACGTGTCCTTTTTCCGCCAGGTTCGTCAATACGCCGGAGAGCGCCGTTCTAAGAGCGTTGGATAATCCAAAATCCTCGATTCCTACAATGTTTATCTCTTGTGGAGCGTGTAAAATAGCGGCTTCTGCTGGTCTTTTTTCTTCGCGCGCCGCCAGGGATTCCCTTTCTTTTTCCAATTCCTCTTTCTCCGCCTCCCGCTGGTCAAGTCTGCCGCAAAGCGTATCCAACACGTTCCTCAATCTGTTAACGCGCATCTTCTCACTGGAAAGTTCGGATGCTTTTTTATCCATGTTAGCTATAATTTCCTCCTGGCGCGCCATGAAAGCTGAAATCTCGTCTATCTTGCGCTCGAGGTCTATTGCCTCCCCGCTTTTTTCTTCCACCGTAGGTTCTATTGCGGGCAATAATTCGGAAAGCGGTGCGCTTATATCGGGAGTAACGTCAAGGGCCGGATGAGCTTCGCCGATATCAAGCCCGGTGTCTCCGGCGTGCGGGGATATTGCGGAAGTAGCTGTAGTCGGCGCTAAAAGAATCGCCGGTATAAGCATGATAACCGCAAGTATAACTATGGCCGTTTTAACAAAGGCAAATCTTCCCTCAAAGACATTCAGATTCCTGATCATGTCGAAACGGCTCAAGGATTCTTTAATGCCGGCCCATATATCGCGACGGCCGTACTTAGCCAATATCTTTGAATAAGGGGTGGTTCCGGGGAAAAGACGTCTTAAGGAAATTGATACGGCCCTGAAAATCTCTATGTGTTCTTCTTTGAATTCCCTTATTCCCATTACACCCAGCACATACTCGTCATGCCTGGCAGCAAAAATCCTGGCTTCGTTTGCGAAAAAGTGATTATCTTTCGCTTCCATCGCATCGGCAATTACCTGAATTTCTTTTAAAAAGGCTGAGTTTTTCGATTTTGCATATCTAAGCCCGGCAATAACTGCCTTTTGAACAGCGACTCGTGAGCGTAGATATAAATTTTTCTCTTCTTTTAAAAGACGAAGAATATGGATACGCCTTTGAGGCGTGAGGCGTTCGGATTTTATGGCTTCCTTAAAGGCCTCTCCGCCGCCGGGTAACCGTATGGCTCTATATAATACCGAGGCCGCGGCTTCTTTTTCCTCAGGGCCGCTTATGAATTTGCGGGAAAGCTGAGTAAAGGCTTTCGTCTCCTCAGGCGTCAAATTGGTTTTGAGATATGGCTTTAAATCACCATCCTGTATTCTTGCGAATAACTCAAATAACTTCGTGCGCCTTTCATCTGTAAGCGTGCCGTCCCGCACCAAACCAACGAGCGGTTCAAATTGCCGCAGAAACTTTTCCTGGGATTCCTGGCCAACCCATTGCAATTTGCCCGCTGCCATTTCAGCCATAGCATCCTCGCCTGATAATGCGTAAGGAGTAGCGGTCAAAATCCTGCCAAGAAGAACCGCTAGTTGCCGGCGTTCTTTCGGGGCAATCCATTTCGCTGTTATCGTAGCGATATGGCTCTCTATAGCGGCGGGTATGATTTTCTTTTCGCTGTATCTTATGGTCGTATCCGTTACGGGAAGGCCGTACCGGTGGAGCGCCCCTGCCCTTTTTTGTATTTTATCTATAGAATATAAAAGTATGTCGGGTTTTACAGAAAGGTTTAATGCCTTAAGAAGCGCTATTTTTCTTTCTAAAAGGCCGGCGTTCATTCTGATAAGGCGGTCGCGGTAATAGGAGGGGTCTTTCATTCGTTTCAAGAAGGAAATATCCATTCCAGCTTTCTTGAGCGTAAGGACTCTCGCGATATAGTTGCATAGCTCCTCCTCAAGTTCCGGCTTATCAATAAGGTAATCGGGGTGATTAAGCAACATTCTGTATTTCGGCCTTAGCATCTCTGCGGTCATTTCCTCAAAGTTAAGATTTTTTTCTTTCATGTCTTTAGCGAACGCTCTTTCAAGCTCTGCTTTAAGATGCGCCAGTTTCTTACCGGCTTTTCTTAGTTTTCTCTGGCTGAAATAAGTTCTTATTTTTGCCCTGTCTCTAAAAGCGAGGATACTAATATTTATAGCGAGCGCAACGGTCGCGGCTAAGAGAAGTGTGCTAAGATTGCCCCCGGCGACTTTCAGGCCTTCAGTGGCACTTTGTGCGGCTTGCAACGCTACTTCTCCGCCAAAGAAAGCAGCCAGCCCAGCGCCTATTGTAATGAACCAGAGGAGGGCGTTTCTACCTGTGCCTTCAGGGGGTTTCTTTTGCGGTATCTTTTTCTCAAGTTCTTTTCTTAGGCGATTGTAATCGGCGGTAACGCCGTCTATAGCGTCACGGATACGCTTGCTTCTGTATGGGGTGAGTAATTTTATTATTTTCGTTACTGTTTGTATACGACGCACTAAGTTGTCTTTAATCAAAACCAGTTTCGTATGGGTTTTGCCGTCCACATCCCTGCCCGCTATCTCGATTGCCTTTTTGATTTCACTCCGTATTTCGCGGAATTTCCTTTCAATCCAGATTGTCATTAATCTTTCAAAAATATAAAAAACAGTTCCGATAACCAAGGCGGCGGCTGTCAAGACGACAAAGTTTCCCCCGAATGATGCCTGTGTAACGCCCTGCGCGGGCACCGTGCCGTCTGTCGCGAGGCCGTAAATCGCCTGCGCTATGCCGGCTGAGAAAAGAATGCTTGGAACAACGCTCCTCATAGGCAACGCCACCGGTTTACCCGTTACTACCAAACAATATAGATTTTTACATAGGTTTTTATCACGTAGATCTATATTAGAGACGGGTAATCCCTCACGGTTAATCTTAGTTATATCAGATTGTCCAGCGTCAAAGAGCATTACGTTCGGGCAATCCCTGAAATAGGCATCAAGAACGTACTTTACGTTTCCGTAGCCCGTAATTCCTTCGCCGACTTTGATTATTTTTGTAGTATCGCCTTGGCTGTTTACGCCTACGTAAATACGCGAGGTTGACTCCTTCGGAAGGTTCCCTATAATATTGCCGTTTTCTTTTACAAGCGGGCCTGCCTGAACCGCAATTCCAAAATTCCTGCCATTTACAAAGGCGTTAAATTCCGCGTCGGTGTTCTTTATTATCCTTACGCTTCCGCTGGGGTATTTTATATAGAATGCGCCGCCGGCGCGGGTAGAAACGGGGTTTCTTTTTCTAAGCACTTTTCCTTTTGCGCCAACTAAAGTTGTATGCTTGTCGTTTACTTGCGGTGCTGTGTTAAATACGCCGTATACGGTGTATCCATCTGCCGGGGTAAAGTTTTTAAGGTCTGAATAACGTACTATCTCTAACCTGGCACTTTTGCCAAGAATAATGGCTTCTCCCGGAATTCCCGTATTGGCTACATTTACCCTTGCGTACTCTATGCCGGAGGCGACTTTCCTCCACGGTATTTCCCTTAGGACACTGTTGATAAACAGCTTTACGTTTGCAACAGGCGTTCTTGCAAAATCCTTTACGGACCTTGCGAACCTTGTTTCGGAGATGTTAAATAATGACAATAAAAGCACGAAAGACACGACACCTGCGGTCAAGGAAAGTTTCTTGTATTGTTTCAGAAAATATTTCTTAAGAGGGGTTATTGACAGATACCGTATTGCTATTCCGGCGAGGACGAAAGCGATAAAAGATAAAACCGTGTGTAAGCTGAGGAATAGTTCTCCTTGTTTGGCGGCTTCGCCTGCTAAAGCCGGGGATACGGAAAGAAGCAGGGTCCCTCCCACAATCAGCCAGGTCATGAATTTCCCGCCTTTTGCCGGAGGCGCGCGCCGTGGGGCTTCGGTTACGAGGCCTGTCTTTCTCCTCAGGCCTGCTTCGATCGTAGCGATAATTTCTTCTCTGTTTCCTTCGATAATCTTCGCGAGCTCCGCCTGCCTTCCTGATTCTTTTATTTCCTGTATTATTCCGGCGGCTGAACCGCTCGGGTCTTCTAAAAATCTCTCTCTTATACGGTTAAATCTCTCGGTATCACCGATTAGATATTCCATCCGGAGGTACGCCTTAACAAATGATACCACGCCCGGCTCTTCCTCCGGCCTAAGGATATCTTCGTAAAATTCTTTCGCGATAAAATGCACGGCTTCTTTCACGTTCTCTCCGAAAGCAAGCATAATATCCAAATTAACGCTTCTGCCGTCTTCTGTGAGTATCGTTACATAACTGCCGTAGTGTGTATAGAGTATGCTTCTCTCCGGTACTTTGATCTGCTCTGCCAGCCCGGCTAATATATGTCCAAGTTCGTCATTTATGGCTTTTGTGACCTCGTCAAGTTTGGCATCGCTCGAAACCACTACCGCGATATCGATATCCGAAACCGCAGCTACCGGAACTTTTCCGTCTTTATCGGCAAGATATAAAGCCGATCCTATGACCAAGGCGTCTTTTATATCGTCCCTGCCGAGCTGGCGTATCGCTTCTCTGTATATCTCCCTTAGCCTGTCAATATAGAGATACCCCCCTTCGACAGGCGGTGCAAATTCGAGTGCCGGCGCTTCCGGGGCGGGCGCCGGGGTTAGTTTATCGTATATATCTTTCAGCGTTATTATGGCCACCCGGGTGTCCATATCGTTTTTGGCATAAAAGAGCGCAAATTTACCGTCGCCAAGCCATACGGCGCCGGTGGTAAACCGTATGTTCGGCACGTTTATCTCGCCTTTTTCTTTCAGCTCCCGAATTTCTTGTTCGTCTTTTATTATCTCTTCAAGGGGAATATCTATTAATGGTTCGGTTGTAGTGCGGAGCTCTGTGGGATTTTCGGGGTCGAATACTTTGGCGCCTATTCTATAAATAGGAATATCCTCTTTTACCGTAGTTCCGTGAGTGAATATAACCTCAACCTCTTTCCCATCAGGGTCTTTCACTCTTATAGGCGGCGTTCCCGGCCCGAACCATCCTTCGCTGTCCTTTCCTTCCCACCAGCACTCGGGCGTGATTTTTACGGGTTCGCCGTTTTCACCCTTCAACACCTCCCACGGCCCGAGTGGGCCTTTTTTGGACTTTAAAATCAGCCACGTCTTTTTGTCCTTAAGAGTATTGGTAGGCCGGACATACGCATAGCCGTCCGCTAAAGGCACAAAGTTTTTGAACCAGTCAGGGTTTGTGCCGTCTGTAAACTTTATAATGCCGCCCCTTTTCCATGCCTCCCAATTTCTGTTTTTGAAATCCTCGATACTGATTGACGCGATCGCAGGCCTGAATATCGGATATTTAGGCACATCTTTATGGTCGTCTCTGTATCCGAGCTCCCCGCTAAGCGCGGTGAAGTATATGATAATTTCTCCGTTTTCTTCGGTTATCCGCGCGTCTTCAACGCCGTTAATTTCCCACGCCTTTTTGCCTTCATATATCGGATCGGAAAACCTTTCCGTGGTTCCATTTTCTATATCAATAATCGCAAGGCCGAAGCGCGATTTATTATCTCTTGTGCCCAACGCCCGATATACAAGATATATTTTCCCGTCAATTTCTATGGCGCCCGCGTTGAATACATACAAATCTTCCCAGTCGTTTTCTGGATTGCGCTGTAGGGCCCAGTTTTCCTTGTCTTTGAAATTAATCGCCTGCCTTACTATGACCGTTATATCCCTTATGCCTTTTACGAGTTCCGGGTCGTCGCGCCAGTTATTGGGTATGCCATACCTTTTTGCCCTTAGTACCCTGACAATAACATTTTCTATATCGACGCCCTCTCTCAAAGCGCCGTTATTGTCAATGATTTTGCTTCTTATAGATCGGATGATTTTATCTCTCTTTTCTTTCGTTTCAGAGTTTTTGCAATTAAGTAAATCTAATGTGCTTTTGCGAGTTTCCTTTTCTCGTGAAATCAACTTTTCTATTTCTGGTTTTACTTCCCTTCTTTCCAGAATTCTTTTTGCCTGGGGCGAAACAAGGTCAATGTTATATTCGCCTTTTTCATTTTTTGTCAGGGCAATTTCTATTTCCGTTTCGCCTTTTTCATTGGTGCACCTGACAACTATGACTTTCTCGCCGCCTACCCTTACACTTTCAACCGAAAAACCGGACTTTTCACCCGGCTTTTCCGTTATCTCTACGGACTCTATTCCGGACTCGATTTTTCCTTCTTCCTTAAATTTGACTCTAAGTTCAAAACCAAACATCTTCGCCAACTGCTTCGGGGTTATCGGCCTTTTACCCTCTCCGATCCATTTCCGGACTACTTCGGAAAACGCATAATAGTCGTAAGTAAAAAGCCTGAGCCACCTTTTCATCGTGGGCTTTAAAGGTATGCCTTCGTCATAGGACCTTCCAAGGGAGTAAACTATGGCTTCACGAAGCTGGCGATCATCGCCTGTATAGAAATACGCTCGCACAGCCAATATATACTCCCCGGTCTCGAGAAGTTCTTCATACGGCTGTTTTTTATTCGTAAGAACCGCTATGTAAGGACGCTGCTCCCCGTCTTTGAATTTTGGCATTATAACAAGATACGAAAGGCCCTTTTCCTTCATGAGCGCGGAAAGCCCTTTCGAGTGGAAACCACCCGTTATTAGAGCCGCGACCTGCTCGTCGTTTTCCCTCATAGCGCGGATGGTGTTCGCAATCATGGCGTTATTTCGGCGCTGGGCGATATTGTAGAACTTTACCGCCTCGTCCATGTTGCCGAATATCACATCGAGGTCGTAAGTATGCTCGATGGGCAGTTTGTGCTTCAGGTAAGTTTTCTTGATAAATTCCGAAAGAAGCGTTCTGTCGAAATAGCGCTTTTTGCTTGTAACAAAGTCGTAATCGGCGTTGCTTAAAGAGATCTCGAAAAGCTTCTTTATCGTCCTTACCGCTCTTGTGAGGTTGTAAAGTTCGCGCTCTTCGTCATTTCGGTAGATTTTCTCGCGGATATAATCCTCGAATTCCTCCACCTCCTGGAAAAGTGCCAGGAGGTCTATATCTTCGTAAATCGTTATATAGCGTGTAAAATTAATCAGGTTAGAATATGGCTTGGGTGAAAGCTCGATGTCTTCGGCCAACCTTACGAGGTACCGGTGGAACTCGGCCTGGGAGATCTTCCCCATTTTGAAAGAGAGCGATTCAAGGACAAGTTTCTCTATTTCCCTTTTGGGGAGGACCCTCGAGAGTTCGTCTATGAGGAGTTTCCTCTCTTCGTTCGCTTTGTCAAAATCTATGCCTTTTTCGAGCTCTATGGATTTGAGCAGTTTGGAGAGGTTTTCAAATATGACGATTTCGATATTATTCCTTTTAGCCAGTTTCGCTATGAAGTCCCAGTGAGAGGTAAACGCGAGTTTGCCGTCATGGTGAAGAACGGAGTTTTTATTAAGCTGCCTTAAATCCTTGGAATAGACCTTGGGCGCGAACGCTTTCAGCGTGCTTAAAACTGCCTCAATATTGCGTAGGCTCTCTATCTTCCCCTCCATCACCGTATTAAGGGCTTCGATGTTGGCTTTGTATAAGGCGTTATCCTCGATACCGTAAAGCCGGATGGGTTTTTCGGAAACAACGGAGAAGAATTCGCCGGCTGACATCTTGCCCTTTCGCATGAGGTATTCGGCGGTTTCTTTGCGGATTTCGGCATCCGGGAAGGTCCGAAGAAGCGATATATCTATCGGGCCTTCGGCGCCTTCAAGGGCTATTAGGTCAAGGTCGTAATTTGCGGCAAGCGTCTGGAGTATTTTTACAATCGACTGCTGGGCTGATAGAGAGGCGTGGGCGTCCTGTATGTTGATGACGACTTCGTCCCCGCCGTTGGAAAAGGCGTCCTGGGCGATGCCGGCGTCGTAAGGTATCTTTATTCCGTTAAGCCGGGCTCTTCCATTCAGCGTGATCTTCGGCTTGGCCTGGTGCCATATCGGCGTTCCGCCCTGTGCCCGTGTTATGTCAGACAATAGAAATGTAAAGATTAATATATATGCTAAGGTTTTAAATAAAAAGGCATGGCGCTTTCTCCAATCCGCCATGCCTTCATTCTTTGTCTGTGCTAATCTGCGTTCCTCATCTGTGCTAATCTGTGTTTTCTGCCAAGCTTTCATTTTAAACACCTTTTTAAATTTTCTAAGAAAGTAGTGAAAAAAAATATTCTCATTTTCACCATCAACGCTTTAAGTATAGCATATTTTTCGTCTTGAATGGCAACAGTAGGGTAATAGAAATGTAACAATTATGTAACAAATGGGGACGTTTCACTTTGTCCTATCTTCTTATTTTACAATAGGTTATGACAACAACTGGTACATTTTTTAAAAAATTTTTAAAATTCCTGCCCACAAATCGGTTTTTTTGTCGTCTATATATATGAGGGGGCTGAATAAGATAAAATATATAAATCAGGAGGTGATTTATGCCCGTAAGCTGCTTGGTACAGCCTACGGGCATAAATGTTTTCCCCGCCATAGCCAAACACAATAAGTATTTGGCGAAGGCGGGGCGAGGCAACCTCCCCCTTTTTGATTATACTGCCATCAGGATTTCTCTATATCTATTAATCTCTCTTTCTAGTTTATCTAAATCGACCTTCTCCATAGGCGGTAATATATACAGTAGCAGACCTTTCTTTATAATCTCTACGCCAGGTATATCGGGCACATCAAATCTCCTGGCCCATAATCTAAGTGCGAGGTCAAAAACCCTCTCCGTAATTCTATCTCGATACTGAACAACCACTACCTTCTCTTCTTCTTCCTGTGCTGTTAAGAACGCTTCTTCTTCTTCGCTTAATCCCCTGTATTTGTCGATAATAAGTATATTTTCTGGAGCGTATCCTTCAGCGCGATATCTCTCATAAGCTTCCTTGATGTTCAAAGGCGGAGCTTCTCTCTCCGATAAATCCAGGCGTTCAGCTTTTACTACGTCGTCTATTCTCATCTTCTCCAGCCAGTCTCGAGGTGCTTCTTTTATTACTCTCAATTCTTCTTCACTTAATTTGGCTTCTATGTCTAAATCAAACTGTTTTGCTCTTCTTCTATGCATTTCGGCTGTCGTCTTTAATTCGCGTAATGAATAAACCGTAGCACGAATAAGGCCTTTCTTGGCTTCTTCTATACGATGTCCTACTACGAGCGGTAGCGGTTCCTGTGCTATATGTTCTCTTACTCTTTCTTCGGCTCGCAAATTATATATACTCAACTCTGCAAGTCTTTCGGATGCTATAGGCGTAAGCGCGGGAACGGAAAGCAAAGGAAGCTCTCCTAGCGCTGAGAGGACTATACCCTTGAATTCTTCATCCTGCTCCAGCCATTTCGGTGATATTAAATAGCCTTTTTTAGATCTTAAGGTGCGTATAAAGAGACTGAGTTTTTCTTGTTGTTTAAGTTCCGCAGGCGATACTCCCCTCTGTTGAGCCCTATAATGCATACGCGTAATAACGGCTTCGAGAATCTCTTCTCTGTCTTTTCTTTGTTCAGGTGTAAGCTTACCTATTTCAGCACCGAATAATTGCTTTACTCTCTCTACAGTCGGTTTCTGCAACTCGGCTGTCACTCTTCTCCCTATCGCTTTTGTCTTTTCCTCTTCGCGAAGTTTCAGTATTGCTTCTTCAGGCACAACTTCATGAAGCGTTAATCTGCCTTCTTCGTTTCTCGTAAGAGCGACCTGATATTCAATCCTGCCTTCCTTGTAGTCTCTTATTACTATAACTTCTTTGCCATCAACCCTTGCCACTCTTATGACAATGCCTTCGCCTTCCTCTATGCCAACGGCCTTTCCCTTTTCGTCTACTTGCACTCCGAATGTCTCGTCAAATTGCTCCAGCGTAATCGGTCTCTTATAATGCGCCTCTCCTCTTCTCAGTCCTTCCATTACCTCAAGGTATTTACGAAACGCTTCACGATGTTCGAGTACAAGCAGTTCTATTGGCTTGCCCTTCAAATATGCCAATCCATATGCTCCAAATAAACCTCTTAAAATCTCTTCCGGCGTATCCGTCCAACAAAGAGCAGGCGCAGAAAGTATATATTCCTCTGTATCAAGGAGTTTTTCATACGGCTGGCGCTTATTGGTGAGAACCGCTAAATAAGGCCTTTGCTCTCCTTCTTTGAATTTCGGCATAACCACAAGATAGGATAGACCTTCTTCCTTCATAACCGAGGCTAGCCCTTTTGAGTGGAAACCGCCTGTTATGAGGGCTGCGAACTGTTCGGCATGTTTTTTCATTACCCGGATAGTATTGGCTATCATAACCTTGTTACGTCGCTGGGCAATATTGTAAAATTCAACGGCTTCTTCTGTGTTGTCGAATATTATGCCAAGGTCGTACTCATGTTCAAAGATAAGGTTGTGTTTAGCGTAGTTTTTCTTTATGAAATCACTTATAAGGGTTCTATCAAAGTAGCGCTTTTTAGCCTTTATGAAGTCGTAGTCATTGTTATTTAGGGATATTTTAAAGAGCCCATCTATGGTTCTTACGGCTTTGGTTAGGTTGTATAGGGTCCTTTCTTCATCGTTACGGAAGATCTTTTCCCTTATATAGTCTTCAAACTGTTCTACTTCCTGGAATAGCACCAGTAGGTCTATATCTTCATATATAGTGATGTATCTTGTGAATTTAATAAGATTTGAACAGGGCTTTGGATCGAGTTTTATGTCTTGGGCAAGTCTTATCAAGTATTGCTGGAACTCTGTTTGGGATATTTTCCCTTTTTTGAAAGACAGTGATTCAAGGACAAGTTTCTCAAGCTCTCGCTTTGGAAGAACCTTGGATAGTTCATCTATAAGGAGCTTTCTTTCCTCGTTTGCTTTTACAAAGTCTATGTCTTTTTCGAGTTCTATGGACTTTAATAATTTCGAGAGATTTTCGAATATTACTATTTCTATATTGTTTCTTTTTGCCAATTTCTCAACAAAATCCCAGTGTTTAGTGAAGGCGAGGTTGCCTTCTTGGTGAAGGATTGAGTTTTTATTAAGTTTAAGAAGGTCTTTTGAATATACCTTTGGCTCTATGGCTTTTAGAGTATTTAAAAGGCCCTGGATGTTTTCAAGACATACAACTTTCTTCTCCATTAACTTATTTAGGGCGTCTATGTTAGCTTGATAAAGCTGGCTATTTTCAATTCCATATAATTTTATTGGCTTTTCAGAGACAATGGAGAAGAACTCGCCCGCTGACATCTTGCCCTCTCTTATGAAATAATCGGCTATATCCTTCCTTATCTCAGGATCCGGGAAGGTCTTAAGTAGGGATATATCTACGGGCCCTTCTGCGCCTTCAAGGGCTATCAATTCAAGGTCATAGTTTGAGGCGAGGTTTTCTAGGATTTTAACTATGGAGTATTGTGCGGTAAGGGATGCGTGGGCATCCTGGATATTTATGACGACTTCATCCCCGCTTGTAGAAAATGCCTCCTGGGGGGTGCCTGCGTCATACGGAATCTTTATTCCATTTAAGATAACTCTTCCGTTAATCTTAATGACCGGCTTTGCCTGGTGCCATATGGGGGTTCCGCCCTGTGTCCAGCTTATATCATAAAATAAAAAGGCAAATAGTAAGATAAATGCTATTGCCTTATACCAAGTTTTCATTTTAGGTTACCTCGCTTCTTAATACTTTGTTTAACTCTAAAAGATGTTAGGATAAAAAATATGCTGTATCAGCATTTTAAGGTGTGAAATCTTACCTTTTTTATCCTTTAACTTACACTACAAGTATATCATATTATATGATTATGTCAAGAAATCAAACCTAACTATTTTATACCTTAATTCTTATATACTCCTCGCCACTCGAGTAGACTGGGATTATTGATTTATGTGGTAAAGAATCCTGATACACTACTGCTACATTGAGATATTGGTCTAAAGGCTATTTTGGGGGTGTTTTTTGACGATACGTCTGATAAGAAAGAAGGTAAGTATAATGAGAAATGCTGTTACTATGTTTTTTGGTGTCAGAAATAGAGGGCCCTGCGGAATTTCTGCGGCATTCAATATTTCGACAATAGCTTCTGTGCCTTTTTTTATGCCCTCGGCGTAATTTCCCATGTTGAATTCAGGCGCAATTTTGTTTTGTATAATATCCTTGATTATAGGGTCTGTTAATATGCCCTTAAGATTCTGGCCTACGCCTATGGTCATTCGTCCTTCCTGTAAGGCAATGAGCAATATTACGCCGTTATCTCTCCTTCCCTTTTTAATCTCCCGCCATTTTTCGCCGTACGCCAGCACAAAATTCTCGAATTGCCAGCCATCCAGGGAACGAAAAGTGGCTACAATCATCTCTGCCCTGTCCGGTGTTTCCTGCTTCACCGAGGATATAAGTTTTTTGAGATAATTTTCGGCATTCTGGTCGAGAATGCCGGCGTAATCGTTTATGGGCGTCTCTGTCCTGCCGGGAACCGGGATCCTGGCAAATCCTGTTTCCGCATAAAAAATAGTGAGAACTGATACTGCAAAAATGACAAATACCCTTTTCATTTGGATTTTAATCCCTCCTTGTCGATTTTTCCGTAACTATTTCTGGGCATTATTTTCACCATCGCGATGCGCGAGGGCATCTTGTAAGGCGGCAGGCGCTCTTTACATATTTGCCTGATTTCCTCGCGGCTCATCGCCTGCCCGTGCATCAGGGTTACAAAAATTTTGATCCTCTCGCCCAGGATCTTATCGGGCACACCTATTACAGCCGCTTCCATTACCCTCTCGTCTTCGGTTATAAGGTATTCTATTTCCCGCGGGTTTACGCGACGGCCCCCTACCTTTATAAAATCTTTCTTGCGGCCGGCTATAAAAATATCGCCGTCTTCGTCCCTGAAAGCAATATCTCCTGTATGAAGCCACCCTTTTTTTATAACCCTTCCGGTTTCTCTATTTTTGCCCCAATAGCCGAGCATAATGTTTTTACCCAGGGCTAATATTTCGCCTTTCTCGCCGGGTTTACATGGCTTATTCTTATTATTAACAATCCTTACTTTAACCCCGGGGATAGCCTTGCCTATAGAATCGGGTTTCTTCGCGGCCAGAGAAGGGTCAAGATAGGTCAGTCTCGGCGAGGCCTCGGTCTGCCCGTACATCAGATAGAGTTTTTTACCGGGAAAGGTGTTTATTAGCTCCCGGGTTATTCCGGGAGGCATGGCATCACCTGCCTGCATAAAGTACCGCAAGGAAGCAAGTGCCCTTTTCCCGATTTCGCTTTTATGAAGCAGGATTGAATAGTGCGATGAAACACCGGCAAAGCCCGTGGCCTTAAACCTCTCGATGGTGCCCAGCACTACATTAGGGTACATAAAACGGTTATCGAGAATAATCGTCCCTCCTGCTAGAAAAGGGGAGAATAAAAGCGATAGGCCGTAGATATAATAAAAGGGTAATACGCAACAAATCCTGTCAGAAGAAGTGATTTTCGCGTATTTTATAACGGATTTACTGTTCGAAATTAAGTTTCTGTGGCTAAGCATCACCCCGATGGGCACCTTCGCCGTGCCGGAAGTATATATTATCGACGCCGGGTCGTTTTGCAAAACACGGGGTAATTTAGCGATTTTAGCGGACGGCGGGTTATCCCTGATGGTAAATCTTACGGATTTCACCTTTTTTTTGACGTTTTTTGCTTTCTTTTTTAAATCTTTTCCCGCGTATATCGCTCTAATCCTACAGTTATCGGCCTCTCTGACTATATCGCGCCAATCAAGGGTATGGTTTAACGGGACGGAAATACCCCCGGAGCGTGATACCGCAAAATATACCGCTACACACGAAATTGAATTGCGCGAGAGGATTCCGACTCTTTCTCCCTTTTTGAGGCCCTTTCTCAGGATTTCGTCTGCAATGGCCTTGACTTTTTTATCGAGTTTTTGATATGTAATTGACCGGCCCGTATCGGCCTCTATGACGGCTTTGCTGCGTGGCCGTTTTCCGGCCGCATCAGAGACAAGGTCGTGGAGACAGGAAATCATATCATTTCGACTTTAGTTTTTTTGTTATATATCTTTCGAGATTATTAAGCGTATCAAAGTTTTCCGGCATGATTTCCGGTACTTCTATCTTAATGCCGTATTTTTCCTGGATGAAGCTGGCAAGTTCGATAACACCTATGGAATCAATAATGCCTTTTTCAAGAAACGAGTCGCCGTCGTCCAAACGGGCGGAGTCGCTTTTGAGGTAATTAGAGATGATAAATCTCCTTAGCTCTTCTTTTATATGCATAGCCTCTTTTTTGCCGCCTGTATTACTTTCTTGTTTTTGCGGAAAGGTATATGCTTTAAGCCCTCTTCCCGCCTCATGTACCCTTCCCTTACAAGATTCGCTATTTCCAGGACATACGGGTGGAAACCGTGCCTTCTTATATGCACAAGGTCAGCCAGGGGGTTCAAAAGGCAATTTGTGGCGTTCAATTCGACCCCAGCGGGCATCTTCCATCCGAGATTTTTTATTCTATTCAATACCCTTTTCTCGTTATAGTCCAAAAAAGCGAGGGGGTGTACAAAAATAGGGAACTTCTTCCCTTTAGCGTAATGGCGCTCATTTAAGAAATAGGCCTCTATGGCCCTGCCGGCTATTTTTCGCAGCGGTTTTTTCAGCGCTTTCTCCATGTTTTTTATCATTGCGGGGTTTATTTTAAGCACGGAAGACGTAACCGGCGCCTGTCCGGGAGACCACCCGAAACCTACAAGAGGAATCTCCTTTTCGACGGCGATTTTTAAGGACGCGTACTTGACGAGCCCTATGCACGAGGTGCACACGGCGCTTGCCCTTTCCGAAGCTTTCGGAGAATAGAGAGACCTCTTTAGGGCTGTTTTAAATATTTTTTTTAATATATCGAAACGCGGTTTAAAAATCATGTGGTCGATGCCCAACTTCTCGACGACGTTACGCATATTAACGTAGGTCCTCCCCGGGATGAAGCCGTTGTCAAGCGTAAAGGCCAGTATCTTTAGCTTGTATTTATTCTTTAACTCGCTAAGCGTGTATGTTGAGTCCTTTCCCCCGCTGTAACACATAAGAACATCATATTGTCCTTTACCGGCAACCTTCTTAAGGAGTGTCTGAAATTTCCCCCTGTATTCGCTCTTTAATTTTTTCTGCACCTTCCGCCCGCGGTAGGCCCGGCACAGGCTGCAGACACCTTTTCTGTCAAACCTTATATGTGGAAAATTCTCCGGCAGAATACAGCGTTTACACCTTTTCATGCGATATCTCCTGTTTTATTTTTTTTCCGTCTTAACGAAATACGGAGCGAATGCCATTTTCTTAAAATATTCGGTATAAATCTCAGAGCCCTCTTTGTTCACGTGCGAAGGGTCTCCGAAATAACTGTTCTTCAGGTAAAGTATGGGTTTCCGGACAAAAAGCGATCTCGGGTATCTTATTTTCAGGCGCCTGAAAAACTTCCGGTAATCGTTGTCGAAATTGTTCTTTTCGAAAATGCCGTAAAGTTCCTCGGGAAGAAGGAACCCCAGGAAAATAACTTTGATGTTTTTCGAAGACGCGAGTTTCATGAGTTTGTCCAGGTATTCCGTGTCCCTTGCTGAAATTGAAATACCATCCTGTATGCGCCCTGTGTGAGTAGCAAAATAATCTCCGCTAATGGCATTGCCGGCACTTGGGGCAGGCATGAAACCGTGGTTTTTTATCATCTTTTCCACGAAAACCTTGTTGGAATAAGGGTATTTGTCCCTTACGGTAAGTCCCACCTTTCGCAAATCGAGGCTCGCCCAGTATCTCGTGATAAAAACCCGCCTTTCTTTCCAGGTCAAATCGTTCCAGATAGAGATAAATTCCGGAATGCTTACAAAATACCTGAGTATTGTAAAAAGGGAGTCGTGCGGGTCTTCGGGGTCAATATACAGGAATACGGCTTCCGGCGGGTTGTGCCTTTTCAGGTACCTTTTAAGCAAAAGATATAAACTCATCGGTTTTCCGCCCGGAAGGCCTAAATTCAAGATTTCTTTGTTAACGGCCGTGGGATTTATGCCTGTTTTCTGGATGCTGTCGCCTACGATGAGGTATTTGTAATTTTCCGGAAGGTCCAGCAAGGCGCGTTCGTTTATGAGGAACTTGTTCCAGTAATCTTCTATAAGCTCGGCCCTGTTGGCGTAGATAAACCATTCCGTCAGCAGAAAAAGCGTCGCCGCAATTAAAAACGCCGCCGGTATTCTTTTAAAACTGGAAGTAGTAATATTTTTGCGCACTGAAGTCACCGTACATTATTATCAAGTATAGCAGAACGTAATAAACGGCCGCCCTCGCGAGGATAGGCCACTTGAATAGCGCGAGTTCGTCGTCTTTTCTGTATTGAAAAAATTCCACGAACAAAACGGGTAACGCAAGAAGCAGGAATAAAGTCGATATATAGGTGTTGAAATACGCGGGAGAGAAAAGCCCGGTGGCAATGCTGTGCAGGATCTCAAAAACCTGGGGAGTGGTCTCCGCGGCAAAAAATAAAATACCCACGGAGAAAAGATGAAACACGAGTAGGATCTTAAGCGTAAGCCAGATGCCTGAGAGGAAATTCTTCTCTTTTCCGCCAATCAAAAGAAGGTAAGGGCGTATGCGGCTATAGATAACGAGAATCACACCGTGGTAGACGCCCCACAGGACAAATTTCCACATCGCCCCGTGCCAGAGGCCCATTATTGCCCATGTAATTATCACTACAATGGGGGCGCTTAGGCGCCTCCCGAAAAACTTCGCTAAAGCAAGGGGGTAATAGAGATATTCCTTTATCCATGTCGTCAGACTTATGTGCCACCTCTGCCAGAAGTCATAGAGGTTTGACGAGAAGAAAGGCACGCGGAAATTCACCATCAAGTTAAAGCCCAGGAGCTTTGCAAGCCCCCTTGCCATATTTGAATAGCCGGAGAAATCCGCGTAAACCTGAAACGCAAAAGCGTAAGTCGCAATAAGGGCGGCGCTCCCCGCGAAGGCACTGCCCCCGCGCCCAAACGCCATATCCGTTATCTTAGCGAGGTTATCGGCTATTACTATTTTTTTAAAAAGCCCCCAGAATATAAGCCAGCACCCGCCGTAAAATGCATCCAGCGTAATATTTCTTTTATTGGCTATCTGGGGAATGAGGTTCCGCGCCCTCTCTATGGGACCCGCTACAAGCTGCGGGAAGAATGCGATAAAAAGGGCGAAATTAAAGAAGCGCCTCGTCGGCTTTATTACCCGCCGGTATATATCGATGGGGTAACTCATCGCCTGGAAGGTGTAAAAAGAGATACCGAGCGGCAGCACTATGCGTAAGGTAACCCTGCTTACCCGCCAGCCGAAACCCCAAAGAAGAATCTGTAGATTGTCTGCGAAAAAATTAAAGTATTTAAAGAAACCCAGCATGCCCAGGTTAAGGCATATGGCTATTACAAGGAAAATCTTACTCTTACGCCTGTCGGAGGCGCTGTTTATCTTAAGGCCCAGGTAATAGTTGAAAAATGTCGATAGAATTATAAGGGAAAGAAACCGCCAGTCCCAGAAGGAATAGAATACGTAACTGGCAAGGAGAAGAAGCAGGTTCTGCCATTTGTGCTTCAGGCACAGGTATAGGCCGTATACAATTAAGAAAAATAGCGCGAACTGAAGGGAATTAAATAACATATACGATAATTATATCATATATATTCTTTGTTATCTATCTTTTTTAAGCAGGTATTCGACTGTTTTGGCGAGCTTTTTTCTTTGTGTCTCAACGATGCTAATGAACTCAATGCCTATATTGAACCGGCGGAAACCCCAGGCAGAGCATATAGTAACGAT
Organism: Candidatus Omnitrophota bacterium; assembly: GCA_049642705.1. Classification (GTDB taxonomy): domain Bacteria; phylum Omnitrophota; class Gorgyraeia; order JABMRN01; family RBG-13-46-9; genus CAZYPU01. The sequence continues at coordinate 33,721 of JBARPB010000068.1, forward strand.
TCTTACAACCCGGCCTTTTATGCCAATAGGTTCGCCTTCAGTGGGAAGAAAAAGTGAAAGATCCAGCATCTCCCCCAGGTTGGGGAGGTTGCTCGTCCTGATGAGCGCTCCGTGCCGGCTTATGTTGATGACAGGGACGGGTGTCCTTATATTCTTATCGAATATCCTGATTCTTATGCCGTCGTCAACGCGCGGGGACCTTCGTTTTTCCGTGCCTGTGTATTCCTGCATGGCTATCACCTACTATAAAGTATACCATATTCCGCACATCCTATGGTAACAATAATGTAATTAATCCTCTTCGTCTTCATTTTCGTTTTCATCGGACATGATTCTGCATTCGCTTCCGCATTTGCATTTTGGCGTCTCGCAGGCGCTATATCCTATGAAACCGCAGTCTTCGCACCTAACCTTATACACGGTTATCGCCTCCTTTGGTTTTTCTTTCTGGGGCTAAACTACGTTCAGAAATTCAATGCCAACGTTAAACTTGCAGAAACCCCAGGCGGAGCATGTTGTAACTGTTCTGATAACGCGCCCTTTTATGTCAATTGGTCTTGTCTCGCTTGGAAGATATACTGAAATATTTACTACTTCCTCGGGTTTAATAAAAGAGCGGCTTCTCAAAAGCGCCCCGTGGCGGCTTATGTTAAGGACAGAACCGATCTTTCGGATATGTTTTCCGGTTATTCTGGCCTTTGTGCCGTTGGGCACGCGTGGTGACCTCCGCTTTTCTGTGCCAGTGTACTGTGCCATGATTATCCTCCTTTTGTTATACGGCTGTTATCGTTTGCCTTATGGCTTTGAAGATTTCGGATAAGCCTTCGCTTATCTTTGTAATAACGCTGAAATATCCGCCTATTTTTTCTAGCAAGCTCTTTATGCTTCCAAATGCCGTCTTATCATAACCTATTCCGACAAAGCAAGGTTTCTCCCTTACAACGGTAAGCAGGAGATTGGCCATGTTAATTTGGGCATTTTCTTCTGCGCCTTCTTTCAACGCTACATAGCTTGCCATGCGTAATGGCGTATTCTCTTTAGCTCTTAGGTCTTCCAATATGACATCGTTGAGCGTGCTTTCTTCGCCTTTTAATGCTATTGCGATTTTCGCAATGTCTACATGGTCGCCGAGTTCTCTTTTTACAGCGTGTGCAATTCTGTCAGAGAGCGTGCCTTCTTCGGCTTCCGGAATGTATATTGCACCCGGAATTCGTTCTCCTATAACGGCAACCCTTATAAGTCCGCCTTCGGCTTTTGCCAGCCTTTCGGCGAGTTCTATTACTGAGTCATCAACCGCGCTTTTATCGAATACAAGCACCTGCGCGCCCTGCAAAATGCCTGCCTGGTTTTCAAGGAAGACAAGCATGCTTTCCATCGAGAGTGCGCCTGTTTCCTCTATTTCCCGGGCAATACCCTTGAGATCTTCCATATCTTGGCCTGTTTTCAACCGCGGGCCTATGGCACCGATAGGAAGTGGTATAGGCATTGAAAGAAGTTCGGCTTCCCGGCCCTTTTTTTCGAGCATCCTTCTTATTTGGTCGGTTGTCGGGGCCGCTTCTTCTTGTGCAATGCTGCGCTCGATAGTAAGTTCGATGCCTTGTTTAATTCCTCTAAACGCAAAAGCTATGCTTAACATCGGTGATGCGATCCTTTCAACCCGGCCATCTCTCATTCTCTCTATATTCATGGCCCTGACAAAGCTCACTATTCTTTCAATCTCTTCTGTAAATTGAGGAATGCTTGTGTCTATTACTTTAGCTTTAGTAGCACCTCTTTCGAATATTATTTCCGGGAGTAACTTACCATAAATAACCTCTCTTACTCTCATTGCAAGCTTATCTTTATCGTTGACAGCTGATATTATCGGTTCTGAATGGCCATGCGCTACTACCTCGACTTCTCCGCTGCGATAGCCGGTTATTGCTTCGCGGCTAAATATCTCGGAAGAGGTCATGGCTATGAGTTTACCTTCCTCGTTGAAGATGATACCCGCTTTATCGGAGAATATAGGCGGTTCCACAGTTCCGTCGCTTCGTTTTCTTACCTCGTATGATACTTCATAAGGAATGACTCCATCCGGGAATTCGGCCATAAGGGATTCAAAAGCCTCCTCTGTAAGATGCTGCTTTATAAGGTCTATTAGTTTCGTGCCGTCTTTTTCGGCTTTAAGGGTTATTTCTTTAGCTTCGAATTTAAGTGTGATAATCTGGCCTTTCCTTAATATACCTCTATGGCTTTCGTATACGCGCTCGGCTATCGGACGGGCTACCTGCTCGATAACCGCATTTTCTACCCCCTGGGCTTCTAATGCTTTCCTTGCTTGTTCTTCTGCAGTTATGACTGCCTCTGCAACAGGTGTCGGTTGCACTTTTATACTTACGCGTACTTCGTTAAATAGCTCGCTGACAACCCTTCTTGCCTGCTCGGTAGTCGGAGCATCCCGCCTTATAGCAGGATATGAGTGAACCGCTTTCTGCAAGGCAATATCAGAAACAAGCCTTTGGAATTTCTTAGGCCTCATCTCATATCCTAGCTCTTTACGTATACCTTCTAATGTTACTATCTGCAATATATGAGCCAGTTCATGCCCTTCGGCTTTTTGCATAAAGCGCGTCGTGCTCCATATAATCGGCGCGACAATGCCGTATCCGATGAGAGTTACCAAAATCCCTGGAACGAAACCATGTATAGAGCTATAAGCCAGGCCAAACATCGCCCATGTTGCCATATGCGTTGGGTATAGTTTGCCTCTATTAGGCGAATACACGATCTCCGTAATCTTTTCATCCTTATCAAACTTCACCAATGTTGCAGGACCTATCTGCTGAGTAATGAAAGATAACAGATGCCCAACCAGTTCTGTGGCTGCAAAAACGGTCTTCTTCCTATCGAATTTTATTAACGAAGCAAAGAATGTTCTGGTAGCATCATAAATACCTCTTATCTTCTCTCTGTTAAATTCGGCGAGAGTAAGTTGTCTATCCGAAATTTTAATGCCTTGTGCATCTGCCTGTGTTCTTACAAAAGTCTCAAATTCACCTATAGAGCCAAGGTGGCTTGTCACCTTGCTAGTCAGACCCTTCTCTATTTCCTCCAACTTCTGATGCAACGTAGCTGGTTCAGCTTTAGTTTGCGCAAGCAAACGTTCAAACTTGGCTAATTTATCCGAGTTCGACGCTAATGCTTCTCTAATTATATCTGTTTGCATAAATAAGCCGGTCGTTACAAGGTATCCGACTAATTGCTCCGCTGTCATTGTTTCGGCACGCCTTGCTAAGTCGCGGGCGTCTAACCCACCACCCATTGGCGGGAGTGTTGTGGGCTCTGTTCTTCCAGTCCTTAAGACAATGTATTTTAATAGTGTTTCTATATCTTCATTTTTAATCACACCTGTTATTTTATATGTATTTAGGTTCACTAAAATATTCTCTAATCCATCGTTATGTATCATATGGTAATAATTCTTGAATATAGAAGCCGCATCTCTCGCTTCCAGTTTTCCGTTTAGTACCAGCTTTGGTAATGCGCTTATGATATTTGTCCTGTCGTTTATATTAAGGTATGGTAATATAGTTTGTATAATATTGTCCCATGTAAATACTGTAATCGTGGGCCTGCCGGCTACTTGTATGCGGGATTCAAGGGCTGCTGAAATAAGGGATCTGGCTTCGGAAATAGTCAGTGCTTGTTTGCCAGTCTTCTGCATCATAGAAATAATATCGCCAGCCAGACTGCCAGGTATGGCACTATTCATTCTATAATAATTCCTTAATGTACCAGTACTATCTCTTTGCTTTTCCTTTGTCAGTAAGCCTATGCCTGCCAGCGATTCAAGGTCTCTGTCAAGTTCGGCTAATTTATCCGGGTTCGACGCTAATGCTTCTCTGATTATACCTGCCTGCGTAAATAAGCCGGTCGTTACGAGGTAACCGACTAATTGCTCTGCAGTCATTGTTTCGGCACGCTCTGCCAAGTCACGCGCGTCCAGCCCTCCGCCCATCGGCGGAAGTTCGGTGGATTTTTGCGCTTTAAGGCTAAACATGGCATATAAAATATCTGCGACGCGCGGGAATTTGGCTCTAAAACCTTCCCTATCGGCAGCACTCAATGCAATCACCTGAGCAATTGCTTCATGTAGTATGTCATCGCCGCGCCGTTCTCCTGGTAGTCTTAGTTTTTCCATGCGGAATTTTGCCGCCTGGACTTCATTTGGGTCATCCAATCCAAAACCTGCTGCCACAATTTCTTGAATTGCTCGATCCGTCGCACCTTGTCTAATCAACGAAGTTATATTATATTCTTCATCAATGACATGCCCAACTTCATGAGCAATTATAATCTGTTTATCATTGCCAAACCGTGGTGTTTCACGTAACGATATAAGCCTGCGCTTTATATCAACTCTTGCGTCAACAGGAAGCCCGCCGACTTTTAATACTTCTTCATTGATTTTGTCCCATTCTTCATTGCTTACAACTTGTATCTTCACGCCAAACTCAGCAGCTAACTCTTCACCGAATTTCACAGTTCTGCTAACCTCCGATGGCTGTTCCTCGACGACGGCCGGCTTCGCGGCTTCTCCGGCGGCTTTTTCGGCTCGTTCTCTCGCAGAGCCTTTGTGCGCCAAAAGTGCTTTTATTTCCGGCGAGAGCGAGAGCTTGGTTCCATCTGGCCTGATTCCACTTGTAATATCTGCTAACTTGTAATAATTCCTATCGTGCCTTTCTTTTGTCAATATGCCTTCATTTACTAAACGATTGAGGTCTCGCAAAACAGTGCTGTACGCGGGCGCGTTGCCTTCGGCGGCCTGCGCTTTAAATACCTCGCCCAGTATCTTCTGCGCTGTGTATTCTTCCGTTTCTCCTACGAAGAACGTCACTATCATCTCTTCCCTTGTGGCTCTATTTAAGGTCGTGGGTTTTTTGGCAACTTTTTCGGGTTCGGCGGTCGCTGTCTCGACTCTATTTGCTTCTTCAGCATCTCCTTGCGCGTATTCTTTTATCCTTTCCCTCGCTTCCTTCGCTGCAATTCTTACTTCTTCCTCTCCTCGTATTCTACGATTTTGTTTTAACAACCTTATAACTTCATCAAGTGTTGTGGCTGTTTCTATCTTATATGCCAATGCCTTAATGTAATATTCTCTAACTTTGCCTATCGCCTCTTTTACCTCTCGCCTATCCCTGACGCTCTTGAACCCTTCCTGCGTTAAATAATTATATGCCGCATCCAAGGTCGGCGCGTTATAGATTAGGGGTATCAATCTGTTTACATCCGCATCGCCTCTTAACGCGGCTCGTTCCTCTGCCGCATTTTGCTTCTGCCATAAATTAATTGAATCAATCTTGTCCTTCATGTATCTTACAAAATCTTCATTTTCACTGATTTTCGGATTAAGCTTAAGAAGCATTTCATACTTACTCCGTGCTTCTTCAAAATCTCTCTTTGCATCCTCTAATTTTCCGCTTTTAAGCGCTTCGTTCGCTCTGTCAAAAGCCGTAATAACCTCTTTTTCTAATTGTTCTAGTTTAGGCGCTATAGGTTCCATTTCAAGCTGTTTGTATATCTCATCCAGCTCTGCAAGCGTTTCTTTTCTTTGTCGTTCGAAATCTTTTGATTTGATTCTCCCCAGTTTAGCCTGGATCTTTTTTCTTGTTTCTTTATTTAAATTCGGCCCACCCAGGGCTTTTTCATAAGCACTTGCCATGTTTGCCGCCGTTTCTGCTTGATTTAGTCTTCTTAAAACACTGTCTAATGCCGTTGATATCTTTATTACGCGTCTTGCTTCTTTCGGTTTTATATCGCCGGAGGCAAGCTGCCTTTTGACTCGCTCAAGGTCAGCCAGAGCAAGCTTTACAGCTTTTCTTTGGTCAATATCACCTATTCCTTTGTTGAGATCTTCTATTAGATTATCTAGGGCATTGTCTACTTTTCTTGCCACTGAAAGTGCATTTATTACTTTCGTTTTCAGCGTAGATAAAGTGGAAGGTTTTCTCGCTTTGCCCTTAATTAGCATTACGAGAGACATCATAATTCCGGCACTTACTATGTTTCCCGTCGCCATTGCGGAAGTGCCGGTTAGTCCAAAAATACCTGTGGCCAGCAATCCGCCAAAGGTTACAAATCCTGCGCCTGCAAGCCACCCCACCACAGGTATCGCAAGTAATGATAACAACGCGCCGGCTGCAACAGCCTTCTTTACGCTCTCGCCCACTGACGGGGAAATAACCCTTTCTTCCACAAATGTCTTTCCGAGGTCTTCCAATACAAATGTATTCTCGTTTCTATATCCTATTACAATATAGTGGCCGCTAATAGGCATTACAAAAATATCCTTGCTATTTATGATATTTTCCAATTCCTGCCTGTTTTCCGCGAAGTAACTTTCTAATGCTTCTGCGGTATCTATGGGGAGCTTGTATTCGTCTTGTATGCCTGCTAATTTCAGCGTTGCCGTATTCGCGGCTCTATCGCGGTTTGTTATTCGTATCGGAGCGGTTTCTTTCCGTCTTTGTTCGGCTTTTGCTTCATTTACAGCCTGAGATACATCTACTTTCCTGACTTCTCTTTGGGCCACCGCAGAATCCGCTCTTTCTACTGCCTGCGCCTGGGCTGTACGCACCAATGTCTGCACCATGCGCGGCCCGAACAACCTGCTGTAGGCCCGATCCAGCATTCCGGGTTTGTGCTCTTTGACGGGTTTTATTTCAAGCTCTGCCAGATGCGAAGTAATCGACTTTTCTGCCTGCGATATAGATTCCCTTACGCTCTCTTCGCTTAATGATTCCGCCTTAGACTCCCTTGCTATCGCCAGTTTATTCGCTACCTTATCCGTAAAGTTTTCCATTACATCCTTGAAGGATGCAATCATCTTTCCGGCGTATTTTCTAAATCTAACTTCTCTGCGTAGCTTTCTTGAGTTTGCCAGGAACTCAACCCACATATCATCGATAGACTGGGTTACGATATTCATGAGATCGGCCTGCGAAACGTTCTTAATCACGGATTGCAGGATAACCTGCGCTAATCCGTTATTATCAAGGCTCCTTATAGAATCTTCTGTAATGCCTTCGAGCGAAATGCTGAATCTTGACTTAATTGCCCCTAACATGTCCTTAAAGTTAAATTCTGCTTTTTGATCTCTGTATTTCTCTACGAGTTTCAATGTGGCTGTTTCTAAGATGCTATCGATTGTAATCTCACGGGATTTTCCGCCAAGTATCGCGTTTCTCAATTCGTGGTATGACTTCTGCATCCTGTATTCAAATGTGTTAAACCTGGCGGCGGAAGCCCTCATCCTGAGTTCGGCTTTATCTATATTATCCTGGGCTTTCCTGGTTGACTTTCTTATGTATCTCGTTGCCTTTCTTATGTAATTTCTTTGGGAATCCGTTAACTCACGTCCTTCTTCAAGGGCCTGCTTTATTTCTTTAAGGGCCGGTTTTATTTTTAATATCCTCTCATACCTGCTTTTAATGAGTATGTTTATGAGTATGTTTCCACCGCGATATATACCGTTTTTGTAAGCTAAACCTCTCTCGAGCATGGCAAGATCCGCTCCTTCGAGCGACATAACTGACCACGCTTCGCCAGGGTTATCCTGACGCGCCACCCTGCCGTCTGCCTGCCTGTCAATTCTTCGTGATTTATTAACTTCTCTTATTAGCTGCAATCCGAATACATAGGTAGTAAATACCATATTCATAAGTTCGGGTGCTTCTATTCCTTGTCTCTTAAAGAAATCTCTTACCTCTTTCGCCTTTTCTTTCATCGCTTTGGGATTTCTGTTTTCATTAAGCCTGTCAATTAATTTGCCCAGTTCCTGCTTTTGCGCCGGGGTTAGCACACGGGATGCCTCTTCCAGTATCTGACTCCTGCCGGGCAGTTTAATATCGGTGGCGCGGCCTGCTATATTAGTCGCGATGGTCACCATGCCGGGTGTACCGGCTGTTTCAACTATCGCTTCTTCGTTCCATTCTAACGATGCGTCAAGAAGCTGCATGTGCTCGGCATCCACTATGCCTTCGCTTATTAATATCCTGTGGAACGCTTTCGCGTCATCCATATTTCTGAACGTAACAAGTATGGGTGCACCCGGTCTCGTATTCCTTATTTCATATATCTTATTCTTTATATATTCAACCTTTTCTCTGCCCGTCAGAACGATTTCGGTAAGATTGTCTTTTCTCAAGCTTTCAGAGTGAGGAGGCATCCTGACCACTTCTCTATTAAAGAGTTTCCTTAGTTCTTTCTCCGCTTCCATGACGGTTCCGCTGCAGCCGCTGAAGTGTTTGTATTCGTTTACTAAGAGGTCTCTTATGCTCATCTTGGCTATGGTCTTGTATTCTCCGTGTATATCGAGTCCTTCTTTTGCCTCTACTGCCTGCGCAAGGCCGTCTTCCCAGCGTTGTCCCTCTAAATCGCGGCCAGTTGCCTCGCTTACGATTATAAGTTTGCGCTTTCCGTCTTTTTCCGTTTCGATTCTGTACTGTATATCTTCGTGGTAAAGAAGGTGTGCTTCAAGGGCTCTTTGTATATGATGTTCTTCCAGATTTGTCATATTTTTCATTACGCCCTCATGCCTAATCGCCTGTATCAATCTACCGACAGCCTTTTTACCTTCTTCCTTAAGCGTAAGAGTTCTTGTGGTCCTGTTTAAACTATAATATTCGTTAGTTTCTAATTTTTGCGTTATGCCGCCTACATCTTTTAATGTAACTTTTACCTCCCCGCCTTCAGGACGGATTCGCCTTGCTATCTTATCGGCAATTATATATACGGCGGCCTCGCCGGCGCTGAGTGGTTCGCCTGCGCCTTCTGAAAGAATACATTCGGATAGCGCCTGGTCCAACGTTATGTTATCTATTTCGTCTACGTTAGCGTAATTGAGTTCTCTCGTAATATATTTTTCTTCTTCCCGATGTGTTCTTAAGTCGTGTAGTTTATCAAACCTAACTGTTGTGTTCGCGACATAAACTACATCCGCACTATATGCCTTCCTCTTAGCTTCCAGTATTTTCTCTCCCCTGTTTTCCGCGTCTTCGGATATACCCATATCTCTTGTTACAAAGCTTGGCTCTATGCCTAACATATCAAAGATTGGTTTTGTCTCATTGAAATCCCGCTCGGCAAGGAAGTCCGCCGTAACAAGCTGGTGCGCACTTTTACCGGTTAAGGCATGCAGATAGAGCGCGAGCACGCTCGTTAAGGTCTTACCTTCGCCTGTTCCCATCTGAATGATTATCTCCTCAGCAAGTAGTTTTCCCGCGTATGACTGTTCTTTGTGCGGCGCGAATCCATACCCGTCTGCTAATAGGGTTGCCAGTATGAAGGCGCTTGTTGCGTCTAATACCACCGCTTTCCTCTGCATGCGGCCTCTAAGGTTACTGGTTATCTGTTCAGGTATCTTACTCAGGGCCTCTCTTATAGCTTTGCCTCTTTCGGACTTAAGGCTTATGCCCTGGTTATTTAGCGCTTTTTCAAAGGTTACTTTTTCTTTTTGTCCTTCTTTGGAAAGAACTCTTTCGATAGCACTTATCGCAACGCCGGCATCTTCCGGAAGTAGGTTTTGCCTTATATGAGTAAAGAGGTTGCTGTTGGCAGCGGCGTGGTTTTTCTTGAGGGCTTTCCTCACCGCTTGCTCTCTGCCAAACCATCTTACTTTTATCCTGTTTATCTGTCCTATTACGAAGCTTCTTATCCTCTGCACGGTTGACATATCTGACTTGAGTAGTTTGAAGGTCATCTCGTCTACTGTAGTGGCTCTTCCGCTCTTTGTTTGCAACCTGTTCAGTTTGTCGCAGAGCCTGGCGTTTGTAATGAGATTCGCATACTGTGTTCCCAGTTTGCGCAGGAAAGCCTCCCCTACCGCATGGTCTAATGAACCGTTTTCAATAAGCTTTTCCGCGATGGGTATTATTCTCTCCAGCATCTTGGCTCTTTCAGCGAATACTGCCCTTGCCTGTCTTAACGCCTTGCCCTTATCTTCTGTTCTTCTGAATGTCTGTATGCCAAGTGTATTCAAGCTATTTACAATATACTGAGCGTTATTCGGAGTAGAAGCGAGTTTTTCTACATTGGCCATTTTCGCCGCTACCATTTTGGCTATTTCATTTACGGATATTTCTTTTTGTGCATTATTTAATCGTATTCCGAACGCTCTAAATAAAGTCCTTAACCGTTTGGTAATCTTTAGGCTGCCGTTTTCTATTCTCACCATGCCTTTCGGATCTTTTACTTTTGCTTCAAGCGCCATTCTGACGGCTTTAGCATTCATGGGCGTAATGCCGTAAATCGCGAATACCGCCAGTTGCGTATAACTCATGTATGGCAGGCTCTCTCCGAGTGACTGAATCGCGGATAATGTTTCAGGTGTTAAATTTCTTAATAGTATATTTGGCCTGCCTTGTAAGAACTCCTGCATGAGCGAATAATCGGAACTTAGCGGCATCGCAAGCTCGTTCATTAATTTCGTTACTTCTGAAGAATCCATTTTTGCAAGTTTGTCGAGCCTGTAATGGCGCATAATAAGGCCTGCTTCACCGTACTTTTCCTTGTTTGCGGTGCTTACAATTATGGAATTCTTCAGCATGTTATTTATGTTGATCTTGTTCAGATTGTTGAATAGAGAACCCGATACGAAACCTGCGCCTAAAAGGTGCTCGCCGATTGTATTTGTGTCCTTTTCTGTCAAATTCTTGAAGTCATGAGCGGTCGGATTGATGCCCAATTGCGCTAAAGCCGGCAGTATTGCTTCAATGTTGCCCCGTGCATTCGCAAACAGGGCGCCCATTACGATTCTCTTCATATGGAACCCTATATCCTGCTGTCTCAAGGTTCCCAGGTTCTGCGAAAATGCCTGTGCTATGTCGGTCTTTGCATCATGGGCAAGAGCCGGGTCGATAGTTTGCAAAATAGCAATACCGTTTACTATCGCGTCTATCGCTTCCTGTTTCCAACCCAGGCCTTGATAGGTTGGCATTTTTAACCGCGCCATTTCAATATTTAGCGCGCCTTGTCTCTCCAATAATTCTCCTTTGATTTCTGTTAATTTAGATTCTATCCCATTTATAGCAACAGCGATAGCATCCCATGGCGCAGGACCGCTTTGCTCAATTTGAGCTATTAAACTGTCTATGTGCTCTAAGGTTCTCCTTAGGGTTAAATTATATCGGAAGCGGGCTTCTGTCTGGTATTGTGATTCTGCGGCGCCTTTCGGTGCATAAGTTAGCTCTTCTATTCGGTTCTTTATGCGTTCTCGCAGCTGCGGAAGGTTGGCTTGTTCTTGCTTATCTCTTAATTGGTTTTCCAGTATTGATATTTCCTGTTTAAGTTGCACGATTTCATTTTGAATTTCTGCAATCCTTGGAGGCGCGCGGTCGCCGAGGTTTAGCATATTCATGGTACCTTTTGAATCAACCGCATGGTCTATTACTGCGCTGATTACAACTCTTATAAATTCTCCTCCGGAAGTAGCAAGGTTATTACCTATTTCGGTGATAATCAATCGCTTGGCTTGTTCGTTGGAATTCGAAAGAATTGCCAATAGGTGCCTCTCTCCCTTAGATAAACCGAGCGAAGTAAGGACATCTAAAACCGAATCGGTTATAACTCCGCCTGAGAACGCAATTACAACGCCCCTCGCTGTCTGTTTCGCTTTTGTGCTTATATCTCCGGGGGTATTTAAACCTATTTGATTAAACAGCATTTTCCCTGTTTTTACCAAGGCGTCATTATTGCTTTCGAATAGTTTGTTTAACGCGGCCGCATCGGCTTCATAAATACCGAATGTAGTTAAGTTTTCTGCGCTGCCGTTCATAAGTTGTGTGGACAAAGCGAGCTCTTCTACGGCAGGTTTTAATGTAGCTTCCGAAATTCTTCCCGTCATTGCCAGATATCTCAGATTTGATAAGAGATGCCCGTCGTTTATCTGGACTTGAGACAACCCCATGTTCTCGAGGGCTTTTATATCCCAGTTATTGACTACATTTATAAGCTTCGCATTTTGTTTTGTAAAGTTCTTGATAGACTGCGTAACTTCTAACAACCCGACTTGTTCAAGGTTTGATTTTATGCTGGAATTGGTTATATCGGCATTTGCTAATTGGTTCGTTAGGATATTCACTTCCTGCTGAGTGGCCGTGCCTTCCTGCACCCTGCCTACCGTACCTATGTCAATACCAGCATCCTGCAGGGCCCATCTTTGGTTCGTGTTGGAAAGGTTTATTTTGCTTGCAGCTTTTTCGACAGTTCCCCTTGCAATGTTCTTGCTCGTATTGCTGAAGCTCGATCCAAAACTAACATCGCCGAATTCAACGAGGTATTCGGCGGTTGCGGGAGATACGCCGAATGCCTGCAAAATGGCACTTAGTATCGGCTCTTTAATTCCTTCTTCCCAGATGCCCTTAATTGACCCTAATTTGAAGAACCGTTTTGCGAACCTTCCGACCCAAGCCGGGAATTTGACTATAACGTTTTTGAACCCGGCCCCTATCCTCACAGCGGCAAATCCTACAGGATTTCCAATCATTTTCCCTATCCCCAATGTTTCCACGATTTTGCCGCCTATTTTGCCTAAAAATTTCCCTGCAGCCAGAGCAAATATTTGGATAAACGGCCCTAATGCGAAGAACACTATTACAAACATCGGGTTTCTTACGGTTGTGTTCATCATGCCGTCCAGTACGCTGCCTTTTTCAACAACAAACTTATTCGGCACGACCTGGCTGACATTCCATCCAAAGCTCGCCAGGGTCATCCATATAGTTCTTCCGAGCCCTTCCGGTCTTTGCGCCAGTGTATTCATTAGATCCGTAGGATTATCAGCGCCAAACCACAGCATGAGAACAGGAGTTATCGCCGCTCTGCCCGTGATCCACAGCGAGGCTCCAAACCATCCTATTTGAATCGTGGTTCTAACCAGCGCCAGCGTAGCGCCTTTTATGGTCAGGTATTGTGCCACCGCGCTGTGGCCCGCAAATATCGCCTTAAGAGCCGAACCTCTAAAGAAGAGGTGGGCTTTGCTAACAAAGTTATAAATTGCGTTGGCCAACTTTGCCTTCAAGCCTGCTCCGGAAATAAGCTCTTTCGCTATTCCAGTAAGCGCCGCATTAATTTTACCCGCAATCGCGGCCACGCCTTTTCCGAGGACACAAGCGGCGATAACCATACCTACTATTTCTATAGCGTCTCCCCAGGTATAACCTCTCCAGAACTCCGCTCCGATATAGGTGCTTTTCTCGTGGACTCTGAACGCATCACCTATGCCTCCTATTCCGAGAGAAAGGCCTCTTACAAGAGCGGTAAATCCATTTGCTATTTCAAAAACAACTCTGCCAAAATCTGATTTTTCTGCCCACACCGCCATCGTATCCATTAACGCATGTCCGGCTGTGTATTGATATCCAAAAGCAGTGTTTGGCTTATCGATTACTACGTTTCCTTCTTTATCTATATGGCCGGATCCGTTCGAACCTGCATATTGAACAAGAGATACAACAACTCCGACTATCGCGCCAACTACTGCACCTATTGCAAATCCTATCAAAGTACCGATAAAAGGAGTGATGCATGTTCCTATGATGCCCCCGAGCACTGCTAATGTTCCGGCAAATGTTCCGACATTCGCCAACACGCCATCGGTAGTCATGCCTCTTGCAACCAGCTTCTTATCCAAGTCCTTAAACGCGCCGAACGCCGAAGCAATAACTCCGCCAATTACTCCTACAGCCAATCCGATAGCAGCACCTACAGCTGCTCCTACCAACGCTCCAACTCCGAAGAACCAGACTCCGATAGCAGCTCCGATTACGGCGCCCGTTGCGCCGCATGTAGCAGTTCCTACCGCGGCATTTCTGTCCATGAATCCAAGGTCAAATGCGCCTCCTGCGATAAGCCCGACTATCGCGCCGACTATTGCGCCTATTCCCGTACCGATAACCGGTATAACGCTTCCTATAGCAGCGCCTATTGCTGCTCCGCCAAGAACCCCCGTTGCTGTGCCTTTGATTTTGATTACGCTTGTATCTGCAAGAATGCCAAGTAATAATCCGATGCCGGCGCCGATTATAGCTCCGATTGCCGTCCCAATAACCGGGAAAACGCTACCTATTAAAGCACCAAGCGCCGCACCACCCGCTACACCGGTCAAGCTGCCTTTTATTTTACCAAAGATACCAAGATCCACTGATACACCTGCTATAAGACCGACTATTGCGCCTACGAGTGCGCCTATTGCCGTGCCTACGCCTGGTATAATACTTCCTACTAAAGCACCCAATGCTGCTCCACCTGCTACGCCTCCTATGCTGCCTTTTATTTTACCGAGGGCCCCTGTGTCGTAGAGAATTCCTCCTGTCAGTCCCACAACTGCTCCTATAGCAGCGCCTATCGCTGCTCCTACTAAAGCCCCAACGCCAAAGAACCATACTCCGATAGCGGCTCCTATTGCTGCACCTGCTGCTGCACCGCCTGCCACACCGACTCCGCTACCTACAATTCCCATGGACTTTAGGTCTTTTACTGCATCTCCTGCAACGCCTATTACGGCGTCCAATATCTCAGAGGCAACGAAGGCAAAGAGAATGCCCACTATTGGCGCGTACTCTTTTACAAAGTTCCACGCCCTGCCTGCGGCATCCTTAATATTGTCCCACTGCCAGATTATAAGTTCGGAGATGCCCAGGGTTACTATACCGAGGCATACCCTTCCTATTGTTGAAGCGTTTTCCTTTACAAAGCCCCACGCCCTGCCTGCCATGTCTTTTATATTATCCCATTGCCATCTGATAAGTTCTGAGATACCCAGGGTTACTATACCGAGGCATACCCTTCCTATCGTCGAGGCGTTTTCCTTTACAAAGCCCCACGCCCTGCCTGCCATGTCTTTTATGTTATCCCACTGCCAGATTATAAGTTCGGAGATGCCCAGGGTTACTATACCGAGGTAGACTCTTCCTATTGTTGAAGAGTTTTCCTTTACAAAGTTCCACGCGATACCAAAACCTTCTGCCATGGCGGCTGTAAAGCTCTGGTGTGTTCTGGCGTACTCAGCGGCAAAAGATTTCGCCTGTTGATGGCTAAAACCAAAAAGCCTGCTCATAGCATAAGCCGTGCCATAATTTGTACCGTACCATACCGCGCTTGCTCCGGCTTTTATGTTATCCCATTGCCATATTATAAGTTCGGAAATACCCAGGGTTGTTATAGCAAGGTAGATTCTGCCCACTATTGGCGCGTATTCTTTTACAAAGTTCCATGCCCTGCCTGCGGCGTCTTTTATGTTATCCCATTGCCATATTATAAGCTCAGAGATGCCCAGGGTTGCTATGCCTACGTAAACTCTGCCCACTGTTTTTAATATCTCTTTTTCTGAATCTTGCTTACCTAACTCTACGGCAGCATTCCAAGCTGTTTCTTCGTCAAAAGAAACAACACCTGCTTTTCCTCCCCACCACTTTAAGCCATACTGAAGAGCGGCGCGAAGACCTATTTTCTTAAGCTGCCCCCAGGTTGTACTGTCAGGGTGATTCTTTGCAAGTTGCGTCATTTCATTCAATCCTAAGGCTGCGTCAGGAATTCCCTGGACACCTGTAACTTTGATAATTTTGTGATCGAGTCCTGTTTTTTCTGCAAACTTGAAAATTTCGCCATTTATCGCAGCTCCTTCTACACCCACAAGCTGCTTAAGGCTCGTTGGGTCAAGGCTTAAATGGCCGCCTGGAATATGAACTATCGGCTCGCCTTTTTCGTCTAATCTGAAAGATGAAACATTTGCTGTTTCGCCGTCTTTAGTCCTTAGTTGACAATCTATAAGAAAAACGTTTTTCGCATCAACACCCGTTTGCTCAGATACCGCTTTGAGATGCGCAGCCATTTCTTCGATATCTGCGTAAGTGCCATTTGCAGCGAACGCTTGTTGTTCTTCTTCCACTCCATCACTAGTGTAGGTCTTTGTCACTACCTTAAAAACTCCTCCTTCGAAATAGGTGTAATCTATGCGGGTTACTACGGTTTTTCCGGTTAATCTGTTGAATCCCGCACCTATTACGAAGATGACCTTTCCGCTTAGGTCTTGGACGGCGAATGTGAGGGACTCTAATGCCTTGCCCATACCTATGAATGCAAGGCCTTCTGTGAACTTGGCGAATGCCGCTATGCCTCCTGCGCCCGAGAAGTCGTGTTTTATTGCTTCTGCTCTTATCTGGGTTATCTGCGCATCTGTTAGATTTAATGCGCCTTGTGCGCTGTCGTATATGTTTTCTCTTCCTATTAAGG
>JBARPB010000069.1:0-7084 GCA_049642705.1 Candidatus Omnitrophota bacterium
GTCCCGCACAGGGGAAACAAAAATCCAGCGCCCAGAGAGGCTCGCACATCACGAATTGGCAGCGTAAAACCTTCCGGACGGCCTTTTAGTTTAGGATCGTGCGAAAGAGAAAGGTGCGTCTTTGCCATGCATATCGGTAGTTTATCATAACCGAGTTTTGTATATAGCTCTATTGCTTTTTCGGCCTTTTCTTCGTATTTGACATTTTTCGCGCCGTAGATTTTAGTGGCGATGGTTTCGATTTTCTTCTTGATCGGCCATTTATTTGAATAAAGATATTTAAAGTTCGATTTCTCGTTACAGGCTTTCACAACCGCCTTGGCAAGTTTGATGCAGCCCCTGGAACCTTTAGCCCATACCTCGCTCAAGACAGCATCTTCAGCGCCCGTGGCTTTTGCTTTTTTACGAATCAGCTCTATCTCCTTTTTGGTATCCGTGGTAAATCTATTTATTGCCACAACCACGGGTATGCCAAACAGCTTCATGTTTTCTATGTGTTTTTCTAAATTGGAGCAACCGAGGTTCAGGGCTTCCAGATTTTCTTCGAAAAGCGCCTTGTCAAGAGGCCTTCCGGCCACAACCTCGAACCTTCCTGAATGCATCTTAAGCGCCCTTACGGTACATACCATAACTACACAGTCAGGTTTAAGAGTGCTTTTTCTACATTTTATGTCAAAGAATTTTTCCGCTCCGCAATCCGCGCCAAAACCCGACTCTGTAACAACATAATCCGATAGTTTCAACGCTATCTTATCAGCGAGGATAGAACTATTGCCGTGGGCTATGTTGGCGAAAGGTCCGGCATGCACAAGACAGGGTGTATTTTCTATAGTTTGTAAGAGATTCGGTTTAATCGCATTTTTAAGAAGGACTGTCATTGCGCCCGCTACTTTAATATCTTCGGCGGTAACGGGCTTTCCGTTTTTTGTGAGAGCCAAAATAATCCGGCCAAGCCGCTTTCGTAAATCTTTTAGTCCGGTAGTCAAAGCGAGTATAGCCATTATTTCGCTGGCAACAGTAATATCAAACCCTGAACGGTGTTCAAATCCATCCTGTGGACCGCCCAGCCCTATCTTTATGTTGCGCAGGAATCTGTCCGATACATCAACTACCCGCCGCCACATTATCGTGTCCGGATCTATGTTCAGCGGATTTCCTTTCAGAATAGAATTATCCAAAAATGCCGCGCAGAGATTATGGGCCAGGCCTACTGCGTGCACGTCACCGGTAAGATGCAAGTTAAAATCTTCCATCGGAACTACCTGCGAGTATCCTCCTCCGGCTGCCCCTCCTTTTATCCCGAATACAGGACCGAGCGATGGCTGTCGGATACAAACGGTGGCCTTTTTGCCGATTCGATTTAAGGACATCGCAAGACCGATTGTGGTAACGGTCTTTCCTTCTCCTAACGGAGTTGGCGTAATTGCCGTAACATCGACGTATTTGCCGTCTTTTCTGCTCTTGAGGCGCTCTAAAACCGATAGTGACACCTTCGCCATGTAATCGCCGTAAAGGTAAAGGTCTCCTTCTTTAAGCCCTAACTTCCTGGCAATTGCTTTTATCGGTTTTAACTGGGCGCGTCTGGCAATTTCTAAATCCGTGGTTAAAATCCGCTCGCCATGCTTAAAATAATGTTCGGCCCATTCTCGAAGTATTTGAGAAATGCTTTTCACCTTTTAACTCCTCTTAAAACTTCTTTGGCAATACTTTGTAACTTCTGCAAATTCTTTTCGCAGTCCTCGGGCTTATACACCGGCGTCCCCATTCCGCAAGGCAGGGTAATCAAATCGCCCTCTTTGAAATCTTTTACGTCTTCTTTTTTTTGCACGCCCCAGGCGATTCTTTTCTCGCTTCTATATTTGGAATACTTGGTAATATCAAATTGCGATGCGTCGAAACTTATGATTTTTAGACCTGAATCAAACAATAAATCCCAATCCATGTTTCCGCAAACATGCGCCCCGGGCACAACAGGGAAGGTGGAAAATATTGCCTGCCACAACTCTCTAAAATTCACGCCGGATTGTCCCAGCGCAGGTTCATCCAGGAAAAGGATGACCTCTTTGGCCTCCAGGCCGTCCATAATTGCCGTAATATGTTCACAAATCCTTTGCATCGCTTCATCCTCTTTGAATCCTGCGAGCATCAATGTTGCCGGGCCAACACATTGTATCTTCACTGTGTCGAATTTATGTTTTTTGAATTCCTTCAAACAGCTGAGTTTCCCCGGATTTTTAATGTATTCCATCATCGCGTCCCCTTTCTTCGGAAGTTCCGGTAAAAAGGGGATGTCGTGCTTTAAGCTGTATTCCACCGCTTCGTTTACGTCTTCGAGCGGTAATGAGCCGATCTGCGTTATGATTTTTCTCATTTTATAAGCGCTAACGTCTCCGCACGCGTCTTCGGGTTGGTTCGGAATAAGCCCCTTACGGCGCTTGTTACGGTTGTTACCCCTGGTTTTTTTACCCCCCGCATCGACATGCAAAGATGCTCCGCCTCGACTACTACCATCACGCCCTTTGGTTTCAGCTTTTTCATGATAACATTGGCTATCTCGGTAGTGAGGCGTTCCTGGACCTGGAGCCGCTTTGCCAATATATCCACGACCCTTGCGAGTTTACTTAAACCAGTTACCCTGTTGGCTTGCGGAACATATGCCACATGAACTTTACCGATAAACGGGAGCATATGGTGTTCACATATCGAATAGAGCGGAATATCTTTTAAAAGAACTATTTCGTCGTGATCCTGCGATAAGAGGACCTCGAGTTCCTGGGCGGGATTTTTGTTCATTCCGCTCAAAATTTCTTCGTACATCTCGGCCACCCGTTCCGGAGTGCCTAAAAGATCCTGCCTTTTCGGGTTATCCCCTACCGCTTCGAGTATATTCCTTACTGCTTTTGCTATTTTCTTCTTGTCCATTAATGCTTGAAGTGCCTTATTCCCGTAAATACCATAGCGATACCGTGTTCGTCGCAGGCGGCGATTATCTCTTTGTCGCCTTTCGAGCCGCCGGGCTGTATTATCGCTTTTATCCCGGCTTTATGGGCCTGGTCCACCGCATCCCGTTTCGGGAAGAAAGCGTCGCTTGCGAGGGTGGCGCCTTTGGTTTTGTTGCCGGCTTTCCGGCAGGCAATAATTACCGAATCGACTCTCGACATCTGCCCTGCGCCTATTCCGACGGTTTTCGTGCCCTGGCATAACACTATGGCGTTACTTTTTACGTGTTTTACTATAATCCACCCGAAAAGAAGGCTTTTTATTTCTTCTTTTGATGGCGCTTTTTTTGTCACCGTTTTAAGGTCGCTTTCCTTGGCGACTTTTAAGTCCATATCCTGGATGAGAAGGCCGCCCACTATTTTCTTGTAATCCCTTTCCCGCGGGCTTGTCTTTTTGAAATCGGGGATTTCGAGAAGCCTTAAATTCTTTTTCTTTGAGAAAATCTCCCGTGAGGCGCTGTCAAAAGAAGGCGCTATGATGCATTCGACAAAATCGGCTTCCTTCATGACAACTTCGGCAAGTTTTTTATCCACTTTTCCGTTAAAGCCCACTATGCTTCCGAAGGCGCTTAAGCGGTCGCACTCCAGGGCATCAACGTAGGCCTTGGATAATGAGTCTGCCACCGCTGCGCCGCAGGGGTTTGTGTGTTTTATGACGCTTGCCGCTGGCTTGTTAAAATCTTTAACTATCTCGATAGCCGCGTTTAAGTCAATTATATTGTTAAAAGACAGCTCTTTTCCTTGAAGCTGTTTGGCGTTTGCTATGCCGGATTCATGGGCAGTGGGATCTTTATAAAAGGTTGCCTTCTGGTGCGGGTTCTCGCCGTATCTTAGGTCTTGCGCCTTTTTGAAATTTAAACCTAGGCTGTCGGACGTCTGATTTCCGGATAGAAAGTTATATATAGCGCTGTCATATTCCGAAGTTCGTCTGAAAACCTCGACCGCCAGATCCTTAAGCGTTTTTTCGGAAAGCGAACCCTTATTTGTTTTAAGTTCTTTTATGATATCCGGGTATTTCGCTGGATTCGTAACTACCGCTACTGCTCTATTATTTTTCGCCGCGCTTCGGAGCATTGAAGGCCCGCCTATGTCCATGTTCTCTATCGCCTCTTCAAGGGTTACATCTGGCTTTGCGACCGTTTTTTCGAAGGGATAAAGGTTCACCACCACCATGTCTATCATGCCTATACCGTGCTTTTTCGCGGTGTCCATGTGTTCTTTGTTTTTACGCAGGGCAAGTAAGCCACCATGTATTTTCGGGTGGAGTGTTTTCACGCGGCCGTCCATCATCTCGGGAAAGCCGGTGTAATCGGAGACGTCTTTAACGGGTATGCCTAGATCTTTTATCTTCTTTGCGGTTCCGCCCGTAGATAGTATTTCTACGCCAAATTCGTTAAGCGTTTTTGCTAAATCTTCAATACCTGTCTTATCGGATACGCTAACGAGGGCCCTTTTGATCTTGACCATTTACGCCTCCCTGCCTCGCCGTTAGGCGGGCTTCATCTTACTGGGTATAATTATAAGACAAGAGACCAAAATTTTAACACAAGTGAAGGTAAATTACAAGGGGAAAAGGGCGGCCACTGCTTCTTCAGGCGTGGCAACGAAGGTAACCAGGTCGCGGGAGGAGGCGAGTTTTTCGAGGGTATCTTTCCAGAAATTACCGAGCGCTATTATGGGCTTGGGTTTCATGAGGCCTTTATTTACAAGTTCGAGGCAGGCGGCGAGTTCTAAAAGCGTGCCTGTTCCGCCCGGAAGCACGATAAAGGCGTCGGCGTTTTTTGCCATCACATCTATTCTTTCAAAAATATCTTTAGTCTTTATTTCTTCGTCGATATATTTATTCGGCTTTTTGTAAGGTTGATCTTCCCATTTATAATATGTAACTCCTATCGTTTTCCCACCTGCCTCTTTGGCGCCGCGGGATATGTCTTCCATCGTCCCGCCGAATCCGCCGGTCATAACCTCGAATCCTTTTTCGGCAAGGAGTTTGCCGAGTTTTACGACGTCCGCCTTTTCCTTTTTCCCTAAATTCTTATAACTGCCGAATACGCAGACTTTTTTCATATATTTTCACCATTAAGAGCGAAATCGCAACCGGCGTTACCCCGGAAATCCTCGAGGCCTGGCCTAAAGAACGGGGCTTAAACCGGGAGAGTTTCTCCTGTATTTCGCTTGAAAGCCCTGAAACCTGCAAATAGTCGAAATCTTCCGGTATGTTCATCCTTTCGATTTTCTTGAACTTGCTCACGAAGGACGCCTCCCGCTTGATGTAGCCCTCGTATTTTACCGCGACTTCGAGGCCGGTCTTTTCATAATGCGAAAAGTGGTCCTTCCATTTCGCCGTTTTTATTATATCGTCGAACGTCACCTCAGGCCTTTTCAGTAACTTTAAAAGACCGGGTGATGCTTCAAGCTTCTTCTTTATTTCTTCTATTCTTTTTTCTTTTTTCTCGACGAGCGCGAGTTTCTCGCGGGAAAGCAAGCCGATGGAATGCCCTATTCTACTAAGCCTTGTGGTGGCGTTGTCTTCGCGGATGGTCAACCTGTATTCGACGCGTGATGTAAACATCCTGTAGGGTTCGGTGGTTCCCTTGGTAACAAGGTCGTCTATTAAGACACCTATGTAGGCCTCGGACCTATCGAGTATAAAAGGTTCTTTTTTCTTTACCGTCATTGTCGCGTTGATGCCCGCGGTGATGCCGAGCGCTGCCGCTTCCTCGTAGCCGGTTGTCCCGATTAACTGGCCGGCCAGAAAAAGACCGGATATTTTCTTCGTCTCGAGCGTGGTCTTTAGTTCAGTTGGCTGGACCACGTCATATTCTATACCGTAACCGGGCTTCGTAAATTCGGCCTTTTCAAGGCCCGGCACGCTCCTTGTGATTTTTTCCTGAATATCGCGAGGGAATCCCGTAAAAATTCCGTTCGCGTAATATTCGTCCGTATCAAAGCCCTCCGGCTCGATAAAGAGAATGTGATTCTCCTTATCCGGAAATCTTACAATTTTATCCTCTATGGAGGGACAGTACCTCACCCCGCTTGAGTTTAATTTTCCCGAGTAGAATATGGAAGATTTTAAGTTTTTCTTTATTATATCATGTGTGACCTTTGTGGTACGGGCCATAAAACACGGCTTCTGACGTATATCGATCTTCTCCGTCCAGAATGAAAAAGGAATGATTTCCTTGTCGCCTTCCTGGGCGGTAAGTTTTGAAAAATCTATTGTTTTTCCGTTGAGCCGCGGCGTCGTGCATGTACTAAGCCGCATCATTTTAAAGCCAAGGCCGGCAAGGTTTCTCGAAAGCGAAAAAGACGCCTCCTCCCCCATCCTGCCGCCCCGAAAATGTTCAAGGCCTATGTGTATCACGCCGTTTGTAAACGTTCCGGGCGCGAGAACAACCGCTTTAGAACGTATCAATCCGTGCTTTCTTGTATTTACGCCTTTGGCAAGTCCCTTTTCTACAAAAACGCCTATCGTCTCGTCTTCTAAAATATCGAGATTACCCTCGGCACCGATGGTATCGCGCATATAGAGGTTATATCTTTTTCTGTCTGCCTGCGCGCGCGAAGACCTTGCGGCATAGCCCTTGGACGAATTAAGCATACGAAACTGCACCATCGTCGCATCGATGGCCTTCCCCATTTCGCCGCCCAGAGCATCGACTTCTTTAACAAGCTGTCCCTTGCCTACACCACCTATGGCAGGATTGCACGACATGAGGCCTATCTTGTCTTTATCAAGCGTGATAAGCAGCGTCTTCGAGCCAAGTCTGGCACTTGCAAGTGCCGCCTCGCACCCGGCGTGCCCCGCGCCTACAACTATAACGTCGTATTTTTTAGACATACCCTAATGTGGCTTATGTAGGTCACCCTTAAGGGTGACCTACATTGTAGGTAACTTTTTTTCGATGGCATGGATTAGCTTGTCGAAGGAGTTTTGGAAGGCCGTGACACCGGCGTCCTGGATTTCCTGGCAGGTTTCGTCTATGTCTATGCCGAGCGATTTTAGTTTGGCAAGACATGATCTGGCTTTATCGAGGTCTTTTTCAATAGTTACCTCAACCCTTCCGTGGTCGAGGAAGGCA
>JBARPB010000070.1:0-3022 GCA_049642705.1 Candidatus Omnitrophota bacterium
CTCCACGCGGTAAGGGCGTAATATCCCCAGTCGCTCGTCCGGCCCGGTACGATTGTAACCTCCGGAAATTTCTTGCCCAGCGGCTGAACATATAACGGGAGGTAAAATACAGGAACCTCGCCGACATAAAACACAATGTGCTTGGCAACTATTTTTTTGTCGAGGAAAATCTGCAGTTCCTTCGCCTCTATCCTGTAGTGGGGTTTTTCCAGGTCGCATGTCGTTAGGTAGCCCCTCTCGAGCCTGAAGTCCCTATCCCCTGTTTGTTCGACCAGCGCCGCGCCGCCGTAGAAAGGCTTTGCCTGCACAGCGCTATCAAGCGCGTAGCCTTTTTTCGTTAAAAAATTATAATTTATCTTCTCTCCCTCCATTGAAGCGCCCGGTTGCGTAATTTTGACATTCCCCTCGCACACGGCTTCCTTCGTATCGGTGTAAACGGTAATCTTATCGCAGGTAAGTTTTACGTCGCCGTAGGAAATGGAAACGTTGCCGACGGCGGAGACCTTTTTCTGGTCATGGAAGTATTCGACCTTATCCCCCTTGACTATGACGGGTTCTTCGGATTTCTTGATTTTCCCGAGAAGGTCATCCTGGAAGGCATATGCGAGTGGTGAAGGGATTTGTGAGAATATAACTGTAAATGCAAGAATGTAACTTAAACTTATGAAGTAAAAGAGTCTATTAGGCCGCATTATAGATATTATTAACCCCTAATAAGCTCCAGTATAGCATAAGATTAAACTATGCTCAACAGTAAAAATTCAGTTAAAGGATAGGTAGAAGCAAAAGTTTTGTTTTACGCAGCCAGGCAGACGCGGTTGCGACCCTGTCGCTTCGCTTCGTAGAGCGCCTTATCCGCGTTTTCGATGAGCTCGTCCAGTCCCTTTGAATCTTCCGGACAGGAGCTCACGCCCATGCTCACCGTTATCCGGAGGGACTCGTCGTAAGCCTTTATCGTGTGCTCGGCGACCGCCTTCCTGATCCTTTCCGCGACGGCATGCGTGCCCGCCTTATCCGCCTCCGGAAGAAGTATGCCGAATTCCTCTCCGCCGAATCTCGCCACCAGGTCTATTTCCCTCACATTTGCCTTCAGGATGCCGGCTATTTCTTTCAGGACAACGTCTCCTACGAGGTGCCCGAAACGGTCGTTTGTATTTTTGAAATTGTCGAGGTCGGCCATGATGAAGGAAATGTTCATGTTGCATTCCTTTGCCCGCACAACCTCCTCCTTGAACCTGAGGAGGAAATAACGCCTCAGGAACGTTCCGGTGAGGCCGTCCGTTATGGAAAGCTTTTCCACATCGTCAAAAAGGCTTATTCTTTCTATCTGCATGGCGACCTGCGGGGCGAGTATCAGAAACTTGTCGCGCTCGTCAGGGTTCGTATTTTCGATGAGGATAACGGAAATGGCTTCCCTCCGTGCTACAAGCGGTATGGCTAAAATATTTTTTACGTTCGGCGGGAACCCGAAACTAAAAAGGTCCTCGTGCCTCTCCAGAAATATATGCCTTTTCGATTTCGCGGCGGAGCCGGCTATGCCGCCTAGGACATCGCCCAGTTCCACGTAGCCTTCCGAAGCGGCGTTTATTCCGTAAACCCTGTCAACGGACCTCTTACTATCGTCGTCTTTGAATAAAACGATTTTAAACTTCTCGAAGCGGAAATTCTCCGTCAGGAAACTCTTTAATAATTTAAAGAGCCCTGCGAACCTTAAGACGAAAGACATCTCCTTGGTTATCGTGTAAAGCCTTGAAAGGTCGGCGAGCTTCTCTTCGAGGTATGCCTTTTTATGCCTTATTTTTTCCAGCCTCCCCGACGGGCCCGCGAGCCGGTCTTCTTTTTTTCTTAAGCCCTCTTTAAAAAGCCGCATCTCGCCGGCCAGCATCCCTTTGCCGAGCCGAATCGAAAGCGGCAGAAGGCACACGATAGAAATGAGAAATATAAGGTTGTTCACCTCGGTCACTTGGCCCATACCCTGTTTTTACCGCTCTCTTTGGCCTTATAGAGCCTCGAATCAACCAGCATCAAAAATTCCTCGGCCGCTTTTGCCTCGGACGGGCACGAAGCAACGCCGATGGACACCGTCACCGTCGTCTTTACCCTTCTCAAAACCAAAGGCGCCTCGTTTATGCTGCGCCTTATGTCTTCGGCGACTTTCGCGGCGGCTCGCTTGTCTTTATTCAAAAGAAGCAGCGCAAACTCCTCTCCGCCATACCGGGAAACGATGTCGCCCGCCTCGGCAAAATCTTTCAGGATCGAAGAGATGTGTTTTAACACGAGATCTCCCGCGTTGTGGCCGTAGCGGTCGTTGTAAAGCTTGAAGTCGTCAAGGTCCAGCATTAAAAGGGAAATGTCTATGTTGTTCCTGAGCGAACGTTTCACTTCGTTCCGTAGCCCCTGGTGAAAATACTTGTGGACGTAGAGCCCCGTCAGGCTGTCATGAATGGCCAGGTCCTGCACTTTGTTGTAAAGAATGGCGTTCTCGAGCGAGACACTCGAAAGGTCGGCTACGATATCCAGAAACCGCAGGTCCGACTGGGTAAACTTCTCCTTCTTCCGGCTGTCAACGCGCAACACGCCCATAATCTTGTCTTTGCTTGTAAGAGGGGTACTGATTATCGAGTTAAAACCCTCCTCGAGCTCTTCCTGCTTCATGGAAAACCTGAAATCCTTGTATATGTCCCCGACAAGAAGCGGCCTCCTGTGCCTCAAGACCCAACGGTCGAAGGTGTCCCCTTTCTTCGCTTTCACGGTAGAGGAAGTATCCCTTTTCCTTGAGCGCACCAGTTTAAGTTCCTGTTTTTCCGTATCGACTAAATAGAGAAGCGTCCGGTTTGCCTCCTCGAATAACTCGAAAGAGTTGCTGACAATAGAATCAAGAACGTCTTCTTCGGAAAGCGCCAGGCTGTAATCCTCGATTATCTTCTTGAGGCGGGTTATTCTCTCCAGGCTGCTTCTAATCCGAAAAGAGTCGTTTTCCTGGGATTTAATCTCGGCGGTTAGGAGGTTCGACTTCTCGTCC
>JBARPB010000071.1:0-1945 GCA_049642705.1 Candidatus Omnitrophota bacterium
GTATCTGTCAGCATGAAAAGGCAATCCGGCAAATTCAAATCGTCCCTCGTTTCATCCGGTATCTTTTCGAAAAATCTCACCACGTCATAGCCCATGTAGCCCACCAGCCCCCCGCAAAACCGGGGAAGGCCTTTTACCGGCACAAAGGAAAATTTCTCCATTATCTTCTTAATCTCCGAAAGCGGGTCTTTTCTTGTAGTGAAAACCTTTTTCCTCGCTCCCTCACGCACGGTAATCTTCTTTCCCTTGCTCATAAAAAGAAGCGCCGGCCTAGAACCGAGGAAGGAATAGCGCGCAATCCTCTCGCCGCCCACAACGGACTCGAGAAGGTACGAGAAATCCCCCTCGTCAATCTTTGCAAAGGCCGAAAGCGGCGTCTCGAAATCGGCCAGTATTTCCGTGTAAACGGGGATGAGGTTTCCCTTCTTCGCCAGTTTCACGAATTCCTCTTTTGACGGAAAATATTTATTCCTTGTAGACATCCTTTGGCTCAAATACCTTTTTCTCTATGACGCTTTCCTTTCCGTCCCTATCAACCTTCCTAAAATAACACGTAAAGTACCCCTTATGACAGGCCGCTACTTTCTGTTCTACCTTGAAAAGGAGGGAATTATCCGTGCAATCAACGAAAACTTCCTTTACGGCCTGGATATTGCCCGAGATTTCGCCCTTCAGCATAACTTTGTTTTTCGAGCGCCTGAAGACATAGACCTTCCCTTCCTTAAGCGTCCTATCCAGCGCTTCTTTATTCATGTAGCAAAGCGTCAATACCTTGCCACTCCTGTAATCCTGTATTACAGCGGGTATCAATCCCTTTTCGTCGAAATTCAGTTTCATTTGACTGCTACTCCTTTTGAACGCAAATAATCCTTAACCTGTTTTATGCTAAATTCCCGAAAATGAAACACGCTTGCCGCAAGCGCTGCCTCCGCCTTTCCTTCCGTCAGGGCTTTGTAAAAATCTTCGAGTTTCCCGCACCCACCGCTTGCCGTAACAGGGATATCGACTGCCTCGGCTACCTTCCTTGTGATCTCTATATCGTAGCCGTCTTTCGTGCCATCCCTATCCATGCTTGTAAGCAAAATCTCACCCGCACCCAGGGACGCCGCTTCCCTGGCCCATTCTACAGCGTCTAATCCTGTGGCGACCTGGCCGCCATTAACATAGACCTCCCAGTTGTCCGGTTTCTTTTTCACATCTATTGCCACTACTATGCGCTCTTTCCCGAACTTAGCGGATGCCTCCTTGAGGAACTGCGGTTTTTTAACCGCCGCTGTATTGATTGAAATCTTGGCGCAGCCTGCCTTCAAAAGATTCTCTATGTCTTCCAGGGTGCCTATGCCGCCGCCTACCGTAAACGGTATGGTAACCTTCTCCGCGACGCGTCTTGCCGACTCCACCATGGTTTTTCGCTTTTCGACGCTGGCGGCTATGTCCAGAAACACCAGCTCATCTGCGCCTTCTTTATTGTAAACCTTGGCATTTTCCACCGGATCGCCTGCGTCTTTTAAGTTTACGAAATTTACGCCTTTTACAACCCTTCCGCCTTTAAAATCCAGGCATGGAATAATTTTTTTAACTGACATTCATGGCCTCCTTTAAATCTATTTTACCCTCGTAGAGGGCTTTTCCTACAATGACCGCCCGAAGTCCGTCTTTTTCGAGCCCCTTAAGCACTTTTATGTCTTCAATCGAAGAAATTCCCCCGGATGCCGTAACCTCAAGCGGCGTTAACTGCAAAATTGACTTCAATGTCTCTAAATTCGGCCCGGCCATCATGCCGTCCCTTGATACGTCGGTGTATATTATCCTTTTTGCGCCGGCGGCTTCGAGCTTCTTGATATAGTCGTCTATGCCGCTTTCCGAAACTTCCTTCCATCCCCTCACGGCAACTTTGCCGTCTTTTACGTCAACGGCGAAAATCACTTTATCGCCGAATTTCTCC
>JBARPB010000072.1:0-7984 GCA_049642705.1 Candidatus Omnitrophota bacterium
TTCCCCGGTTTTGCGGGGGGCTGGTGGGCTACATGGGCTATGACGTGGTGAGATTTTTCGAAAAGATACCGGATGAAACGAGGGACGATTTGAATTTGCCGGATTGCCTTTTCATGCTGACAGATACGATACTTCTTTTCGACCACGTAGACCGCAAGATAAAAATCGTTTCAAATGTTTTTGTCGGAAAGGACGCTTCGTCGGCATATGAAGAGGCAGTCGCGAAGATCGAGAGAATCACCAGGCGCCTTTCAAAACCCAAGAAGAAGCCTGTAAAAGCGGGAAAAACAAAAAAAGGCAGAGGCAGAAAGAATTCCCTGAAATCAAATCTTACGAAACGGCAGTTTACGCGCATCGTAAAGAAAGCCAAGGAATATATAAAATCAGGCGACATTATCCAGGTCGTTCTTTCGCAGAGATTCAAAAAAGAGATAAAATCCGACCCGTTCGAGATATACAGGGCTCTCCGGAGCATAAATCCGTCGCCCTATATGTTCTACCTTAAATTCGGGAAGATCCGCCTCGTAGGCGCCTCTCCGGAAATCATGGTAAGGTGCGAGGAGGGTATTGCGGAACTCCGGCCTATCGCGGGGACAAGGCCGAGGGGCCGAGGCGAAAAGGAAGACAACGCTCTTGCAAAAGAGCTTTTGAAAGACCCGAAGGAAAGGGCCGAGCACATCATGCTTGTCGATTTAGGCAGAAACGATATAGGCAGGGTCTGCCGTTTTGATACGGTGAAGGTATCGGAGTTTATGGTGATAGAGAAATACTCGCACGTCATGCATATCGTAAGCGATGTCTCCGGCGTCCTTAAGCCCAAGAGCGATATATTTGACCTCGCGAGGGCATCTTTTCCGGCCGGCACCGTAACGGGAGCGCCCAAAATACGCGCAATGGAAATAATAGACGAGCTCGAGAACATTAAAAGGGGTATCTACGCCGGGAGCGTCGGATATTTCAGTTTTTCCGGCAATCTCGATACCTGCATCGCAATCCGCACAATCATAGTGAACGGGAAAACCGCTTATGTCCAGGCGGGCGCCGGCATAGTGGCGGATTCAAAGCCCGAAAAGGAATACAAAGAGACGCTGAACAAGGCAAAGGCGATGCTTAAGGCGATTGACGAAGCAGAAGAGGGATTATAAATGGTTCTTGTAATAGACAATTATGATTCTTTCACTTACAACCTGGTCCAGTACCTGGGAGAGCTTGGTGCCGAGAGCGTTGTCTTCAGGAATAACGGGATAACGCTCGGTAGGATAAAGAAGATGAAACCTGCTAAAATTATTATTTCTCCCGGACCCGGCAAGCCGCGGGATGCCGGTATTTCCAACGACGTTATAAGGGAATTTTCTGGAAAAATCCCCATTTTGGGCGTTTGCCTGGGCCATCAGTGCATAGGCGAGGTTTTCGGCGGGGAAATCGTAGGAGCCCGGCGCATCATGCACGGGAAGACCTCGCTCATATATCATAACAGAAAAGATATATTCAAGGCTGTCAAAAATCCGTTTGAGGCGACCCGCTATCACTCACTTATTATAAAACGAAGGTCCCTCCCCAGGGTGCTGGAGGTTACCGCCCGGACAAAGGAAAAAGAAATTATGGGCGTAAAGCATAAAAACCACCCCACGCGTGGGGTGCAGTTTCACCCCGAGTCGATATTGACGGGCGAGGGGAAGAAGATACTGGGGAACTTTTTGAAACACAGATGATCACAGATAAGGAACACAGATGATCACAGATGCGTTGGCAAAATTAAAGAAAAAAGAAAACCTGACTGAAAAGGAAACAGAAGAGGTCTTTACCGAGATTATGAAAGGTTTGGTTGAAACCGATACAATAGCGTCTTTTCTCCTCGCCCTTAAGGAGAAGAAGGAAACCGTCGAGGAAATAACGGGTGCAGCCCGGATTATGCGGAAGTTTGCCACGAGAATAAACCCTAAGGATACGCGCCTTTTGGATACCTGCGGCACCGGAGGGGATACATCGGAGACCTTCAACATCTCCACCGTAAGCGCTTTCGTCGCCTGCGGCGCCGGTTTAAGCGTCGCCAAGCACGGCAACAGAGCCGTCTCGAGTAAATGCGGGAGCGCCGACCTCCTCGAGGAATTAGGGGTGAACATAAATATCGGGAAAGAAATTGTAGAAAAATGCATCGACGATATCGGCATAGGTTTCCTTTTTGCGCCGAGGCTTCACCTTGCGATGAAGTACGCGATGCCGGCAAGAAAAATGATTAAGACGCGCTCGATATTCAACATTTTAGGCCCGTTAACCAATCCCGCGGGCGCCAAATATCAGCTCCTGGGGGTTTATGACGAAAGCCTGACAATAACATTGGCAGAGGTGCTGAAGAATCTGGGCTCTACTGCCGCGATGGTGGTTTACGGAAGAGACGGGCTGGACGAGATAACAACTACCGACATGACAGCAGTCGCAGAGCTCAAAAATAACGAAATCAAGATATATGCGGTATGCCCGGAGGACGTTGATATTAAGCGTTCGCAGAAAGAGGATTTAAAAGGCGGCGACGCGGCTTTCAACGCGAAAATAGCGCTTGGGGTACTCAATGGGGAAAAGGGGCCGAGGCGCGATATCGGCCTTTTGAACGCCGGAGCGGCAATTTATGTCACGGGGATGGCTGCAACATTGGCTGAGGGCATAAAAAAAGCCGAAGAATCCATCGATTCCGGCCGCGCATTGGAGAAGCTAAAGAAACTGAAGGAATTTACTAACAAACAATGATACTGTCGAAAATAATAAACGAAAAAAGAAAAGAAATAGAGGCCTCGCGGCTCACAATGCCCGACGAGAAACTCAAGGAGCTCGCAAGCAAAATTTACATAAAAAGCTCCTTCAAGAGGAACGTGGCGCGGCCGCACCACATAAATTTAATAGCGGAACTAAAGAAGGCATCTCCGCAGAAGGGCATCATAAGAGGCGATTTTAATCCGC
Source organism: Candidatus Omnitrophota bacterium (assembly GCA_049642705.1). GTDB lineage: Bacteria > Omnitrophota > Gorgyraeia > JABMRN01 > RBG-13-46-9 > CAZYPU01. The sequence continues at coordinate 2,956 of JBARPB010000072.1, forward strand.
TTAAGATCGCCCTGACATACCAGGCGGGCGGCGCCGGCGCACTTTCGGTATTGACGGATGAAAGGTTTTTCGAGGGCCGCCTGAAGACGCTTAAGGAGCTCAAAGAGCGGGTTACGCTGCCGCTTTTGCGCAAGGACTTTATTATAGACGAATATCAGATTTACGAATCCCTTTACTGGGGCGCGGATGCGATACTTCTTATCGCCGATATATTGACCGAAGAGGAACTTGCGCGTTTTTACAGGATAGCCAAGGATCTCGGCATGGATGTCCTGGTAGAGGTTCACAACGAAGAAGACGTGGAGAAAGCCCTTAAATCGGGCGCTTCCATTATAGGCATAAATAACAGGGACCTCAACACCTTCAGGGTAGACCTTGCGGTTACCCAGCGCCTTGTGCGCCTTATTCCCGAAAACAAGGTCAAGATTTCCGAAAGCGGCATAAAGACATATGAGGACGTGATGTTTCTGAAGAGCCTCGGAATAAACGCGGTTTTGATCGGCGAGGCATTCATGGAGGCCGATGATATTGCCGCGAAGATGCGGGAGATAATGCGGTATTAACATGGTGAAGGTTAAGATTTGCGGGATAACGGATTTAAGGGACGCGCTGAAAGCATATGAATTGGGAGCTGACCTTGTCGGGTTTATATTTTTTGAAAAGAGCCCACGGAAAATAGAGCCTGACCGCGCGCGTGTTATCATAGAAGACCTGCCGAAGGATTTGCCGAAGGTGGGGCTCTTTTTAAATCAGGACTTGGACACCGTAAGGTCTATGGCCGAGAGATGTCATCTTGACATTCTGCAGCTACACGGCGAGGAAGACCCGGACTACTGCGGTCGCCTCAGAAAGGATTTTAAAATAATAAAATCGTTCAAGGTAAAAGACCCCTCGAGCATAAAAGGCGTAGATAGATATCAGAGAGTTGACTATTATCTATTTGATACATATATGAAAGGTATCCCGGGCGGTACAGGGAAAAGTTTCAACTGGGATATTCTGGGAGGGGGGTCGTTTAAAAAAACCGTTTTTTTGGCAGGCGGTCTTACCCCGAAAAATGTCAGTGCGGCAATAAGAAAGGTCGCGCCATATGCGGTTGACGTGGCAAGCGGCGTAGAAAAATCGCCCGGAAAGAAAGATTACGGGCTTTTGAAGGAGTTTATAGATAATGCGAAAAAAACATAAAACACCGGATAAAAAAGGATATTTTGCCGAATTCGGCGGCAAATTTGTGCCGGAGACACTTATGCATGCCCTGGAAGAGCTGGAAGCAGAGCTTGAAAAGGCCTTAAGGGACAGGAAATTTCTGAAGGAGTTTGATTATTATCTAAGGGAATATGCCGGTAGGCCAACACCCCTTTATTTTGCCCGCCACCTTACGGAAAAACTCGGCGGCGCGAAAATCTACCTGAAACGCGAGGACCTCGCGCATACGGGCGCGCATAAAATAAACAACACCATTGGCCAGGTGCTCCTTGCAAAAAAGATGAAGAAGCACCGGCTTATCGCCGAGACGGGCGCCGGCCAGCACGGCGTCGCAACCGCAACCGTCGCTGCGATGTTTGGTTTCACATGCGACATTTACATGGGGACCGAGGATATCAGGAGGCAGTCGCTTAACGTATACAGGATGAAGCTCATGGGCGCGCGGGTTATCCCGGTAACGAGCGGCTCGCGGACACTGAAAGACGCGACGAACGAAGCGATAAGAGACTGGGTTACCAACGTTGAGAATACGCACTATGTCCTGGGCTCGGTTGTGGGCCCGCACCCCTATCCTTTCATGGTGCGGGAATTTCAAACTGTAATCGGCAAGGAAGCGAGAAAACAAATTATTGCCTCCGCCGGAAGGCTTCCGGATTACCTTGTTGCCTGCGTCGGAGGAGGAAGCAATTCTATCGGGCTTTTCCATCCGTTTTTTCACGACAGGAAGGTAAAGTTTATCGGAGTAGAAGCCGCAGGCTCGGGGATAGCGACAAAGAAACACGCCGCGACGCTCATTAAAGGAGAGAAAGGGGTGCTTCACGGCTCACGCAGCTATCTTTTGCAGGATAAAGACGGCCAGGTAAATATAGCGCATTCTGTCGCGGCCGGGCTGGATTATCCGGGTGTCGGGCCGGAACATTCCTATTACAAGAAAATCAAACGCGCAAAGTATGTAGCGGTTACCGACAGGGATGCGCTTCGGGGATTCAGGCTTTTGTCCGAATATGAGGGCATTATCCCTGCGCTTGAGCCGGCGCACGCGATATATTATCTTTCGAAGCTCGCGCCGCGCTTAAAAAAGAATAAAATAATTATTCTTTGCCTGTCCGGCCGCGGGGATAAGGATATCGATACAGCGAAGGAGTATATAAAACTGTGAACAGGATAGACAGATTATTCAGGGATTTAAGGAAGAAGCGCAAAAAAGCATTTATAGTGTACATAGCGGCGGGCGATCCCTCACTCGGCGAAACGGGAAAACTTATTATCGAGCTTGAGAAAAGCGGGGTGGACTTAGTCGAGATCGGCATACCCTTCTCCGACCCGCTTGCCGACGGCCCTACGATACAAAAAGCGTCACAACGCGCCCTTTCTAAAGGCGCAAGCGTAAAATCTATTTTGCGCATGGTCCACAGAACAAGGAAAAAGGTCAGTCTTCCGCTCGTATTTATGACATATTACAATCCCGTGTATCACTACGGCTTAGCAAAATTCGTCCGCGATTCCAAAAGCGCAGGTGTAGACGGCGTTATCATTCCGGATTTGCCGCCGGAAGAGGCAAAGGAAATTATCGGTATATCGAAAAAAGAGAATTTTGCGACGATTTTTCTGGCAGCACCCACCAGCACGAAGAAACGGCTTAAAGATATAGCAGCCAGAAGCACCGGTTTCATCTACTACGTTTCCTTAACGGGAGTAACCGGCGCCAGGAAAAAACTTCCCCGCGATATCATCGAGCATGTAAGAAGTCTTAAAAGGATTACAAAAAAACCTGTCTGCGTGGGGTTCGGCATTTCCCGGCCAGAACAGGCAAGGAAGATATCGCGGCTTGCCGACGGTATTATCGTGGGCAGCGCCGTTATCAAGGTGATAGAGAAGAATATCGGCAGGAAGGATTTACGCAAGTCGGTAGCGCGGTTTGTAAAAAGCCTCGAGAAGGCAATTCACGGATGAAAAAGAAAATATACGCGGTTTTACTGGCAGGCGGGAAGGGAACGCGGCTCTGGCCTCTTTCCACGGGAAAGTATTCAAAATCCTTTGTCCGCATAGGAAAAGAAAAGCCCCTTATAACCGAAGCGATCAAGAGGCTCCGAGGCCTTGTTGGCAAAAAGCACATTATTATAGTGGTGGATAAGGCACAGGCGCCTTTGTTAAAGAACTTTGCCCGAGGAATTCCGAAACGTAATATCCTCGTCGAACCTTTCGGCAGGAGCACCGCAAGCGCGGTCGGCCTGGCAGCCATAGAACTTAAGCCCGACGACATAATGGTAGTCCTACCCACAGATTCCCTCATAAAAGAAGGCGCTTCCTTCAGGAAGACAATAAAAGATGCGGTGAATTTTGCGCTCGAAAAGGAAAAAGCGCTTATTTGCATCGGGATAAGGCCGAAAGAAGCCTCCACGGCTTACGGTTATATCAAGGTAGGACTGCACCAAAAAAAGAGCGTCTATGCGATAGATAAATTTATAGAGAAACCGCCAAAAACCCTGGCACGCAGGATGGCAAAAGGTAAAGGTTACTTCTGGAACGCAGGTATCTTCGTTTTCAGGGCAAAAAGTATTTTAGGCGCCGTGAAAAAACACGCCCCGCAACTCTTGCGCCAGCTCGAACGCATAAGAAAAAATAAAAATAACAAAAGAAATGCGTACTTGCGGATGAAAAACGTCTCGATAGATTACCAGATTATGGAAAAGGCAAAAAACCTCTATTGCGCGGCAGGGAAATTTTCCTGGCGGGACCTGGGAAACTGGAGGAGCCTGGAGGAATTATTCAAGAAAGATAAGCGGGGAAATATCTGCTTCGGCAAGGCAACCTTAATGGATACCCGTAACTGCATTATCTATAATTCGGAAAAAAACAAACTCGGCACAGTGGGGCTAAAGGATATAGTAGTGGTAAACACCGAAAACGGTACGCTGGTATGCCGTAAAGAAGACGCTGAGCGGGTTAAAGTATTAAATGACAAAAATACTGGGCCTTGACATAGGTTCGAAAAGGATAGGCGTGGCGGTAAGCGATGAGCTCGGCATTACCTCGCGCGGCCTTTCAACTATTGAGAGAAGAAACGATGAGGAAGTGAGAACCCATTTACGAAACATAATTTCAAGGGAAGGGGTAAAAGAAATCGTAGTGGGGCTCCCCTTGAATATGAACGGTTCGTACGGTCCGCAGGCCAAGGGGGCTATCGCTTTTGCGGATAACCTGAAAGAAAACCTCAATATCGCCGTGAAATTATGGGATGAGCGTATGAGCACGATGGAAGTGGAGCGGATTTTAATCGACGCGGGCACCTCGAGGGCCAAGAGGAAGAAGAAAATCGACAAACTCGCCGCACAGGTGATATTGCAGAGTTATCTGAACGCACACAATGTACAGAATAAAAAGCTTTAAAAACGGGCTTAAGGTTATAACCGCTCTCATGCCGCACATGGAGTCAGTTGCCATCGGTTTGTGGATAGGGGTAGGGGGAAGGTACGAGGATAAGAAGTCCTGCGGCATCAGCCACCTTATCGAGCACATGCTTTTCAAGGGCACCGAGTCGCAGACGGCAAGCATGCTTAAAGAGTCGATAGAGGGCGTCGGCGGCAGCTTCAATGCTTTCACGGGCGAGGAGGAAACCTGTTATTTCGTTAAGCTCCCGTCCGATTACTCAGAGCTCGGTTTGGATATATTGAGCGACATGGTGCTAAACCCGAAGCTTGACCCGGATGAACTCGAGAAGGAAAAACACGTGATTTGCGAAGAAATAAAGATGTATATGGACCAGCCCGCCCACCGCGCTTTTGATATACTTAGCCATTCGATGTGGCCGAATCACCCCCTG
>JBARPB010000073.1:0-2325 GCA_049642705.1 Candidatus Omnitrophota bacterium
CCCTTGACAAATCAGAAAGAAAGAGTATACTTACCTTTAGAGACAAAGTAACCAGAAAGCGGGGGTGAAAAATGGCAGAAAAGATAAGACGTTGGCTTAGAAGGCACTTTGGGAAAAAGTCTAAAGCGCCCAAGAAACACTACACTAAGCCCGTCCTCACAATAATAGACCTTGACCCGGAGCAGGCGATTATTACGCAGTGTATGGTTGGAGGCGGGTTCATGCGCCACCCGACGGTATGTAGGCCTTCCGGTGGCGGCATCTGCAGGACCGCAGTGCGAGGCCGCGCTTCGGAAGGGGCGGGCAATTACCAGTTCGGGGCCCCCAGCTAAATCGCAACTCGTGTTCCTGAAGAGACTCCTTATTCTCACCTCGCCGCACCGCAGCGAGTCTTCGCCCCGCGGCACTTTCCCCGAGCTCTTGGGTGCGCAACCGCTTCTCTCGACCCGCCTGTCCCGGACCAACCCCCAGAGTCATCTGTTTGGACTTGGGTATTTGGGGATTTGTTATTTGAAATATATCGCCCGAAGGGCGATCAAAAATATGTAAATTTTTAGCCAAGGGGACGTTTCACTTTATTGCAACCCCTTGCCTACCAAGAAGTTACAAAGCCTCATTTTCCACCTTTAATAGCTAGTCACAATTTTCTTTCTTTCCTTCTTCATTAAGGTATTCGGCAGCAGGATGCCCTGGAGGCGAAAAATTTTGTGCGCAAGCGTAGCAATTAAGTGCTCAAATCTTGTGCACACCAATTGCAGCGAGCCACAAAATTCGCCGGAAGGGCGCCTGCTGCCGAATGCCTCCTAACCCCGAATTTTCCTTGAGCACAGCGCGTTATAATGATATAATATACCGCTATGGTTATCTACGAAGATATACTGCGCGCCTTCCAGAGAGAGCGGGTAAAATACGTACTCGTAGGAGGCATAGCCGTCAACCTTCTGGGGTCGTTACGAAACACCGCGGATATGGATATACTTGTAGAAATGAGCGACAAAAATCTGGCAAAGGTAGTGGGAGTATTAAAAAAACACGGATATCGTGTAAAGCAGCCGGTTAACCCCATGCGAATAGCGGATAAAAAAACGAGAGAAGACTGGATAAATAATAAGCACATGAAGGCGTTTAATTTCTATAAAGAAGACGAACTAAAGGAAGTCGACATTGTCATAGACTCGCCGGTATCTTTCAAAGAAGCCAAGAAGGACAGTGTGCTAATAAAAGCAGGTATTACGCTCTCTGTTATTTCCATAGATAATCTGATAAAAATGAAAAAAAACACAGGCCGCGATGTAGATAAAATGGACATCAAGGAATTAAAAAAAATAAAGAAACTGCGAAAAAGGAGCTAAAATGATTTTTAGCTGGGAGACCGAAGACGAACGCCTTTTGAAATTTATGAAAATTCCCCCAAAGAAGAAATTGGAATGGCTTCTCGAGATGAACAAATTCGCGCTTAAATTTTGGCCTAAAGAACGGAAGAAAAATTGGCATAAAAACCGTCACCGAAATATCTAGCCAAAGGAGACATCCTTTTGAAGAACACAGCAGCTATAATACTCGCCGCCGGACGCGGAACGAGGATGAAATCGGACGTTCCGAAGGTTCTGCAGCATTTGCAGTCAAGGCCCCTTCTTAGCTTCATACTGGAAGCGCTGAATAAGGCGGGCATCGATAAAAAAATTCTCGTCCTCGGCTATAAGGACAAGGCCGTAAAATCCGTGTTTCCCCGCCTCGATACGGTAATGCAGGATAGGCTCCTCGGCTCGGGCGACGCGGTAAAAAGAGCGAAAAATCTCCTTTCGGCTTTTAAGGGCGACATACTCGTCCTCTACGGAGACACGCCGTTTATCCGCGCCTCGACGATAAAAAAACTTATGAAAAAGCACAAAACCGAAAAAGCGTCCTGCACGCTTCTTTCGGCTAACACGCAGGACCCTGCCGGCTACGGAAGGATTTTAAGGGACGCAGATGAGAATATCGTCAAGATAATAGAAGACACCGATGCCTCCATTTATGAAAAAGTCATAGAAGAAATAAACGTGGGGTGCTACTGTTTCAACAAGGAAGGCCTTTTCTCCTCGCTCGATCGGCTCAAAATAAACGCGAAAAAAAGGGAATATTACCTTACCGATATCGTAGAGGTCCTGCGCAAATCCGGCAGGAGGGTAACTTCCGTGCTTTCGAATGACCCCACAGAAGCCCTCGGCATAAATTCAAAACTCGATCTCGCGCGCGCAAACAATATCGTAAGAAAAAGAGTGCTTGAACTTTTGATGCTCAGGGGCGCGACAATCGTTGATCCTGATTCCACCTTCGTGGATA
>JBARPB010000074.1:0-6474 GCA_049642705.1 Candidatus Omnitrophota bacterium
GCAGTATCCTCACTATCGTAATTTTATTTGCTATATTCATATTCGTCCCTCGTCCATCGTAACGTATCTTACTTGACTACCCGTATCCTTCGAATCGGCCAGTGGATGAGAAATACCTTGCCCGCCAGATTTTTTTTCGGGACAAAACCCCAGTACCGCGAGTCAACGGAATTCATGCTGTTATCGCCCAAAACGTAATAGACGTCCGGCGGCACCTTTACGTACTTTCCTGATAAGCCGTACTTGCCCCTGTTGTAATATTCTATGCTCTTTAAAATCTGCGGCTCGCGGACAGGCTCACCGTTTATCCATAAACGGTGCTTCTTTATCTCAACCGTATCTCCCGGCTTTCCGATAAGCCTTTTTACCAGATATTTCTTGCGCTCGACGGGCGAGGTGAAAACTATAATGTCACCGCGCTCCGGCTCCCTGAGCTTCGGAAAGCGTATATTTGTAAAGGGGATCCTTGCGCCATATATATATTTATTCACGAATATGCGGTCCCCCGGCTTGAAGGTCGGGACCATCGACGAAGTCGGGATCTTAAACGGCTGCGCGATAAATGTCCTTATAAAAAGTGCGATAATGAGGGCATAAAAAACGGGCTTTACCCACTCATCGCGCCAATATTGCCAGGATTTGTATTTTGACATATTCCCCTTATGTTTTTAACACAGCGAAAAACGCTTCCTGCGGAATCTGCACATTCCCGAACTGCTTCATGCGCTTCTTGCCCCTCTTTTGTTTTTCCCAGAGTTTCCTTTTTCTCGTGATATCGCCTCCGTAACATTTTCCCGTAACGTGCTTGCCCAAGGCGCTCACGTCTTCCCTTGCAATTATATTGCCGCCTATCGCCGCCTGGATGGCGATTTTGAAAAGATGACGCGGTATTGTCTCTTTAAGCTTTTTGGCAAGGGCCCTGCCCTTGGCTTCGGCCTTCTCCCTGTTTATCAGAGATGAAAGGGCGTCCATGATTTCACCGTTCACGAGAATATCGAGCTTTACTATATGGGTGCTTCTATAATCTATCATTTCGTAGTCAAGCGAGCCGTAACCCTTTGTGATCGACTTCACCTTATCGTAGAAATCGGTTATGATTTCGGCTATAGGCATCTCGTAAACAAGCTGCACCCTTTCCTCGTCGAGGAATTCCGTGCTTTTGTAAACGGCCCGCCTCGCCTCGACCAGTTTCATCACCTCGCCTATGCATTCTTTCGGTATCAGGATAAAAACCCTCGCGTAGGGTTCTTCGGCATTGGCTATTGTGTCGGGGCGCGGAAATTTTGAGGGGTTATCTATATCGAGGATGCTTCCTTTTTTTGTTATTATCTTGTATATAACGCTCGGGGTGGTGATTATAAGATTCAGGTTAAATTCCCTCTCTAGCCGCTCCTGAATAATTTCCATGTGCAAAAGCCCCAGGAAACCACACCGAAACCCCATTCCCAAAGCCTGCGAGGATTCAGGTTCGAATACAAAAGAGGCATCCTGCAGTTTCATTTTCTCGACGGCATCCTTTAACACCGGGAAATCTTTTGGGTTAACCGGATATATCCCGCAATAGACCATGGGGTTTACCTTCCTGTAGCCGGGAAGGGCGCTCTCGGCCGGGTTCTGGCTGTCCGTTACCGTATCGCCTATCACGACCTCGCGCGCGTCCCTTATGCTGCAGGCGAGATACCCTACTTCCCCGCAGGCAAGCTCATTGATCTCGCTTGGTTTCGGCCTGAAGACGCCTACCTCTTTTACCTCGTAAATTCTTCCGCTCTGCATCATCTTTATGTTCAGTCCTTTCCTCACGAGGCCGTTAAATACCCTTATGAAAAGAACCGCCCCTTTATACGTATCAAACCTGGAATCAAACACAAGCGCCTGGAGCGGGTTGGAAACATCGCCGCGCGGCGGTGGAATTTTTTCTATAATCCTCTCGAGGATCTCGGAAGTCCCCTTTCCCTCCTTGGCGCTTGCGGATATGATTTCGTCTTTTTTCAGCCCGAGAATATTTATTATCTGTTTCCTCACCTTATCTACATCCGCGTTTGCCAGGTCTATCTTGTTAATAACGGGTATGATGCTCAGATTGTGTTCCAGCGCAAGGTAGAGATTAGCAACCGTCTGTGCCTCTACCCCCTGCGAGGCGTCCACCAAAAGCAAAGCCCCCTCGCAGGCGCCTATGGATTTTGAGACCTCGTAGGTAAAGTCCACGTGGCCCGGGGTATCTATCAGATTAAGGCAGTAGGTCTTGCCGTCTTTGGCCGCGTAATCTATCCTGATGGCGCTTGCCTTTATTGTTATCCCGCGTTCCCTCTCAAGTTCCATGTCGTCGAGGACCTGGTCATGGAATTCCCTTTCGGAGATGGCCTTCGTATGCTCTATTATCCTGTCGGCAAGCGTGGATTTTCCGTGGTCTATGTGGGCTATTATGGAAAAATTCCTTATTAGCGGGCGGCTCACAGCTCAAATGCCTCCCACCATATTTTTCCCGGCGTAAACTTCCTTATTTCCTTAAGGTCCGCGTTTTTGAGGTAACATCTGATTATGGAAAGGGTCGTGTCACCGGAGACGATACATACATTCTCGTCTTTGTGTTTATCAACTATTTTATGCATTGCGCTTATTGCCCGGTCGTACGCGTCGCGGATGGATTCGCCCTTGGGCGGCCGGCCTGAAGTGGGGGACGTTTTCCAAGAGTTATACTGTTTCTTGTAGCGTCTCTTTATATCTTTTACAAGGAGGCCCTGCCAGACGCCTTGGTTAACCTCGTTGAATTCGCCGGTCTTTTTGACTTTCAGCTTGTGCACCGCGGCTATCTCGCAGGCCGTGGAGAAACTGCAAGACGCGGGGCTTGAATAAACGGCGTGAATTTTAAATTTTGAAAGCTCGCCGGAAATTCTCTGCGCCTCTTTCGTACCGTCTGCGTTTAAGGGTATATCAAGCGCGCCCTGGACGCGATTTTCCTTATCCCAGTTCGTCTCTCCGTGCCTTACAAGTATAAGTTGTGCCATATCTATATACCTAACGCAAATCGTTTGCCGAAGTCCACGAGCCTCTTGGCCTCTTTTTCACTGCGACCCTCGGAATACACGCGAAGTTTCGGCTCGGTGCCGGAAGGCCTTAACATAAACCAGCTTCCGTCCGAACGTACGAACTTGAACCCGTCGAAAGACTTAACGCGAACCACCGCCTTGCCGAGCACTTTCTTAAACGGTTTTTTCTTTAACCTCGCCATCAACTTTTTCTTTCTGTCCTTCGTATAGCGCAGGTCGAGGCGTTTGTAAACGTAAATGCCATACGTTTTATTTATATTTTCGAGTATTTTCGGAAGGCCCCCCTTCTTCCTATACGTTATCATCTCAAGAATAAGAAGCCCCGAGAGAATCGCATCCCTTTCCGGCAGCCATCCTTTAAACGCCACACCGCCGGTCTCTTCCCCTCCTAACAATATATCGTTCTTGTTAAAAATTTCCGCGATATATTTAAAGCCGACCGCTGTTTCGTAAGTCGCCAGTCCGTAAACCTTGCATATCTTATCTACCAGGCCGGTCCCGCAAATCGTCTGGACCACGCCGCCGGTCATATTCCTATCCTCCAAAAGGTGTAAAAGAAGAAGGGTCATGACCTTATGGCCGCTTAGTATTTTCCCGCTGGGAAGGATTACGCCGAGCCTGTCAGCGTCGCCGTCCATGGCCAAAGCAACGTCGAAACGGCCCCTCCTAACAACCTTCGCGGTGCTCTGCAAGTGCACCTCGTTCGGCTCGGGCGGCCTTCCGCCGAAATAGGGGTCCCTTGCGGCGTTAATCGTCGTAACTTTGATGTTCGTCTCCTTTAGCACTTCTTCCATTAAACTTGCTCCCGCGCCGTTCATGCTATCTACAAGAATTTTCAGTTTCGCCTTTTTAAGAAGCGGCATGTCGGCGAATTGCTTCGCGAACTTAAGATGCAAGGGGATTATGTTCTCTATTTTAAGTAGCCCCCTTTTAAGCGCCGTCTTTTTATCGATAAACTTTATTCTGGATTTATGCAACCTGGACTCGATTACGTCCGTTATTTCCTTGCCGGCGGACCCGCCGAAATACATTTTGTATTTTATACCGTTATAGCGCCCCGGGTTGTGGCTTGCGGTGACCATGACGCCGCCGGTAAACTTCCTGTGCTTTATATTAAAACTTACAGACGGGGTCGGCGTCGGTGAGTCCGTTAGAACCACTTTTATTCCGTTTGCAGCAAGCACGCATGAAATCAGTTCCGCGTATTTCTCGGATAAAAACCGCGTGTCATATCCGACAATAAGCCTCGCCCTTTTCTCTTCGCCCTTTACGTAGTCTGCGATTGCCTGCGCTGCGATTTTCACGTTTTCGAACGTAAAGTCGTCGCTTATAACCGCCCTCCAGCCGTCGGTACCGAAATGAATCTTCGCCATACCTTCTCCCTTCCTACTTCCTGTCGGCCATTACCGAGTAAACCCTCGTTATGTCCTCGATCGTAACTATGCCTACTACCTTGCCGCCTTTGACAATGGGGAGCGCTCTCATGTTGTGCTCCTGCATTATATTCTGCGCGTTATTAAGGAAATCTGTTTCGCGCAATATGGGAAAATCCTTCCTCATGATGTCGGTGACACTCGCCGAGGTGCCATGCTCGTGTATGCCGTTTATGATGTCCTTGCGCGTAACAAAACCGATCATCCGGCCATCCCCGCCCTCGACTATAGGAAAATCTTCCTGGTGCGAGTGAAATATGAGTTCCAGGACTTTTGCGAGCGTGGCGTCTTTCTGCAGTGTAAGAAACTTGGGAGATATTATATCCTTGATGGTAAACCTCTTCAATGTCTCTCTTATGTCAACCTGCAGTTCCTCAGAGGAGGCCGCCATGTAGATGAATATCGCTATGATAATAAGAATGATATGACCTTGTACCAGCCCGAAATATCCGAATATGAGGGCGAATATGTGCCCAAAATTTACGGCTATTTTCGTGGCTTTCCGGTAGCCCATCCTTCTCGCTAAAAGCGAGCGCAGGATCCTGCCGCCATCCATGGGGAATGCCGGAATCAGGTTAAATGCTGCCAGTATCAGATTAATCCAGTAAATGTGCGCGATAGTCAAAGGAAGCGTCTTCACCGAAAGCGGGTGAAACAGGACTTCCGGCCCGAGCAGGTAGTACAGGGGAAAGAAAAATATCACGACCACGCCGATATTGAGCATCGGCCCTGCCAGGGAAATCAGGAATTCCTGGTACGGCTTATCCGGCATCTTGCTCATGGAAGCGATGCCGCCTATGGGCAGTAGCGTAATCTCATTGACCTTTATGCCAAACTTCTTCGCAACGAGGCTATGGGCGAGCTCATGCAGGATAACGAAACAGAATATCGCCACGATAAGAAAAAACCACCTGAACCCCATGCTTAAGAAAAGAAAAAGCAAAAGGAAAAACGTAATATGGACATTTATCGATATATCCGCGATTTTAAATAACCTTATCGATCCCCTCATACCTTGAGCAGCCCTTTCAGTTTCTTCTTAACATTTTCACGAGCCGGCCCGACCGTGGCAAAATTCATGTTGTCTTTGTTAAAGACAATGTTTGCGGCTCTTTGTATGTCGCCGGCAGTAACCTTCTCGACGTTTTTGAATATCTCTTTAATCCGCGGCGCCCTTCCCTCAAGAACCACCTTCTCGGCGAGCCACATCATCCGCTGTGCCGTGTCTTCGAGAACGAGGCGGAGCTGGCCCCTGGCGTATTCCTTCGCTCTATAAAGCTCGTCGGCGGTAACGGGATTTTCCTTTATATTCCTTATTTCGCGGACAATCTCCTCAGACGCCGCGAGGAGCTTGTCATTGTCGATTCCGGCGTGCACGGTAAAGACGCCTGTCTCCCTGTACCTCTTCACGCTCGAAGAAATATCGTAGCAAAGCGCCATTTTCTCCCGCAACCTATCGAAAAGCCGCGATGACATGTTGCCCCCGAGAATTACGTTTAGAAGCGCCAGGGCGTATCTCAGTTTATGGGTCCTGTTTATGCTGTGGAAGCCGAAAACTACGTGGGTTTGCTCCGTGGCCTTGTGAAACACCCTAACAGCGCTTCCCTTGTGGCCTTTTTTGACGGGCGCGTACGAAAACTTTTTTTTCTTCGAAGGCATGGAAAAAATCTTTTTGGTAAACGCGAGGATTTTACCCCTCTTAATCCTGCCGCATGCCGCGACGGAGATATTGGCCGGCTGGTAATAACGGCTTGTAAAATCGGTGAGATCTTTTCTTCTAAAGCTTCTCACGGTATCGATGTAGCCCGTGATCGGGCGGCCCAGGGGGTGATTCGGCCACATCGAATGTGTAAGTATATCGAAAGCACGGTGGGCGGGCTGGTCCATGTACATCTTTATTTCTTCGCAAATTACGTGTTTTTCTTTTTCCAATTCATTTGGGTCAAGCTTCGGATTTAACACCATGTCGCTTAATATATCCAGGCCGAGCTGGG
>JBARPB010000075.1:0-1889 GCA_049642705.1 Candidatus Omnitrophota bacterium
CAGTTGAGGTTATTCGAGAGGATGAGCTCAAGAAGAAGCTCGCGAAGAAAAAGCCGCTCGTTATAAAAGCGGGGTTCGACCCTTCCGCGCCCGATATACATCTGGGGCACACCGTTTTACTTCGCAAGATGAAGCACTTCCAGGACCTCGGGCACGAGGTTGTTTTTTTGATAGGCGATTTTACGGGAAGAATAGGCGATCCTTCGGGCCAATCACAGACAAGAAAAACACTCACCGAAAAAGAAATCGAGAAAAACGCCAAGACCTACGAGAAACAAATTTTTAAAATACTCGACAAGAAAAAGACGAAAGTCGTCTTTAATAGTTCGTGGTGCGACAAGATGAAGACAGGGGATTTGCTGGATTTGATGAAAAAATACACCGTTGCCAGGATGCTCGAAAGGGACGATTTTCTAAAGCGATACAAAGGAAATAAACCAATAACGATGCTGGAATTTATCTACCCTTTGATACAGGGATACGATTCCGTTGTTCTGAAAGCCGATGTGGAACTCGGCGGCACCGACCAGAAGTTTAATCTCCTCGTTGGCAGAAATCTCCAGGGCGATTTTGGCCAGGAACCACAGGTTGTACTAACAATGCCGCTTCTCGAGGGGACCGACGGCGTCGAGAAAATGTCAAAGTCCCTTGGTAATTATATAGGTATAGAAGAGGAACCGAAAGAGATATTCGGCAAGATAATGTCTATATCGGATAAGCTCATGTTAAGGTACTATGAGCTTTTAACCGATGAGCCGCTTGATAAGCTTAAAGCTGATTTGGAAAGCGGTATGCTTCATCCAAAGGACGCAAAGAAGAAGCTGGCCCGAATTATTATATCACAGTATTACAGCCGCAAAGATGCTGATAAAGCGGAATCGAATTTCGAGAAGGCGTTTAAGCACAAAGGATTTCCTGACAACGTGCCGCTTAGCAGGGTAAAGCCCTCGGATATTGTTTCTGCCTTAAGCGAAGCCGCTAAAACAAGCAAAAGTGAGATAAGAAGAAAACTAAAAGAGGGCGCGGTGGAGATAGACGGGAAAAAGGTAAAAGATGCGACATTTTCCGTCAGGCCAGGCGCCGAATATAAGATAAGAATCGGCAAAAGATTTTTTCGAATTTCCTCTTGACAAAGATAGCTCCATGTGGTATATTTCATAACACCTTACAGGGGGTAAAATCTCTGTAAGAAAGGAGCTTTTGATTGAGAAAAGCTTTTGATTGACAATTTGGTTTCGTAGAAACAGGGGGATGTCAAAAGAGCATCGTCTACGATGCTTTTTTTATGCCCACTTTTTCCAATACTGTTCTTTGACAAAAAATAGCCGAAACTACAAATAGAAATTTACGAAGTAAATTTCTATTTGATGCTGAAACACAATCTGAAAGATTGTATTTCAGTACCCAAGCGGATCAGATACTTCAATTGGAGAGTTTGATCCTGGCTCAGAACGAACGCTGGCGGCGTGGTTTAGGCATGCAAGTCGAACGATCAGCTGTAATGCTGAGAGTGGCAAAAGGGTGAGTAACACGTAGGTAATCTGCCTTCTGGCTCGGAATAACTTTGCGAAAGCGGAGCTAATACCGGATAAGACCACGGTTTCACAAGAAACTGAGGTTAAAGGCGGAGACCCCAACAGGGTCTGGTACCGGAAGAGGAGCCTGCGTCCTATCAGCTTGTTGGTAAGGTAATGGCTTACCAAGGCTAAGACGGGTAGCTGGTCTGAGAGGATGGTCAGCCACACTGGGACTGAGACACTGCCCAGACTCCTACGGGAGGCTGCAGTCGAGAATCTTTTGCAATGCGCGAAAGCGTGACAATGCGACGCCGCGTGAGCGATGAAGCCCTTCGGGGTGTAAAGCTCTGTCAGCCCGGATGAATATTCGTT
>JBARPB010000076.1:0-1607 GCA_049642705.1 Candidatus Omnitrophota bacterium
GTGGTGCCCAGGCCGGTCAAGGATGGCCTGCGCCGGTATGCGGGGGATGAGCGCCTGAGCATGAGCCAGGTCGTCACGGTCATCGCTGAGGACTGGCTGCGGCGTCGCGGCTACCTCCGCGAGCGCGAGGAGGCGGCGGTCTGATGGTCGCCGTCCGGTGCGAGGGCCGCAGGCGGCGTGGCCGCTGCCAGAATGACGCGAGCGTTCTGAGACATATCTACGGTCAGTCCTATTTTGTCTGCGCAGTCCACGCGAAGACGCCCAGATCACGGCTTAGCCTGGACCCACCCCTGGACTGGGAGGGTGTGCAGAGAGTTTACCGCTTGGCACATCCACGGCAGGACGGGACGTGATGCAGCAGCTAGCCCTTGACCAAGCACCAACCCTTGCCCGCTTCGAGGCCAAGGTGCGCTGCGATCCTGAGACGGGATGTTGGGAATGGCAAGGTTCACAGTGCGGACCAGTACGCCGGACTGGGCGCTATGGCCAAATCTGGCTTGATGGCAAACTGGTACGAGCCCATCGTTTCGCCTACGAGGCATTTGTGGGGGACATCCCAGAGGGGTTAACCATCGACCATCTCTGTCGCAACACCCTGTGCGTCAACCCTAGCCACCTTGAGCCAGTAAGCAACCGTGAGAATTGTTTACGCGGCACTCAGGGGATACACGCACGAGAGGGCTACTGTAAATGGGGTCACGAACTCAACGGAGCGAATACATACATACACACGAATGGTGGGCACCGCTGTCGCATTTGTAGCCGACAGGCGGGACAACGGTATCTAGAGCGGAAGAGGGCTTCTCTCGCCACCGCAGCCCGCGATCTCATCGTCGCACCCCCTGGGCTTGCCCGCAGACTGGAGCTCCGGCTCCAGGGCTGCGGTGGCGAGATTCAGCAAGTCAGGAAGGAGGACGCTCCTCAAAGCTACGAAGCCAGCGGGGGACGGCAACGACGGGGCGTCGGGGTCCGTCCTCCGCCCTGGTGGTCGGCGAAGTCCCCATAGCTCATATCAAAGTCACCTTGAACGCTGTCCAACATTGATTTCGCCGCCGACCAGGAAAGGAGATAACGATGCAGACCGTAACTGAGCAAATGGCTTACGCGCTGGAGTTGGCTATTCCGCGCCTGTGCCAAGGTTGTGAATTCATGTTGCCTCTTTTACCAGCAACCTACGAGCCAGTGGATGACTCTAATGTGGTTCGCGGAGTGGGCGAAGGTAATACCCACACGTACCCTCGCGGCGGTGCCGTGGAGTGTCAAGCGTCGAGGCAACGCGCCGCTCTCGCCCGCTACCGCGCCGACCCGGAGGCCCTACTTGCCGAGGCGGGCCAAGCCCGGCGGAAGCTGGGCGAGCGGGTAAGGGACGGGAAGGCGTGATGAATTGCCGTCTGTGGATAGGGCGAATCCTCTACACCCTGGGGTACATCGCTGTGACGTTGGCCGCCATCTGGGGGTTGGTGCAACTATGACGACTGAGACTCAAGAGACCCTCCTTGGCCGCGATGTCATCCTAGAGGACGGGCTGGTTGTGATGCCTGCGGGCAAGAACCGCAGGGTGATCTGGGTACAGTGTCCCACCTGCGGCCCCCAGCCGCCCGCTACGG
>JBARPB010000077.1:0-6216 GCA_049642705.1 Candidatus Omnitrophota bacterium
GCAGTATAACGCCACACCACGGAGGCTCGCCTGCAAAGTCCTCTCCATTATATCCTCGAAGAAAAAAATGGAGAAACAAATAGAGGAGTTAAAGCGGGTAAAAAACGCGCTTGGATCTCCGGGCGCATCCGCCAGGACGGCAAAAATAATCGACGAATTTATTACACGACGACGATAGAAATATCGTTTTTGTCGGCAAGCCTCACGCAGGAGTCCTTATCGACAAGGAACATTTTCTTTTCTTCCAGGGCGAGGACTCTTCCGTTATTATCGGCGATTAATTTAACCGTTTCCGGCCCGACTACGGGGACATCCCATCTCATATCCTGCTCGGGTCTTGAAACCTTTACAACAACAAATTCCCTTACGCCCAATTCTGCGACCCTTTTTATCGTGCGATCCGTCCCTTCAATTGCTTCCACGCCTATAACGGATTTGTCTTTAATCACTATTGTCTGGCCGATATCGAAGCGCGCGATTTCCTTGGCTATTCTAAATCCGAAAGAAACGTCCCCGTCTTCGGTTTCGGAAAGATGCCTTTTTGTCAAGATGCCCTTTGACGGAAGGAGTTCCGTTAGGTACTCCGCGCCATCTATTACCTCCACCCCTTTTTTCTCAAGTTCCGCGGTGACTTTATCAAGGATGGTATAGTCGCTTTTATCCGGTGTCTCTTTGAAGCGCGCCAGTTCTCCCTCGTTCTTTTTTATGCTGCTATAAATAATTGATTTGTCAATCTTTCCCAGCATCACGATTTTCCTGATGCGCTCTACGGCAAACAAGAGGAGGCCTTTCATTATCTGGTTCGTGCCGAGCCAGTGAACCTTATCGCACGCACCCTCGAGATCGGGCAAGGCGAGGCCCTTAATGGCAAACCCTATTACTTTCACGCCTTTTTTACGCGCCTCTTTTGCGAAAATAACGGGGAGCTCTCCGCCCCCTGCTATGAGGCCTATTTTTTCCATCTTATTTTTCCACCTCTATTATACTGAACAACAGGTCCGCTTCGCAGGCAACGTCTCCTCCGACCGTGGCCACGCCGTGGGCCTGGATTATCTTTGTTCTGTACCTGGTTACCTCGATTTCGAGCCTTAGCGTATCTCCGGGGCGAACCGGCTTTCTGAATTTCGCGTTGCTTATCGACGCAAAGTATGCAATCTTGCCGCGGTTTTCCTCCCTATTCAAAGCGAGGACACCACACGTTTGAGCAAGCGCCTCGATAATTAAGACACCCGGCATAATGGGATGCTCCGGAAAATGGCCTTCAAAAAACGGTTCATTAACAGTAACGTTTTTTATTCCGGTTATCTTCTTTTCTTCAATATCGATAATTTTATCCACCAAAAGAAACGGGTATCTGTGCGGCAGATATTTTTTGATTTCGTTTACGTCCATGTCTACCTTCATATATTCCCCTTTATTCTCTTTACCAACTCTAAGTTCAACCTATGACCACTACGAATAGCGATAACCCTACCCTTTATTGGTTTACCTAGTAAATACAAATCCCCTATTAAGTCCAGCACCTTGTGTCTTACCGGCTCGTCGGGAAATCTT
The DNA here is from genome assembly GCA_049642705.1 of Candidatus Omnitrophota bacterium. Classification (GTDB taxonomy): domain Bacteria; phylum Omnitrophota; class Gorgyraeia; order JABMRN01; family RBG-13-46-9; genus CAZYPU01. Next base: position 1,555 of record JBARPB010000077.1, read on the forward strand.
AACACGTTGTCTATCGGGCCTTTTTCGTCCATGACCAGCGTATTTGAGAGGTCCGCGCCCTTGCCGTAGCCCCGCTTCAAGAGGGCCTCTGCCTCTTGTTTGAGGCAAAATGTCCTCGCCGGTGCGATCTCCTTCCGGAAGACCTCCGCCGTCACGCTACTTGAGAAAAACTGCCTGCCGATAGCGCGTCCCGGGTATTCCAGCACGTAAGAAACCCTGAAGGCGCTCGAGGGAAATACGCCTAAAAAAGATTCTTCGCCTTCCACCCAAATCGGGTTTTTAATTTCTACAAATTCCCTCGGGGCATTTTGTTCTTTTACGCCGGATTTTTTGAGCGCCTCCAAGAATTCAAGGGAGCTCCCGTCCAGGGCGGGCGGCTCGGAGCTATCGAGTTCTATTTTTATATTATCGACCTCCGCGCCCCAGAGCGCCGCTGTGATATGTTCGACTGTTTCCACATAGTGGCCGCCGCCTGACCCTATTTTACTCCGCCTGTCGGTATCGAGATCTGAAAAATCTTTAAGCCGCACCGACGGGTTTTCTTTTAAATCTTTTCTTACAAAAATTATGCCTTCGTTTTCTTTTTCGGGATAAAAAACGGCCTTTACCGGCCTGCCGGTCTGAAGGCCCTTTCCCTCCAGGGAGAATTCTTTTTTGATTGTTTTCTGCGCTTCCAAGGTGGTTATCTGACTTTGAGTTTTTCCTCTATGGCTTTCAGTTTTTTGTAGATTTCGGGAAGTTTATTAAGTAAGGCGTAGACTGTTTTGGACTTTTTTATAGGCCTTGCAGGGGTACCCCACATTATTGTATTAGGGGGCACGGATTTCATAATGCCTGACTGGGCCGCAATCATTGCATTGTCGCCTATCTCGATATGGTCAACAAGGCCGACCTGTCCGCCCATTATAACGCTGTTGCCGATTTTTACACTCCCCGAAATACCGGACTGGGCAACGATTATACAGTTGGAACCTATGGTTACATTGTGGGCTATCTGCACGAGATTGTCGACTTTGGTGCCCTTGCCTATCTTGGTATGCGCGATTTTCGCCCTGTCCACGGTAACGCAGGCGCCGAGCTCCACGTCGTCCTCTATTATAACATCGCCTACGTGCGGGATCTTCTCGTGGCCCTTCGGGGTCCTTTCGTAGCCGAAACCGTCGGCTCCGATAACGCAACCGGAATGAATAATAACCCTGTCGCCTATTTTTACGTTTTCGCGCACGGTGACATTTGGATAAATAACGCATTTTTCACCGATTTTCGCCGAGCGCCCCACATAACAATGCGCGTAAATAACCGTCCCGTCGGAAACTTCTACATTATCCTCCAAGCATACGTAAGCGCCGAGGGCAACACGACTACCCAGTTTAACGTCTTTGCCAATAGAGGCGCTTTTATGGATGCCCCTCGGGTGAGAAGCAGTTTCCGGCAGAATTAACTCCACGGCTTTTTTAAACGCGAGGTTGAGATTTTTGCATTTAATGAGGGGGACTGGGGCCTTGTCTATATCAGCGGGGACAACGACGCAGCACGCTTTTGTTTTCTCAAGTAGCGGCGCGGATTTTTTTCTGAAGGTAAAGGCCAAGTCGCCGCTTCCGGCTTCTTCTATATCGCGTATATCGACTACGGTTATATTACTTTCGCCTACGAGCTCACCGTCGAGTTCCCCGGCAAGCTCGCCGAGGGTTATTTCGTTTTTTTTTGTTTGCATCTATTTACTTGTTCAGTTCCTTTATAATATCGTTTGTAATATCGAATTTTTTCGAAGAATACACGAATATTGCATTGTCGAACAAAAGGTCATATCCGTTTTTCGTAGCATATCCCCCTGCCGTATCCAGAATATCCTTCCTGATTTCCTTGAACATTTCGTCTTTTTCCCTCAAAAATCCCTCAATTTTGTCTTTTCTGAAATCGTCGAGTTTTTTTATCTTTTCCCTCAGCTCCGGCTGCTTTTTCTCCTTCGCCTCTTCGCTCAAGAGGTCTATCTCGTCCCTTAGTTTCCTTAATCCTTGAGTCCTTTTTTCAATCTCTTCTTTTACCTTTGCGTCTTCCTTTTCGAGTTTCTGGTTAAAGTCTTTCGTCTTTTTGTATTCGTAAAAGACCCTGCGCATATCGAGGCATCCTACCTTCAGTTCTTTGGCGAAAGCACTTGCGGATAAAGCCAGGCACAATAATATAATTCCTAAACCCAAAAATCTTTTAAGCATCCCTTCCCTCCTTTTTAATGAGACCTGGTTTTATGAAAATCTACGATTTTCATAAAACCATCTTCTATGAACTTCTACTTTGAACAGTCGAATTAAACCCCCCACCACTTTTAGTGCACCACTTTTAGTGCACCACTTTTAGCTGAACTCACTAAAAGTGGTGGGGGGTAAATTCGCACCTATAACTTACGACAACCAAAGTGGTTGTCGTAAGTCATGTGCTCATTTAAAACCCGTGGCTCACGGAAAAATAAAACTCCCCCTGTCGTTTATCGTCGTGATTTCTGCTCAATGGGTAGCCCCAGTCCAGTTTTACCGGGCCTATGGGCGTTTTGACCCTGACACCTATGCCCGCTCCCTGTTTAAAATTACCTCTTGCGAAATCCCGCACCTCTTCCCAGACGTTGCCGACGTCGTAAAATACCGCGCCTTTTATTACCTTCTCGTATATCGGAAAGGTAACTTCGACGTTGCCGACGAGGAGCGACTCGCCTCCCAGGGGGTCATTCGAGGATACGTCTCTCGGGCCCACTTTTCTTTCCCTATAACCCCTTATCGTATTGGCGCCGCCGGCGTAAAACCTTTCGTAAATGGGCACTTTTTTGCTGCGGCCGTAGCTGTCGCAAAGGCCGGCCCTGGCCTTAAGTTCAAGTACGATTTTCGCGAAAGGAGAATAATAGAAGCTGCCATACGCGAATCCTTTAAGGAAATTCTTATCCCCGAGGAGAAATCCTCCCGTGTTTTCCAGGGAAAGGCCGGTATTGAATCCCTTTGTTGGGCTGAAGACATTATCGCGGTTATCAAAATTGACTCCTAACATAAGACTGCTCAGCCAGTTCTTGCCTGCCTCGTCGCGCAAATCCTGCGATGCTTCCGCCGATACGTCCGATATATCCACGTGCTCTAACTTGTACATCAGGTTCCCGTTAAAGTATTCCAGAAATTCCTTGCCAAACCTTAAGTCCCCGCCTGTGCGCGCTTCTTTGTATCCGTAACCAACCTGTGTTCTTCTTAAATGCGTTCTGTGGTATCCGTCAAAACCGAATGAAAGGGGGTAATCCAATATCCACGGTTCCGTCCAGCTTATATCGGCGTCCCACCTTACCGTACTCAGATCAGCCTTTAAGGCAAGATACTGCCCGTCGCCGGTAAAATAAGGGAAATTCAGGATATCGAAATTCTTCTGTGAAAGTTGCACGAAACCTATAAATTCATCTACCGAGCTGTAGCCGCCGCCGAAAGCAAACTCACCCGTTTTTGTCTCCTTGACGCTGACCTCGAGGTTGTTCACATCGGGTGAGTCGGTGCGTTCGGTTTCGAAGTAAATGTCTTCGAAAAATCCCAGATTGTACAGCCTTTCCTTGCTCCTTCTTATTTTATCGCCGTCGAAACGCTCGCCGGGGTATGCCCTAAGCTCGCGCCTTATCACGACGTCCTTTGTCTTCGTGTTGCCTTTTATGTTAATCTTGCCTATGTAAACGACATCTTTTGCGTCTATGCCAAAAATTATATCAAGGTTTTGTGTTTTCGGCTCGAGGACCCTGTCCACGGAAATTTCAGCGTTCATGTAGCCCTTGTGGTAATAAAGGGCCCTCACGCCCTCCATGTCCTGCCTCAGTTTCGTATAGCTGAAAGGATCGCCGGGTTTTAGGGAAAGCTTCTCCCTGATTTCCTCTTCCGGAAACACTATATTCCCCTCGATAAAAATCTTCCCCACGTAGTAGCATTTGCCCTCGTCGATTTTAAGGGTTATATACATAACCCCTTTTTCTTCCTCATAGTCAAACTGCGGCGTAATAGAAATGTCCAAAAAGCCCAGGTCCTGGTAATACATTTTTATCTTGGCCAGGTCGTTTTCGAACGTCTCGTCGTCGAAATAACCCCTTCTTAAAAGCCACGCCGGCCTGGTCTGCATGAGTTCCAGTATTTTCTTCGTCTTAACGGATTCGTTGCCTTCCACGCGGACACGCTTTATCCTTATGCGCGAGCGCTCGTCTATCTTGATATTTATCGTAACCTGGTTAAGCTCTTTATCCTTCTCCAGCTCGTATTTGACCTTGACGCGGTGGAATCCGCTTCTTTCGTAAAAAGACCTTATTTCCGAAATGTCCTCGGAAAGCTTGCTGAAACTAAGCATATCGCCTGCCTTGAGCTGCATAATCTTTTTTAGCCGGCGGTCTCTTATCTTTTTGTTGCCTTCAAAGACAATTTCTTCTATAACGGGCTTCTCCTCTACTATGACGGTCACCATCACCCCTTCCTTGTAATCTTCCACGTCAACGGCGACATCCGTAAAATAGCCGAGGGCGTAGAGTCTCTTGATATCGTCGTTTACCACTTCCTGTGAAAAAGGGGTCCCCGGTTTTGTTTTAATCTTCGCGAGGATCGTGGCGGAGCTTATGGCCTGATTGCCTTTTACGCGGATATCAAGAACGAGCTTGCGCTTTGC
>JBARPB010000078.1:0-14114 GCA_049642705.1 Candidatus Omnitrophota bacterium
GGGTTATATATAACTTTGAGAAACGGACTCGTGCGGTTCGTGCGGGGACAGGTGTTTCCCGCACGAACCTCACTGAAACACCCGTCCCCCCCATGAAATACGAAAGCATTCCCCTCAAAAGAGCTTACGTGCGTTACGCTATGGCAGCGGCGGTAATCGTAGGAAGCGGCATCTGGCTTGCCTATATAGGCAAGGAACTATCGGAGATTATGGGCCTTAACCAGAGTTTTGTAGGGAGCCTTTTTATAGGCCTTGCTACGACGCTTCCGGAAATCACAGTTTCCGTAACGGCGCTCTTGATAGGAGCGCGGGAAATCGCCGTGGCGAATATGCTCGGAAGCAACCTCTTTAATATGGTGATTATTTTTACAAACGACATCTTATACCGGAAGGCGCCGATACTCGAAGCCGCCTCACCGGACCACGCGTGGCAGGCCTTCTCGGTCATGGCAATGACAGCCGCCGTGATTCTGGCCATGGCGACAAAACAGAAAAAGAAGTTTCTTAATATAAGCTGGTACGTTCCGGTGCTTTTTATTATCTTTTTGGTAGGGGCTTATTTTAATTTCATGGGGGGAGGTAAATGAGCACATGACTTACGACGACCCGATGGTCGTCGTAAGTCATGGGTGCGAATTTACCCCCCACCACTTTCCACCACATTCGCAAGAAAGGGGTGGGGGGTAAATTCGAGCGTTCGGGGGAGAAACTCAAAGAAGACAGACTTACGTCAGCCCAGTGGCTGACGTAAGTCTGGGTCTCATTGAAGGAGGTAGAAAATGAACATGCACGTGAATGTTATATTCTTACGCCTTTTCCTGGCTGTAGTGTGCGGGGCCATAATAGGTCTGGAGCGCGAAGTTCGCGATAAAGCGGCGGGCCTTAGGACGCATATTCTGGTTTGCATAGGCGCCTGTCTCTTCGGCATGCTGGGGCTTGAGTTAACCGCGAGTTACCGAGATGCCGACATGCTACGGCTTGCGCAGGGGCTTCTCATAGGCGTGGGATTTCTCGGCGCCGGCGTTATAATGCGGGAAGGCGCTTCCATAAGGGGGCTTACGACTGCGGCCGGCATATGGGTCATGGGCGCAGTAGGCCTTGCTATCGGCGTAGGCAGCTATCACATCGCGCTTGTGGGGACTCTATTCAGCTTCCTTACCATAGCTTTATTCGGAAAGGTGGAAAAGCTGGTGAAGAAATGAGTTTTAAAGGCGCTATCTTTGATTTAGACGGCGTTATTGTGGATACCGTGCCGCTTCATTTCAAGGCATGGAAGAGGATGTTTTCCGAGTACGGCAAGAATTTTACGTTTAAGGACTATAAGAAAAAAGTTGACGGTATACCGCGGCTTGACGGCGCAAGGGCCATCCTTACGAACTTAAGCGCCGGGGAGCTCGAAAAAGCCGGCGCGAAAAAACAAGGCTATTACCTTGAGCTCGTTGACGCAGGCGCGATCGAGACATATCAGTCCACGGTGGAACTGATAAAAGAACTTAAGAAAAACGGCATAAAAGTCGCCGCCGCCTCTTCCAGCAAAAACTGCAGATATATACTGGAGAAGGTAAAATTCATTACGCTTTTTGACACTATTGTAAGCGGAAACGATTTCAAAAAAGGAAAACCCGACCCGGAGATATTTCTTCTGGCCGCCTCGCAGCTCGGATTTTCTCCGGACGAGGTCGTGGTCTTCGAAGACGCGATACTCGGCGTGGAAGCCGCCAAAAACGGCATGATGCGCTGCGTCGGCATCGCAAGAAGGGAAGACAAAGAGGTTCTTAAAAAAGCGGATATTGTAGTAAGCGACCTCGCCGAGGTCAATTACGCAAAACTGAAAGGGCTTTTTAAGACATGAAAAGCAGATTTTCCAAATACCTGGCGGACGAAAGCTGGCTCATTACCGAAGACGGGTACTCCCCGCGCCGGTTAAAGGTGAAAGAGAGCTTATTTACGCTCGGGAACGGCTATATCGGCTCAAGGGGTATTTACGAGGAAATACCGGACGGCACTGAGGCGGGTACATACGTAGCGGGCGTTTACGACAAAGCGGCGTCCATGGTTACGGAACTGGTAAATGCGCCCAACCCCATCGATTTCCGCATTGCGGTAGAGGGCGAAAAATTGGATATCAGCAGGATGGATATCCTGGAAAACAGAAGGACGCTGGACTTAAGAAACGGTGTCCTCGCAAGGAGGACGGTATTTTCGGATACGAAGAAAAGAAAATTTTTATATGAATCGCTTCGCTTTTTCAGCCTGCGCGACCCGCACATCGGGGCGATGCAGGTTTACCTGAAAGCCATGGATAAGGCCGCCAGGATTATAGTCCAGGACACGGTGGATGATTCGGTGACAAATCCCGGAGATATTCTGGAAGGAAGAAAAAGGCACACGCAGCTTGTGGACGTTTCTGCCACCGAGGACATGAACTATCTCTGCGTCAAGACCTTTACGAAAAAGATCCGGATGGCTTACGCCTCGTTTCTCGCCGTAAAAAGAGGCGTGGGCCAGGGCGTGGGCACCCTGAACAAAATCTTCAACATGTCGTTAAAAAGAGGCGAGACAGTGTGTTTTACGAAGATTTTCTCAATACATACCTCAAGGCATATCACGCATGAAAGACTGAAGAGGATAGCGGTAAAGGATTTACGGTGGGCGAAGGATCTCGGGTTTACGGTGCTACTGGAAAGGCACCAGGACGCGTGGCGGGAAAGATGGAAGACAGCGGACATAAAAATAGCCGGTGACAAGGAAGCCCAGAAGGCCCTGCGTTTCAATATGTACCACCTGCTCATAGCCGGCAAGGAAGGCGACGGCAACGTGAGCATAGGCGCGAAGACCTTGAGCGGGCACGGTTACAGGGGGCACGTTTTCTGGGACACGGAGATTTTCATCCTGCCATTTTTTATATATACAAACCCCGAGGTCGCGAGGAACCTTTTGATGTACAGGTTCCACCGTCTCGACGAGGCCCGGCGGATAGCAAAAGCCAAGGGCTACGAAGGCACGCTTTTCCCGTGGGAATCCGCCGACACCGGTGAGGAGACAACCCCGCCGTATGCGAAGAACCTGGACGGCTCGATCATAGAAATCCACACCGGCGACATGGAGCATCACATTGTCTCCGATATCGCCTACGGCGTCTCTCATTATTTTAATACAACAGGTGACGTCGACTTCATGCTGAAGGCGGGGCTGGAGATAGTGCTTGAGTCAGCCAGGTTCTGGGCGAGCCGCGTGACGCGCAGGCGGAAGAAAAAGAAATTCGACATAAATGGCGTAATCGGCCCCGACGAATTTCACGAAAACGTCAACAATAACGCCTATACCAACAAAATGGCCCAGTGGAATCTCCGCAAGGCGAAAGAGCTATACGAGCGCTTCAAAAAGAGAAGGCCGCGTGCTTTTAGGAGAATAGCAAGAAAAATTTCGCTTAAAGATAAGGAAACCGAAAATTGGCTGCACGTCGCGGAAAATATAAAATTCCCGTTCTCAAAATCGAAGGGAATTATAGAGGAATTCGACGGTTATTTCAGAAAAAAAGATATTATCCTGAAAAAATTCAATCACTACTTCATGCCAATCCTGCCCCACGAGATTTCCTTGAGTGATATCAAAAAGACCCAACTCGTGAAACAGGCCGACGTCGTAATGCTCATGTACCTTCTTCCGGAGAATTTCAGGGAAATTCAAAAAGCGGAAAACTATTTATATTATATAAAGCGGACGCTGCATAAATCATCCCTTAGCCCGAGCGTTCATTCGATAATCGCATCCGAAATTAAGGACCGCACCAGGAGCTATCTATACTTCCTCTTTTCGCTCTACGCAGACCTTAAAAATACGCACTCTAACTCAGGAGACGGCATACACGCCGCCTCGCTCGGCGGCACGTGGCAGGCAGTGGTAATGGGGTTCGCCGGTGGCAGGAACATCGAAAACCTGCCGTCCTTCGAACCGCGGCTTCCCGGCCACTGGAGAAACATAAAATTCTGCCTTAAGTGGAGAAATTGCATCTTGAGGATTTCAGCCGGCAATAAAAGGATTAAAATCTTCGCCGAATCCAGGAAAAAAGGCTCCGTTCTTATCAAATGTTTTAATTCGGTTTATAAAGTGCCGTTCAACAAAACACACATATTTTACAATAACAAAGGAAAGAGGTGATTTTATGCCTTATGTAAAAGATGTTATGAAAAAAGAAATCATTGTCGCCAAAATCCACGAGCCCATACAGCACATCAGCAAACTTCTCACGGAAAAAAAGATAAGCAACATCCCCGTCATAAATGGAAGGGGCGGTCTCATCGGTGTTGTTTCCGAGCAGGATATCATAAGGGCGATGGAATCGGAAGATTTCATGAAGCTTACGGCGAAAGACATCATGACGAAAACTGTCTTGTCGGTTAAAGAAAACGACTCGCTGGAATATGTCTCGAAGGTTTTCATGGAGCATCCCTTCAGGCGGCTTCCTGTTACGCGGAACAAAAAAGTGGTGGGTACCGTAACGCGCGAAGATATAATAAACAGCTTCATGAGCGATTATTATTAACCCAGCCCTTTCTTGTTCGCAGAATCTCATAGTAGCAGAAAGGGCGAGGTTTAAAAAAATAACTTGTCATTTCCGGAGCTTGTGGTATAATTCTATCGTGGGTAAAACTTTAAGCATTATAATAGGTGGACTGGTCGCTTTCGTAGGGCTTGTCCTTCTCATTGCCTGGTGGTACGAATTTCTTTTCATTTTAAGAGGCGCCGTTCCGGCCCTACTTATACTCGGAGGCGGCATTGCGCTTTTTGCGGGATTCAGCGAGCTCAAGGATACGCTGAAAACCCAGAAATAAGCGGGTAATAGCTATCCTGCCAAACCACTATACATAGTGTCTTTTACCGTCGAGAACCCCAATATATTGTGTTTTTACCTTGACAAATCCGTTTTTTATGATATACTTGTTTTATGAGGAGGGAAACTGAAATGAAAACGGAGAAATTGCATTTGTCGGAAAACGCAATAAAGGTTACGGAGAGAAGGTACCTCGCCAAAAACGAGAAGGGCGAAGTTGCCGAGACGCCGGAGGAAATGTTCCGCCGGGTGGCCGCCAATATAGCGGTAGCGGACAGACTGTACGATAAAAACAAGGATATCCGCGAGACCGAGGAAGAATTTTATAATGCAATGGCGAGCCTGGAATTCCTGCCGAATTCCCCCACGCTCATGAACGCCGGCAGGGACCTTCAGCAATTAAGCGCTTGTTTTACAAAAGAACAAAAGATTCTATCAAACCCGGGATATAAAAATATAAACCAGGTAAAAATAGGAGATAAAATAGTAACAGCCAAAGGAAGAATGGGAAAAGTGTCGGAACTGTATCAAAGAAAATATAAGGGTAAAATTTATACAGTAAATATTCAAGGGTTAATGAAACCTACCCTAAATGTTACAGAAGAACATCCAGTTCTCGCTATAAAAAAAGAAGAACTTGTATGCAAAAGAATGAAAAACAATAAATGCAACGGATTTATAAAAAAGTATTGTCTAAAAATACCCAGGGAATATAAACATAATTGCGAATTTATTAACAAATCCGTTAAACCAGAATGGATACCTATAAAGAGATTGGTAAAAAAAGACTTCGTCGTAATAAATACAAATAGAGAAATAAAAGATATAAACAGAATAAGAATTAAGGATTATCTTACGGATAACAGTTATCTAAAAAAGGGAAAATATTTAGTAGCCAAGGGAAGACCGAATAAGGGAAAAAAAATACCCGATAAAATAGAAATTGATAATGATTTCTTAAGGCTGGTCGGTTATTGGTTAGCTGATGGGTCATTAAGCAAAAGATATAATAAATATGGCATGATAAGATTTACATTTAATCTAAGAGAAAAAGAATTCTGCAAAGAAGTAAAAAAAATAATGAAAGAGAAATTTAATCTTACGGCAAAAGAAGAACTTACAAAAAAACAGAAGACAATTCAGCTAAGATTTAATTCGATGATAGTAGCAGAGTTATTTTATAGCTTATTCGGAAAAGGATTTAACGGGAAAAAACTACCTGAATGGATAATTTCTTTGCCGCCAGAGAAACAATTTAATCTAGCCGTAGGGTTATTTAGAGGAGATGGTTGTTATTCAAAAAAAGAAACACAAGACTTAATATTTCTTAGCTTATCGAATGAGAAATTAGCAAATGATATGTGGAATATCCTGTTAAGGCTAGGCTACAATTTTAATATGAACCATAGAAAACCAAAAGGAGGAACAAAAAAGGCATACAGAATCAGCGCAGCTCCATCCGAATGTAAAGAATTAGTAAAAGCCATAAACAAAGGAAAATACGGGGAAAGAAAAAGGTTTCCCCAATATATCAAAAGGGGAGATATAACATTACGACCGATTGTTAAAATAGAAAACAAGTCGTTCGATGGAAATGTATATAATTTAGAAGTAGAGAAAGACCATAGCTATTTGGCTAATGGTGTAGCTGTACACAATTGTTTTGTCCTGCCGATAGAGGATTCGATGGAATCAATATTTGAAACCATTAAAGATACGGCCATGATCCACAAGTCAGGAGGGGGAACAGGATTTTCTTTTTCACGATTGCGCCCCAAAAGCAGCCAGGTGCGTTCAACCGGAGGCGTAGCCAGCGGTCCGGTTTCCTTCTTAAAGGTATTTGACGCGGCGACACAAGCCGTGAAACAAGGAGGAATGAGGCGCGGGGCCAACATGGGCATACTGCATGTCGATCATCCGGATATTTTAGAATTTATTACCTGCAAGGAAAATGATAAAGCGATAACCAATTTTAATATCTCGGTAGCCATTACGGAAGATTTTATGAAGAAAGTAAATATGGGCGAAGATTATGATCTCATAGATCCCCACACTAAAAAGGCGGTTAAGAAGTTGAGTGCCCGCGAAGTTTTTAATCTCATAGTAAAAATGGCGTGGAAAAACGGCGAACCCGGAATTATATTTATCGATAAAATGAATGAATTTAATCCGACGCCCAAGATCGGATTGTACGAGTCAACTAACCCATGCGGAGAGCAGGTACTTTTGCCCCATGAATCGTGCAACTTGGCTTCGATAAATATCTCCAGGATGGTTGCCGACGGAAAAATTGATTGGGACAAACTCGCGAAAACCATAAAGACAACGGTTCATTTTCTCGACAACGTTATTGATATGAACAGATTTCCGCTGGAGAAAATCGAGAAAATAACAAAGGCTAACCGCAAGATAGGATTGGGCGTTATGGGTTTTGCCGATATGCTTATTGAATTGGGAATACCCTACAATTCAAATGAGGCCATATCCGCAGCAGACAAGGTTATGGGCTTTATATTAACCGAAGCCAGAAAAACATCCTGCAAGATTGCCGAAGAAAGAGGCGCTTTCCCCAATATAAAAGACAGCGTATATGATAAACCGGGCGGGCCTAACTTGAGAAACGCGACATTGACCACAATCGCTCCGACAGGAACACTGAGCATCATTGCGGATTGTTCCAGCGGAATAGAGCCGATTTTTGCTCTCGTCTATTATAAAGAGGTGATGGATAAAGACAGGCTCCCCGAAATCAACCGCGCTTTTAAAAAAATAGCAGAAGAAAAGGGATTTTGGAGCGAAGGGCTCTTGAAAAAGATTGCCCGGAAAGGCAGCGTACAGGATTTTCCGGAAATTCCCGAAGAGGTAAAAAAGATTTTTGTTACCTCCCATGACACCTCTCCCGAATGGCATATAAAGATTCAGGCCGCATTCCAAAAACATACGGACAACGCCGTTTCCAAGACGATAAATTTCCCCAGCGAGAGCACGGAAGTTGATATAAAGAAAGCATATATGCTTGCATATAAAGCAGGCTGCAAGGGTGTTACCGTGTACAGGGATAAATCGCGCCAGGAACAGGTATTAAATATCGAGAAAGAGAAGGAAGTCGTAGAGCCCGTTTCGAAAATAGTCCCCCGCCCGAGGCCCGATGTTATCTACGGCACCACTACGAAGATAGCCACCGGCTGCGGCAACCTCTATGTTACCATTAATGAAGACGAGAAGAGTCTGCCTTTTGAAGTATTTATGCAGATGGGGAAAGCCGGCGGATGTGCCATGAGCCAGCTCGAGGCCATCGGGAGGCTCTTGTCTTTGGCTTTAAGAAGCGGCATAGACACCAACTCCATCATCGAGCAGCTGAAGGGGATAAGATGCCCGTCGCCGAGCTGGGAAAAAGGCGGAAGGATATTCTCCTGTAGCGATGCTATCGCGCGCGTTATAGAAAGACGCCTTGTCAAGACAAAGGGAAAGGAAAAAATTGAGCCGGAACCGGAACCATTAGCTCCGATGGCAACAGGGGGTGTAGCCGTGAAGAAGAAAACGGGCAACATCGTAGGCGTGTGCCCCGATTGCGGCGGGGCGCTGTGGCATGTCGAGGGCTGCATGGTCTGCAGGGCATGCGGGTATTCTAAATGCGGCTGAGATGAAGATTGCGATAATAGGCTTTCCCGGTTGCGGCAAATCAACGTGTTTCAAAGCAATTACCCAGAAGAAAAAAGAAGAGACGGAAACCCTTGACCCCACAAAGCCGCACCTCGCGGCCGTAAAAATCCAGGACCCGCGATTAGAAAAAATAAAATCCATATTCAATCCTAAAAAACTTACCTGCGCCGAGATAGTGTTCGAGGACCTGCCCGGTTTTCATATACCGCAGATAAAGGAAGTGGAAGCGCTCATGGAAGTCTTGGGCGTGTTTTCCGGCCGGGACCCAATCAAGGATATCGAAGATATGGACGTCGAGTTTATCCTGGCGGACCTCGAAATAATTAATCACCGCCTTCCCGGACTGGAGAAGGAGATGAAACAGCAGGATTCGAGAGAAAAAACCCTCGAGAAAGAGGCGCTCGTTAAATGTAAACAGTTTCTGGAGGCAAACAGGCCCCTCAGGGATCTGGAGTTGACCGGCGGCGAGAAGAGGCAGATTCGCGGATTCCAATTTTTAAGCATGAAGCCCCTCTTTATCGTCGGCAATATATCCGAGAGCCAAAAATCAGACGCCGCGGTGAAAAAAATAGAAGATTTTTGCAAAGGTAAAAATATAAGGTGCATGGAATTCTGCGCAAAACTTGAGGCTGAAATAGCCGATCTGGACGAATCCGAAAAGACTGCCTTCATGAAGGAACTGGGTGTCGAGGAAACCACGCGGGAGAAAGTAATCAAGCTTGCGTACGGGGCACTGTGTTACATAACTTTTTTCACCGTTAAAGGCAACGAATCGAAGGCATGGCCGGTGAAAATGGGCACGAGTGCGATAGAGGCAGCGGGAAGAGTCCATTCGGACATACAGAAAGGATTCATAAAAGCGGAGGTTATAAATTTTGATGATTTGGCCTCGTGCGGCTCAATGCAAGCTGCGAAGAAAAAAGCGTTGTTGAAATTGGAGGGAAAAGAGTATAAAATAAGGGACGGGGATATAGTGGACTTTAGGTTCAGCGTATAAATTTAAATGACAAAATTCGTTATTTTATCTCTCATTATATCCATATGCCTCACTGGATGCGGGCGTGTGAGCGAAAGCAGATTAAAGGAGGTTCTCGAGAAGGACCCGTCGTTCGAGAAGGATTTAAACGCGAAGAAGCGCATAAGCGCGAAAATTTCGGATTTAAAAGAATCTTACCGGAAACAGAAATACGATACCTCGCAAAAGATACGCTCGCTTAGAACGGATTTAAGGGATAGAAAAAACAGTCTAGATACAAAGATTCTCTCGCTGAAAGAGGGGATGCAGCCCAACATACGCGACCTACGGGCAAAACTACAAGAGAGACGTTCAGCATACGCCTCAGAAAAGAAGGAACTTAAAGGTTCCCTCGCGAAGTTAAAAAATATAATAAAACTCCTTGAAAAGAAAAAAGAACTCTCCCTCTCCGCCGACGAAGTCTCTATCTGGAATAAGAGGGTGGGTAAACTGGAAAAGGAAATCGCTACCCTCCGCAAAGCGCTTGAGAGACTCCGGGCCAAAATCCGCCTCCTCAAAACCGAAATCCAAATCCTCGAAGAATAAAATCATGGACTACCCTGAAGCGGTTCGGTATTTAGACTCGTTTATAGACTACGAGAAGATAGGGTATAAGGGCCGCGAGTTATTTAACCTGGAGAGGATGTGGCGCCTGGCGGAAATTTTTAATAACCCACAGGATAGCTTTCCGGTTATTCATATCTCCGGCACGAAAGGCAAGGGCTCAATCGCCTCTTTTATATCCGGCATACTGAAAGAGGCAGGTTTTAATGTCGGGCTCTACACCTCCCCGCATCTTATTGAACCGCGCGAACGAATAAAAATCAATAACGAAACGATAAACGAAGATGATTTCGCCTTTTGCGCCGGCGGGATAAAAAGGAAACTCGATAGCGAGAATTTAGGGTTTTCCCCGACATATTTTGAAATCTACACGCTCCTCGCTTTTAACTATTTCAAAGCGGAAAAAATAGATTTCGGCGTGATAGAAGTCGGCCTGGGCGGCCGGCTGGACGCGACGAATATCGTAAAACCCCTCATTTCGGTTGTAACGCCGATAAGCTACGACCACACCCATATTTTGGGAAACAGCCTGGAGAAAATAGCTTTTGAAAAAAGCGGCATCATAAAGACCGGTTGCGTTGTAATAAGCGCCCCCCAGGAAGAAGAGGCGCTCGAAGTGATCCGGAAAAAGTGCGAATCTTTAAACACCCCGCTTATCTTAGTCGGAAGGGATGTAGGTTTCAAAGAGATTTATCACGACTCTGAAAAAGAAATATTTGATATTCGGGGCATATTTACCAGATACAAGCATTGCACAAGCCGCCTTCTCGGCCGGCACCAGGTGATAAATGCCGCCTGCGCCGTCGCTGCAATCGAAAGCTTAGAGAAAACCATGTCTCCCTCAACCGACCCCAATCAACCGCGTAGGTTGATCAGGGGTAGGTTGACAAACGGCATAAAAAAGGGGCTCGAGAAAACGGAGAATCCGGCAAGGTGCGAGGTAATAGCAAGGAACCCTTACATCATCCTCGACGGCGCACAGAATAGGGCGAGCGCCAACGCCTTAAAAGAAACGATTAAAAGAAATTTTAACTATAAACGGCTTATTTTAGTATTGGGTATTTTGAAGGAAAAGGACATAAGAGGCGTATGCGAAGAACTCGCGCCCCTGGCCGATTCTGTTATTTTAACAAAGGCGAAGATAGAACGCGCCGAAGAGCCGCGTTCTATTGCGCGTTTTACAAAAGCAAAATTCGTAACTTTGACGGATTCCGTAGGCGAGGCGATGGAGAAAGCGCAGGTTTCGGCGGGGCCCGAGGATATGATACTGGTCGCGGGGTCTTTTTTCGTGGCAGGTGAGGCATGGAAGACACAATCGTTGCTATATCAACACCGGTAGGCGAAGGCGGAATCGGCATAGTGCGCTTGAGCGGCAGAAGTGCGCTTTCCATAGCGGATAGGGTTTTCGTCTCGAAGGACAAGGTTAAGCCGTCCAAGTTTAAAACATATACCGTCCATTACGGCCACATTGTGAAAAAATCCGAAATTATTGATGAAGTGCTGCTTACCGTCATGAAGACGCCAAAAAGCTACACGAAAGAGGACATCGTCGAGATAAATTGCCACGGCGGCATAGTTCCCTTGCGGAAAGTTCTGGATTTGGTTCTAAACCTGGGTGCGCGATTTGCCGAACCGGGCGAGTTTACGAAAAGGGCATTCATAAACGGAAGGATCGACCTCGCCCAGGCGGAGGCGGTTCTTGATATTATCCGTTCCAAGACGGAGGGTTCGATGAAGGTCGCTCTCGGCCAGCTGGAGGGTGAACTTTCCGGGAAAATAAATCGAATGAAAAAAGACCTTTTGGATACCTTAAGCGAAATAGAGGCGCGGATTGATTTTTCGGAAGAGGATATAAAACTTGCGCCTAAAAAGGATCTTTTGCGGAAACTCGCGCGTATTTCCGGCGGGATAAAAAAGCTTATCGACGACGCCGAAAAAGGCATTATCTTTAAGGAAGGCATAATGTGTGTTATATGCGGCAAGACAAACGTAGGTAAATCCTCGCTTATGAACGCCTTCCTAAGGAGAAACAGGGTTATCGTTACCCCGATTCCCGGCACTACCCGCGACGCGATAGAGGAAGAAATATGCTTAAAGGACATACCCATAAGGGTCGTTGATACCGCGGGTATCTCCGCTGCCAGGGGTATTGTGGAAAAACACGGCATGCAAAAATCCAAGTCCTATATAAAGAGAGCCGACCTTATTTTGTTCATGCTGGATTCAAGCAAGGCCTGGTCGAAAACCGACAGCAATATATTCAATAAGATAAAAGGGAAAAAGTTCATAATAGTTGCCAATAAAAGCGACCTACCGAAAAAGCTCGATCTAAACAAGGTAAAGAACGTTACGCAGAAAGACAGGATAATAGAAGCTTCCTTGCTGAGAAAAAAGAACCTGAATAGAATAGAAGAAGCAATACTGGGTGAGATCTGGCACGGCCGCCTCCCGCATCCGGAAGGGACCTTTGTAACGAATCTGAGGCACAAGAAAGACCTTGAGCGCGCCCGTAAATGCGTACGAAAAGCCATAAATGCGCTGCGGGAAGAGCCGTTCCCGAAACCCGAAATAGCCGCCTCCGAGCTGAAAGAGGCGTTATTCTTCCTCGGTTCTATCCTGGGCGAGACGATAGAACCGGATATACTGGAGAGGATATTCTCGAAATTCTGCATCGGGAAATAATCCGCCTTCCCCGGATAGGTTTTGGTTGCGCCAGAGCCAATTCTATATTATAATATCTGTTTAATATTGCCATAGGAGAACACATGCCTACTACAAGGGATGCATTACTTGAAATCGTCACCAATAAAATACTCTGGTTTACCCTTTACACCTGGATTATCACGCAGATCATAAAAGTAATCATAGGTGTTATAAAGGAAAAGAAATTTAATTTCCGCTGGTTTATCGGTACAGGCGGCATGCCGAGCTCGCACTCGGCAACCGTAAGCGCGCTGGCCGTCCTGGTGGGCTTATCGTGCGGGTTTGACTCCGTTATATTCGTTGTCGCGCTTCTCTTCGCCATCATAGTAATCGCCGACGCCCAGGGGTTTAGGCGGGCGACCGGAAAGCAGGCGGAGATTTTAAACAAGATACTGGACGATATCTACTGGAAGAAGCGCATCCAGGAGGACAGGCTAAAGGAACTTCTCGGGCACACCCCCGTGGAGGTTTTTGCCGGCATCGCCTGCGGCATCACGATCGCGTTTTTGCTCTGGAACTTATACGGCTAATAGGAACTTGCGCATAAATGAATAAGAAATTCCTAATTTTAATTATTGTGCTTCTGGGCGGGCTTATCCTTCTTTTTTCGTTCAGTTTGAAAAAGTTTGCTTCCAGGAGGAGCGAACTCAAAATCAGCCGGGCTGACCTGGAAAACGAGGAATCGCTTTTGAACGCAGCCGAGGGCTACCTGGCAAAAAAGGATTATTTAAAGGCAAAAGCGGCTTTTAAAAGATTTATCGCGCAATTCCCCGCCTCGGCCGATGCCGCCAAGGCACGAAAAGTAATAGAAGGGCTAAACATAAAAATTCTTTTCTCCGATCTCCCCACCGAAGACAGCTTCTCCTACGAAATAAAACGCGGCGACACGCTGGTCAGGATCGCTTCCGAGTTCGATACAACCGTCGAATTGCTTAAAAAATCAAATAACATTAAGGGCGACCTTATACTGCCGGGAAAATTTTTAAAGGTCAACAAGGCAAAATTCGACATTTTGATAGATAAAGCGGAGAATACCCTTGAGCTCAGGAAACCCGGCGGCGAAATCGTGAAGACCTACAGGATTTCCACGGGAGAAAATCTGTGTACGCCGATCGGAACATTTAAGATAGAGGAAAAACTCATAAGCCCCCTCTGGTACAAAGTCGGTGCCATCGTCGAGCCGGGGGCGCCTGAGTACGAACTCGGGTCGCGTTGGATGGGGCTTTCGGCGGCGGGATACGGCATCCACGGCACGAACGACGACTCTTCCATCGGCAAGCACATCACCAAGGGGTGCGTCAGGATGAGGAACAAGGACATAGAGGAACTCTACGC
>JBARPB010000079.1:0-2286 GCA_049642705.1 Candidatus Omnitrophota bacterium
GGCCCAGGGCCCTGTGGCCCAGCATGGTAACGGCTGAAGAGTCTACTCCGCCGGAAAGCGCATTGACTGCCAATCCGTTTCCAACGATAGAAGAAATCTCCTTTACTTTTTCTTCAATAAATTTTTCTGTTTGCAGATTTTCTGTTTTTATTTCCTTGATTTGCATTGCCGTCTTCCTTTCAAAGCATTTTACTCAATTTTTCTTTACACACTGCTATATTTTCACCTTGCTGGAACGACATTGTTCCTGCAACGTGCGCGCCTTTTGCCTCAAGACCCCTTTTCATTATTTCAAGGGCCCTTCCCTTTCCGGCGCCGCTTCCGTAAGTAACAAAAGAAATCGCCTCTTTGCCTTTTAACGAACTACATTTATCCAGATAGGTATTAATGGCGGGGGCTGGCTTAAACGCCCATACCGGGCTTCCCAGGATAACGCGGTCGAAATCCCCAAGGTCCAGAAGCGTCTTATAAAGTTCGGGTTTTTTCGCGAAGAATGCTTCCTTGCACTGCCCGAGGAAACTCGTCTCTTCTTTTAGAGGCCTTATCCTTACAGGGATAGCCTCTTCGCCTTTACTTTTTAAAATATCGATTATAATCTGCGCCACGCGGTGCGTGTTTCCCGTAAAGGAATAATAAATTACTGCTGTTTTCATGCTAACCTTCCCGACCTACTAGGTCTGTCCGTTTCTTTCGGCAAAAAATAGTTGCAAAAATGTCTTTACTATTATATCATAAATCACGCATTTTTTCTTTTCAAAAATAAAAAAATATGCTATACTCGTTTTAAGGAGGTGTGATAATGAAATTCAACGGTAAACTTCTGGTGATAGGCTGCGGCTCCGTTTCGCAGTGCGCTATTGGGCTTATTCTTAGATTAATTGAAATGCCGGCGAATAAAATCACCATTATGGACTTTGTCGATAACCGTGCGCGCGTCAAAGATGCCCTCGATAAAGGCGTAAAATACGTTACCGACAGAATCACCCGCGATAATTTCACGCGCCTCCTTAAAAAATATGTAGGTCCTGGCGATATGATCATAGACCTCGCCTGGAACATTGATTGCATC
The DNA here is from genome assembly GCA_049642705.1 of Candidatus Omnitrophota bacterium. Taxonomy (GTDB): domain Bacteria; phylum Omnitrophota; class Gorgyraeia; order JABMRN01; family RBG-13-46-9; genus CAZYPU01. The sequence goes on from JBARPB010000079.1 coordinate 1,070, forward strand.
GCCATGGTCCAGTGGTGCCACCTTAACAATATTTTATATGTCAACACCTCCGTAGAGGAATGGGACCCCTACAAGGATTCCGAACGCAACAAGCCTACCAAGTACACGCTTTACTCAAGGCACATGGAAATCCGAAGGATGCTAAATGCCTGGAAAACCAATGACGGCTCTACCTCTATCGTTGACCACGGCGCAAATCCGGGCCTTGTATCGCATTTCACAAAATACGCCCTTATCGATATCGCCAAAAAAATTCTTAAGGAAAAACTTGATGACCCGAGAAAAAAAGAGCTTGAAAAGGCATTGGCGGATAAAAATTTTGCGAAGCTCGCTGAAATCGAGGGCGTAAAAATTATTCATATAAGCGAGCGGGATACACAGATTACCGATAAACCTAAACAGATAAATGAATTTGTAAATACATGGAGCATAGAGGGATTTTTCGAGGAAGGGGTTGCGCCAGCGGAACTCGGCTGGGGGACGCATGAACGCTATATTCCGAAGAACGCTTTCTTCCATGAAATCGGCCCCAAGAACCAGATCTGCTTAAGCACCCTGGGAATGAAAACGTGGGTACGTTCGTGGGTTCCGTGCGGCGAAATCACCGGCATGGTTATACGCCACGGCGAGGCCTTCGGTATTTCGGACCGCCTTACGGTATGGGAAAACGGCGTTGCCGTTTACAGGCCTACCGTCCACTACGCGTACTGCCCTTCTAACGCCGCTATTAACAGCCTGCATGAGCTTGAGATGAGGCAGTTTAAGCTGCAGGAAAAACAAAGAATTATGAGCGACGAAATCATAGACGGCCGCGATGAACTCGGCGTGCTTCTCATGGGGCACGATTTTAAGTCGTGGTGGTGCGGGAGTATTCTTGACATCCACGAAGCACGAAGGCTTGTTCCCCACCAGCAGGCAACCACGCTTCAGGTTGCCATATCGGTAGTTGCGGCCGCTATATGGATGATAAAAAATCCGCGAAGGGGTTTCTTGCTGCCGGATGACGTGGATCACGAGCCGATTCTTGAGGTTTCCATGCCTTATATAAAACCATTCGTCTCGCGAGCCGTCGATTGGACGCCTCTTAAAAACCTGAATACAAAATTCACAAAATTCGACTATTCCAGACCGAAAACGGAAGATGTCTGGCAGTTCACTACGTTTCTGGTCGATCCGCAGGAGAGGTTAAACGCGTATGACACCGGTGCAGTCCGGCC
>JBARPB010000080.1:0-5880 GCA_049642705.1 Candidatus Omnitrophota bacterium
ATTCACTATTCTTGCCGCCCTAAAGGACGCACCGGGAGATCCGAGTGCATTTTTTACCCGCCTTAACTCCTCTATTTGTCTCTCCATTTTTTCCTTCGAGGATATAATAGAGAGGACTTCCGAGGCGAGCCTCCGTGGCGTGGCGCTATACTGCAGGATTTCCGGGAGAACTACTTTCCCCGCAATTATATTCACAAGGCCGATACGCCGCTTTTTCTCGATTATCGGTGTTTTTGTTTTTGCAAAGATTTTAGCAAGAACAAATGACAAAAAAGATAATTTATAAGTAATAAGCGCAGGCCTTTCCATTATAGCGCATTCCAGCGTTGCCGTGCCCGAGGCGGTAAGTACAAAATCCGCGATAGACAAACAGCCGCGCGTATTGTCCTTGATTAGAGCGGGGGAAATAGGGTATTTTTTTAATATCGCTTCGTAAATATCGTTGCTTACGCCGGAACTTTCCAAAAGTACAAACTGGACAGATTTCTCCTTCGATATGAGGCCGGCCGCCTCGAGCATGAGGGGCAGCAGGTTTTTTACCTCTTGTGCCCTTGAGCCGGGCAGGAGCGCAACCGTCGTCTTGTTTTCGTCGAGCCCCAATAATTTCACCTCGGGTAAATCTTTTCCGCCATCGAGAATGGGATGCCCGACAAAGGTTGCGTTGATTCCGTAATTTTGGAAGATTTTTTCTTCAAAGGCGAGGATTACTATTGCCTTATCGACGTATTTTTTTATTGAGCGTATTCTGAACGCGCCCCATGCCCACACCTGAGGTGTTATGTAATAGATTACGGGGATTCCCCTTTTTTTAAGCGCCCGCGCGAGAATAAGGTTGAATCCCGGATAGTCGACTAAGATGGCGGCCCGGGGCGGGTCCTTTTTGACCCTGTCTAAAATCCTTTTATAAATACTGCGTATCCGGCCGAGGTTTGATACTATTCCCGAGAGACCTATGATGGAGAGCTTATCCATTCTCTCGACGAGGTCGACCCCCTGCGCTCCCATTTTTCCGCCGCCGATTCCGAAAAAATCAAGATCCGGATTTAATTTCTTTAAATTGCCGACGAGATTCGCGGCGTGGATATCGCCGGAACGCTCCCCGGCGCTTATGAGAATGGCGTGTTTCATCTCTTAGAAGCTTTTATTTTTCCCAGGATGTTCATGGCGACTGCGAGCGCGCGTTTTCCTTCCTCTCCCGAAACGAGGGGTTTTGTACCATTTTGAATGGATGATATGAAAGATTTAAGCTCAAGCTTGAGAGGCTCTTTTTTCTCCGGTTTTATTCTTTCTTTTACTATCCTGCCGTCGATTTTCCTTACTATGTGAGCGTCCAGGTGGAGGTAGTCAAGCGTTATGTATGAATCCTCCTGGGATATTTTTATCTTTCGCACCTCCTCCTTTGTCACGCGGCTTGCGGTAATATCGGCGATTGTTCCGTTTTTGAAATTGAGGCGTACGTTTGCTATATCCTCGTAGGGAGAAATCGTGCTTATCCCGACAGCTTCGATATTTTTCACTTCGGATTTTACAAGAGAGAGTATTATGTCTATATCATGTATCATGAGGTCCAGCACGACGCCCACGTCCTTTACGCGCTTTTTCTTTGTATAAGGACCGGACCTGTGGCACTCGATGAAGCGTGGTGCCTTAAGATACGGCTCCACTGCCCTTACGACCGGATTGAACCTTTCGATGTGCCCTACCTGCATGGTGAGATTCTTTGAGTTTGCGATATCTATTAATTCCTGCGCCTCTTCCACGGTCTGTGTAATGGGCTTTTCGATGAGGACATGGATGCCGTTATTGAGGAAATCTTTTGCGATTTTGTAATGCAGGCTTGTCGGGACGGCGATACTTACGGCATCTACTTTATCGAAGAGGGTCCGGTAGTCCGGGAAATACCAGAGCCGGTATTTCTTCGCTATTTTCTTGGCCTTTTTTTTATCGATGTCACAGACGCAGACAGGATTGGCATTCTTTAACTGCGAATACACCCGCACATGAAGCGAGCCGAGATACCCCACGCCCACGACGCCTACATTAACGTTAGCCATTTTCCTGTCCTTTGTCAAAACCCAATTCTACCACACCCCCGCCGCCATATCAAGCGTTTTTATACCTTTTTCTCTCGACAAAAGGCCTCTTATATGTTAATATTTTACGCTACCATGAAGCAGGATATACGAGATTACAAAAGGCTGATCGGGTTCGTCAGGCCGCATATATGGGTCTTATTCCTGGCGTTTTTGTCCATGCTCGTCTACAGCGTCGTAAACAGCATCTCGCCCACGGCGCTTATACCGGTGGTGGATAATCTCATAAGGGGTTCGCAAATTACCATCCCGCCGCACGTTAAGGCCCCGCTTTTCATAACAAACCTCGTCGAGGCGATAAACACTTTACCCCAGATGCGGCTTGTGGTGATACTTCTTATAGGGGCGCTCGTGTATTTTCTGCTGCGCAACTTCTTTGACTTTCTGCAGGTTTACCTCATGAACGACCTAAGCCAACGCGTCGTAAGGGACGTGAAAGACACCATATACAAAAAACTCCTTTCGCTTTCTATGCAGTTCTACGGCAAGCACCCGACGGCAAAACTGATGACCCGCATAACATACGACGCCACCATAGTAAGGGACTCCATAAGCACCGGGCTCCTTGACCTTATCTTAAGGCCCGTAGAAATCTTATGCCATCTCGTCGTAGTGGTGTGCGTTGTCTTGTTTTTCGGCATATCGCTTAAGTTTATATTCACAAGCCTAATACTCTTTCCGTGCATACTCTTGCCCGCGGTCATAATATCAAAGAGGATACGTAAGATAACGACGAAAAGCCAGGAGAAGATGGGCGATATAAATATGATACTCTTTGAAATAATAACCGGCATGCCCATCGTGAAGGCCTTCTCCATGCAGAAATACGAGTACGAGAAATTTAAAAACCAGAACATGGGTTTTTATAAACTGGCAATGAAGGCCGTAAAGAGAATCAACATAATAAGCCCGATAAACGAATTTACAAGCGCCATATACCTGGTGGTAATCCTCTATCTTGCCTACACGCAGATCAATGCCGGCACCCTTTCGTGGGGCGCCTTTGCGGTATTTCTGACATCCATTCTTCTCATGATAAAACCCGTCAAGCGCTTAAGCAAGGTATACGCCGTTATCCAGCAGGCCCTTGCCGCGGCGACGAGGATTTTCGACCTCCTTGATACGCGCGAGAAAATCACCGAAATTGAAAACGCAGTTTCTCTCCCGACCCTCTCGCGACATACATCCTTAGAAGGTGTCTGGTTTAAATACGAGAATGATTATGTCCTTTGTGACATAAATCTGGATGTAAAAAAAGGCGAGATTATCGCCATAGTCGGCCCGAGCGGCTCGGGAAAAACCACGCTTGTCAACCTGATATCGCGCTTTTACGACCCTTCAAAAGGTTGCGTTCGGATTGACGGAAACGACTTAAAGGACGCTACGCTCAAGTCCTTAAGGGACCAGATAGGCATCGTGACCCAGGAGATGCTTCTTTTCAACGATACGGTCACGGCCAATATTACCTACGGCAGCAAGGGCCATTCCACCGAAGACATTATTAAAGCCGCGAAAATCGCAAACGCGCACGATTTTATTATGAACATGCCGAATCAATACAACACCGTCGTGGGGGAGCGGGGATTCAGGCTCTCCGGCGGTGAAAAGCAGCGCCTCGCCATCGCGCGAGCCATATTCAAAAACCCGCCCATCCTCATATTTGACGAGGCGACCTCACAGCTTGACACAGAATCAGAAAGATACGTGCAGGAGGCCATAGACCGCCTTATGGAGGGAAGGACCGTTTTTGTCATAGCGCACAGGTTGAGCACCATAAAACACGCCACCAGCATAGTCGTGCTTGAGAGAGGTAGGATTGTGGATACGGGCACGCATAAGGCGCTCATGGAAAGAGGGGGCCTTTATAAGCGGCTTTACGATATGCAGTTTAGGGACGAATATTAAATTTAAATCGTTGACAACACATGATTACGCAATATAATAGTACACCGATAAACCAAGGAGGCATAACGGAATGACGACAAAAAAGGAGACAGCTTTAGTTAAACAATTACTGGAGGCGGGGGTCCATTTCGGCCATCAAACGAGAAAGTGGAACCCCAAGATGGAAAAATTCATATTCGGCGAGAAGGAAGGCATATATATCATAGACCTTGAAAAGACGGCGAAACTGCTTCTCGAGGCCTGCAGGTTCCTGAACGAGGCCGCGACCGCCGGAAGTTACATCCTTTTCGTGGGGACCAAGAAACAGGCGCAGTCCATCATCAAGGAGGAAGCCGGGAAGTGCAGCATGTTTTACGTAAACCAGCGCTGGCTCGGCGGCACCCTCACCAACTTCCTTACCATAGGAAAGAGCGTGAAGAAGCTCGAGTCCTTCGAGAACATGAAGGAAGACGGCACCTACAAGAGTATTTCCAAAAAGGAAAAGGCCACGATTGATAAGAAAATCGCCAATCTCCTCAAAAATCTGGAAGGCATAAGAAAGATGGACCGATTGCCAGGCGCCATGTTCGTGGTTGATTCCAAGCGGGAAGAGATCGCGGTGCACGAGGCGAACAAGCTCTCCATCCCCGTCGTGGCGCTCGTGGACACGGATTGCAACCCGGACAAGATAGATTACGTTATCCCCGGAAATGACGATGCCATGAAATCCATAGGGTTTATTACTTCGATTATCTCCAAAAGCGTGCTCGAGGGAAAAAACCAGTTTCTGGCTGGCAAAAAAGACATGGAAACGGAAAAAGCGCCTTTTGAGAAGGTCGCAAAGATGGTGAAAGAGAAAGAAGTAGAGGAGCTTATAGAAGGCGACATAAAGCTCGAGAAAACCGAGGAGGAGAAAACCAAAGACAAGCCCATCATAAAGAAGAAGAAAACAAAATAAGTGTAAGTGAAAGGAAAGAAATGTTAGATGCTATCAAAATACTGAGGGAGAAAACTCAAGCCGGCGTCATGGACTGTAAGAGAGCCCTTAAGGAGGCGAAGGGTGACGTCGAGAAGGCCCTCGAGATATTGCGAAAAAAAGGAATAAAGCTTGCCTCCGAGAAATCAAGCCGCGCCGCCAAGGAAGGCCAGGTGGAAAGCTATATCCATGCCAACGGAAGAATAGGCGTCCTTATCGAGGTAAATTGCGAGACGGATTTTGTCGCGAGAAACGACGAATTCAAGAAATTCGTGAAAGATATATCCATGCAGGTTGCCGCCTCGAAGCCGAGGTATGTAAAAAGAGAGGATGTCCCCAAGGAAGTGGTGAAAAAGGAAAAGGAGATTCTTGCAGCTACTGTGAAAAATAAACCAAAACAGGCGCTCGAGAAGATTCTTGCGGGCAAGCTGGAAAAATTCTACGAGGAAGTCTGCCTTCTCGACCAGCCGTTCGTCAGGGACCCGAAGATAAAAGTGAAGGACCTGCTCCACTCGCTTATCGCAAAAATCGGTGAGAATATCGTAATTAGAAGATTTACCCGTTATCAACTGGGCGAGCGATGAAACCAAAATATAAACGCATAGTCCTTAAAATAAGCGGCGAGGCGCTCGAGGGCAAAAAGGGGTACGGCATCGACTCCGACGTCATGCTTTCGATTGCAAGGCAGATTAAAGAGGTAAAGGATCTTGGTGTCGAGATCGCCGTTGTCATCGGCGGCGGAAACATATTCCGCGGCTTAAAAGCGGCGACCGAGAAAGGCATGGACCGCTCCACAGCCGATTACATGGGAATGCTCGCCACGGTCCTTAACGGCCTGGCCCTTCAGGATGCCCTGGAGAGGGTAGGCACATTTACGCGCGTCCAGACCGCTATTGAGATGCAGGAACTCGCCGAGCCCTACATACG
>JBARPB010000081.1:0-3700 GCA_049642705.1 Candidatus Omnitrophota bacterium
TAACGAACGTAACCGACAAATGGCAGAAAATCGTAATACCCTTCAAGGATTTCAAGGGTATAACCGATTTCTCGAACCTCACTGAGTTCGTAATCGTATTCGAAGACAGGATCGCCTCCAACAAAAAGGGCATCCTCTACTTAGACGATATTACGTTCGAGAAGAGTTAATTTGTATTGAGCTTTGGGCTATGTGCCTTGGGCTATGGGCGTTACGTCCACAGCCCATAGCGCATAGCTCACAGCCCACAGCACAAAACAATGAAAGCATTATTTTTTTCTATACTTTGTATTTACTTTTTAAATTCCTCTTGCCTCGCCGAGGCCGAGGACTTACGGGAGGAGTTTGTCCCCCCGCTTGTTTTAAGCGATTACAATAGCGGTGTTTTATTTACGAACCTCGGCGGCCTCTCAGGCGGCGACGAGGAGCTTCCCGGCAAGACCTTCGCGGTCGTCATACCCGACGATAACTTCACGAAGGGAAATTCCGGCTACTCGCTTATGCTTGACTACGACGTTTCGGGGCTGGGCGAGTTTTCGTTTTACTGGATTAAACTTGGCCCCGAGGTGCGCGGCAGAGAAGGTGCGACGCACCCGCTTGATTTACAAAGGTATAATTATCTTTCGTTTTGGATAAAAGGGCTTGCCGGGGGAGAGAAGATAAAAATTGAACTTCACCAGGACATAGACGATAACGGCGTATTTGTTTTCGGAAATGATATAACGAGCTACCTTTACCTGGACGCATATATTCCCGAAGGCCACCTGACGCAAAAATGGCAGAAGGTCATCATTCCTCTTAAGGATTTCAAGGGCGTAGCAGATTGGTCGAAGGCGCTCGAGCTTGTTTTTGTGTTTGAAAACAGCGCCGGGAATACCAGGGGATCCGTATATTTAGACGATATTTTATTCGGCCGGCGCCCGGAATGGATTCTCGCGGCGGAAGACGTAAAAGAAATAAAACCACCGGTTGCCTCTTCTTTCAGGATAAACGGTTTGCTACCGGAGAAATGCCGCGCTTTTGCGCGCTCGAATAAACTGACGATAGAAGCCGAATCGATAGACGAAAATCCTTTTTTGGAAAGCGTCACCTTCCAGCAGAGTACGGACAAAGGCGCTACCTGGCGGACACTCAGCATCGATTACGACGTGAACAAAAATACCTACGAGTTTACCTGGCGCCCGGAAAATAGCAACCAGGTTTACAATTACCAGTTAAGGGCACAAGCCACCGATATAAGGGGAAACGAGAAAGCGACACCCGTATTAATACAGAGCGGCGTCAAGCCGCTTACCGACGACGAATTCCTGAACCTCGTCGAAGAGAAGGCATTTCGGTTTTTCCTAGAACACCAAAGCATGAAGACAGGACTTTTTGCCGATACGACGGGAGGCGGGGACGCCAGCATAGCCTCTACCGGTTTCGGCATAACAGCATTGTGCGTCGGCGCAAAAAGGGGATGGATTAATAAACAGGAGGCGATGGAGAGGACATCGCTTGCGCTCGATGCCTTTCTTTCGGAAGCGCCCGGCGAGGAGCCGCTTGTGGAAGGAAAATACGGGTTTTTCTATCACTTCCTTAATATACATACCGGTAAAAGGGCCGGCAAGGCCGAGATATCAACGGTTGACACCGCGATACTTGTATGCGGGGCATTGACCGCGGGTGAGTACTTCGGCGGCGAGATCAAGAGAAAAGCAGAAAAGCTCTACGAAAACGTGCAGTGGGGAGAGTTTCTTTGCAAGGAAGCGGGCCCATGGTACAACGTGTTCTCGATGGGGTGGTCTCCGGAGCGGGGATTTCTCTCGTCTTACTGGGATTTTTACACCGACGAAGTCATCCTTATAAGCCTGCTGGCGATTGGCTCGCCGACCCACCCGGTTGACCCCGAGGTATTTTATGCCTGGATAAGGCACGAGGGTTCCTATGACGAAGGGAAACCCTTTATCTACAGCTGGCACGGAGCTTTATTTTCATATCAATACGCGCATATATGGTTCGACTTTCGCAACCTACGGGACAGGCAAGGCATAAACTGGTTTGAGAATTCCGTAAGAGCGACGCTCGCAAACAGGCAATTCTGCATAGACCACAAGGAGGAATTTAAGACATACGGCCCAAATAGCTGGGGTATCACTTCCATGGCAAGGCCGACGGCATACACGATGCACTTCGGAACGCCCCCGTGCGGAAGCGGCGAACCGCAATACGACAGCACCATTTCTCCCACCGGACCGGCGGGTTCGATTACTTTTACCCCTTACCTTTCCCTTTCGGCGCTAAAATACATGTACCTTACATACCCGAGGCTCTGGGGCAAATACGGCCTGAGGGACTCTTATAACCTGGATTTGAACTGGTATTCCCGTGCCTACTACGGAATAGGCGAGGCGATGTACGTGCTTCCGATAGAAAATTTCCGATCGGGTTTCATCTGGGAAAAATTTATGAAAAACCGGCATGTAAAAGAAGCCCTGCGTAAAGCAGGTTTTACTAAAATAAAGAGGTGAGTGAAGCCACAACTTACGGAACGAAGTGACGTAAGTTGTATGGCTGAACTTACCCCCACACCAATGCATTGGTGTGGGGGTTTAATTCGCAGACGGCCTTGCGGCCTACAATTTATGTCGTCCGTACCGGACTTCATAAATTGTCTACTCATTAAAGAGGTGAGGGTGCTATGAAAAAGATATTGCTTGCCGTAGGCGTTACGCTTTGCATGCTTTTAATCATTCCTCCCGGAAGCGCTTTGCCGCGCGAGGACGCCCTCGCCGAATTTGAAAAAAATCTTTCCGAATGCCTGACTTACGACGATTACGAGAAATACGCCGAAGAAATTAAAGAAAAAATAGCCAAAGACCCCCACGCCGCCGACATAGACGTATTATACTACGGCCTGGCGAAAACAAGGCTCGAAGAACTGGGGTTTCTGGCGAACAAAAACGATATCGAATCCGTGAGGCTTTACATGAAGGTGGGCGACGCCTATTACGCGGAGGCGCTTACCTACGTGGATAAGGCCTTGCGGGTTGCCAAATCTCCGCGCCTCGAGCTCGACGGCCTTTTTCTTAAATTTTTAATCTACGAGAAAAAGTTTGACACAAAAAAAAAGGAAGCCCTGTTTAACGAAATAGCAGAGAAGATCACCCGTTTCTCGGGCGATCAAAAGAAAAACAAGCGCCAGCTCGACAGGATTTCGTATGAATTTAAAAAGAACGCCCTTCCCGAGCGCGCCGTAAGGATAAAAGTCCTCTACGCCGAGAAGGCGCCGCGGCCATCCGGCATCGAGGTGGCCGAGGACATGAAAAAGGAAGCGGAGCGTTTATTCGCCGAAGAGAAATTCAAAAAAGCGGATACCCTGTATAAACATTATTTTGACATAGCCCGAAATATTTTCGAGAAAGACACCACCGCGGCCGCCACGCTAGAGATAGCCGATAAATATTTTAAGAACAGAAAATATGCCCAGGCGCTCGGATACTACCGGGGATATCTTAACGAATACCCGGATTTGCCTTCAGCCGATTATTGCGCCTACAGGGCAGGTCTGTGCCTATACTTTGCCAAGAATTACCCTGCTGCCGTTCGGCAACTTAACGGTTTCTTAAGCGAATATCCCGAAAGCAAATGGTTCGACAAGGCCTTCGAGACTTTGAGCAGGCTTTTCTACCAAAACCCCTCACGCGAAAAAGCAATCGAA
>JBARPB010000082.1:0-7371 GCA_049642705.1 Candidatus Omnitrophota bacterium
GGGCAGAAAAGCGGAAAATTGTTCCAAGAGATAACCCTCGGATCTTCTTATTTCTTCTTCGGCCTTCAGGAGATCCTGGGTGTTCACAAGGGCGGTCTGTATGCACTCATCGAGGGTTAATGCGAGAGGCGCCTCTTCGGCATTCAGAATCGGCGCGCAGCATAAAAAGAGAATTACGGCAGTAATGAATATCTTCATCTGTACTCCGGCATGTTGCCCCAGATTTTTTTCGGAAAAAACCCGTCCTTCATAAAATCCGACCTGATAAATTCGAGAAAATAAGCGAGCATACGCGCGGCCCTCAAAAAAAGGCTGTATAAGAAAAATAAAGGCGCGTATAAAATAAAAATCGCGTCGCGGCCGGGCCTCTCCGAGAGAAGCGCCACGATAACAAGCTGCCCGAAATTCATTATAGCATAGAATAAATACGTTATCATGAGGATAAAGAAAAAAAGCTCCGGAACAAAAATTAATATAAACGCTATGTATATAGGGAAAACAAAAAGAAGAATCAGGTTGAAAAAGATATCCTCAAGCCCCGCAAGGAAGTCCTGCCACTTAAAGGCGTAAAAATCGAACATGTCGCGGTGTTTTCTTAAATTTAGCCTTATGTAACAACGGTCCCACCTTACGCGCTGCGAAAAAAGCCTCGCCCATGTCTTGGGGACATCGGTCATTGCCACTGCCTTGGGCGCAAACGCGATTTTAAAGCCTATCTTTCTTGCCTTCAATGTCAAGTCCAGGTCTTCCCCGTACTCGGGGTCAGCGCCTTTTACATCTACAAGAACCTCTCTCCTGAAACAGCCAAAAGCGCCCGAGGCTATCTGCAGCCTGTCTATAAGTGCCTGCCAGCGCCTGCCCACCGCTATTGACATTCCGTACTCTGCCGCCTGCAATCTTGAGGCAAGGCTTTCTGTGTCATTACGCACCTTTATATTGCCGCTTACCACTCCCACCCTGGTGTCCTTAAAGGGTTTTACCGCTTCACTTATGGCATCCCTGTCGAGGGCGATATCTCCGTCAAAGTAAATAATGATTTCTCCTTTAGAAAACTTGAATGCATAGTTGAGCGCCGCGGGCTTTCCGCTGCGCATGCTCGTGCGCACATACTTAATAAGTCCCCTATCTACATATTGCTTGCAAAGCTGGGCTGTTCCATCCTCCGAACAATCGTCTGATACGATAACTTCGAAATTAGGATAGTTATTTTCCAGTATTGTCTCAAGCGTGGATTTTAGCCTTTCGCCTTCGTTGCGTGCGGGTATTATTGCGCTTACCATGGGAAGATACGGCACGGGGCCAACTGATTCTTCCTTTTTAAAAAAATCCAGAAAAAATATAATTGTGTTGGTAACGTAGTAGCGCGTCGTATCAAACAAAAGCGCGGGGGCAAAAAGAAAAAATACCGCCACGGGGGAACGCTCGGCTACATCGCCTACGCAGGATTGTATGTATTCGAAAAATTCGGTAAATAGGTCTAATGTCATTTTTTATATATCTTGCATTTCACCGTCATTCCGAATTTCAAAAAGCCCAGGGGTATATCTTTATCGGTTAAGGATATCCTCGCCACAAAAACCCTTTTCGGAGAAAAATGGTACCTCGAGAACATCTTCGGCATGGTCTCGACTTCGGCCGAAACCGAATCAATCTTGCCTTTAAGTTTCTTTCGCGGGGAAATCGTATGGACTTCGGCTTTTTCTCCTATGGAAACCTCGTTTATATATCTTTCGGGGACGAATGCTTCAACCCAGTAGGTGCCTACCGGCAAAACGCCGTAAATTGCGTCGCCTTTTTTGACGAAATCTCCGACTTTTTTGTTCTTCTCTATTATAACCTCTTCGCCGTGGGATCTGACTTTAACATAGCCGATTTCCCCGTCTTTTTCCGTTTTTATAACTGCGAGGAGGCTTTCCCTCTTTACCCTTTGTCCTTTTTCACCGTAAAGCTCCGTAATCTCACCGTCTACATCAGATGTGATTTTCGAAAATTCCACTCCGGCCATCTCCAGTTCCAGCTGCCCCATGACAATCCCGTTGCAGGATATCGTATTAAAGGTTACCGCTCTCCATACAAAAACCGGCGAAAACATTATCAGAATAAAAATCAAAAACTTTGCAATCTTCGGCAGGCCCTTCTTCGGCTTCTGCCTTTCGAGCTGGCTCTTGCTCGGCTGAAACGCTTCGATTTTCCTTAATCTCATCATTTATCACCTCAAAAGTTTCTCAATAAGGCCGTCTTCCGTATCGGCGTCTTCGGGATACGAAGCGACACTTATCCGGATACGCAGATTTTCTTTTGTTAAACCGGCTATTTTTTTATTGAGGGACCCCGCCAGGACCGTAGCCTTGCCTTTATCCGCTTCGGGAAGCAGTGTAATAAATGCGTTTTTATCATAGCGCGCCGGGGTATCGACCTCCCATATGCTTTCCTTTAGTATTGAAGCTATATCTTTAAGAATGGTTCTTAGTCTCGTTATGCCTATCTCGTTAACCAACTTATCAAAATCCGGTATACTCACAGCCATAAGGGAAAATGCTCTTTTAAATTTCTTTGCGCGTTCTATTTCGTCCGAAAATTGTTTCTTGAAGTACCTTAGATTATACAGGTCCACATCTTCGTCGACAATAGCTGTTTCCAGGTTCACTTCGCTAAAACGTCCCACCTCGGCTGTCTGCTTGCCTCTTTCATTAAGTACGTAAGTGAAAATATCCTGCCTTACGGCATCGTCGACCGCAAACTGCTTCTTGCAGTTTCTGCACTGGCAGTAGACGTCGGGCTCGGTAAACTTTTCTTTTGTATCATGGCATATATAGCTCTGGCCGGGCTTATCGTAATCGATCCCGACCTGGCGGAGTTCCGCGCCGCATTTGGGACAGACATATCGGATACCCTGCCGGAATTCGGCTTCGGTGCCCACGTAGCCGCACCGGAAATGGTGTATCATCTCCGCAACCGAGATATTGGTGCTGTGGTTCGAGGGGCAGGTCTCGCGGACATTGATGTCGTGATGGCCGCAGTGCGGGCATAGTAGAACCTTGTCGAAGAATTCTCTGTCAAAGCATCCTTTTTCCGTGATAAAATTAATGTGGTTGATTTCCGAGCCGTCTTTTATTCCGAAGAATTCCGCGGCATATGGCCAGCCGTATCCGTTGGGGCTTACCATGTTGTATTCGGGCACGAGCTTCATGATCTTTTCGTTAATCATTTTTTCCAACAATTCAATCCTTTTTCGTTCATCAACAGAGAGGGGCACGGCTGTTCGAAGGGGGCCTTTTTTTGTCCTTCTTAATACCGCCTCGACTCTCGCTATAAGTTCGTTGGCGTCATAAGGTTTCGTTATATAATCTTCGATGCCCTTCTTTAAGGCTTTTATCTTATCTTCCGTGGATGCTTTGGCCGTCAGCATGATTATGGGAACGAGGCTTGTCTTGGAATCTTTACGTAACCTTTCCGCAACTTCATATCCGTCCATGCCGGGCATCATTATATCCAGAAGAATAAGGTCGGGCAATGTCTTCTTCGCAGAAGTTAAAGCCTCTTTACCGTCTTTTGCCGTAGAAACGTCGAAATTCGCTTTTTTTAACCGCGCTTCTACGACTTTTGTCACGTCAATTTCGTCGTCGACTACTAAAATCTTTGCTTTCGGCATTTTTTCACCCTATAAATTTTTTCACCTTTCTCAGCAACTCTTCCGGTTCGAACGGTTTTATGATATAATCGTCTGCCTTGTATTCGTAGGCCTTATCCTTTATCGTAGCCCCGGAACTCGCGGTGAGAAAAATAACCGGTATATCCTTAAGATTCTCATCCGACTTTATCCTCCTGCAAACCTCGTATCCGTCCATTACAGGCATGCGAAGGTCGAGAAGAACTAAATCGGGCCGGTCTTTTTTTATTAAATCAAGGGCTTCCTGTCCATCGGAGGCTTTTTTAATTTCATAGCCGGCGCTTTTCAAGCGAAAGCCCACAATTTTAAGAACATCCGGTTCGTCATCAACAACTAACACTTTTTTAGCCATATTAAGCCCTTCTTTCTTTGATAGGCAAAACAAAGCAGAAGCTTGCGCCTTTGCCGAATTCTGATTCAACCCAGATTTTTCCGTTATGCCGCTTGATTATTTCCTTCGAAATCGCAAGGCCGAGGCCTGTTCCGCCGGTCTTTCTTCCTTTGCCTTTTTCCAGTTGTTCGTATCTCTGGAAAAGGCGCGGTAAATCCTCTTTTCTAATCCCCAGGCCGGTATCTTTTACCGAAACGAGAATCGCGTTATTCTTCCGGTCGTAGTCTGTAATAACCGTAATGCCGCCTTTTTCCGTGAATTTAACGGCGTTATTGACAAGATTCGTAAGCACCTGAATGATGGTATCTCTGTCGAATTCTATTTTGGGTATTTTTTTGCCGAGTTTAAGGCTAAATTCCAGCTTTTTCTCTTTTACAACAGGGACCATTTCCTTTTCGATTTCCCTGACAACTTCATTTATGTCGTTTTCTTCCATCTTAAATTCTACCCTGCCGGCTTCCAGTTTCTGGAAATCCAGGACGTCGTTTATGAGGCGTGCAAGCCTGTCAACGTTTCGCTTTGCCGTATTCAGAAAATCTTTCTGTTCGGCGTTAATCTTCCCGGCTGTTCCGTCCAAAACTATGGCGATACCTTCCTTTATGGCCGTTAAAGGCGTTCTTAATTCGTGTGATACTACGGAAGTAAATTCCGACTTTATTTTTAACGCCTCTTCTATATTATTTTTCGCTTCCTGTAGGTCTTCCAGCATATTTAGTGTCGCTTCCTGTGCTTCGGATAATTGCTTGGTCCGCTCCTTGACCTTCACATCCAGGGTTTCTGACAGGTTTTCAAATTTATCCTTAGCTTGCATGAGCGCCTTTTGCTTCTCTCTAATACTTGAGAGCATCTCTCCGAAAGAAGCGGCGAGCTCTTCGATTTCGTCGCCTGTTTTAATTTTTATGTCGTAACCCCAGTCGCCTCCTGCAATCTCTTTCGTTGCTTTGCTGAGTTTCTCTATTGGTTTTACAAATATTCCGCCGAAAATAAACGCTACGGGGATAACGCTTAATATTATTATGGCCACAACAACAGACATTTGTAAAAACAACCGGTTTAGAGGCGCGAATACCTCATCAACATCCTGGTCTATAAAAACTACCCAATTTATTCCGCTTTCTATAAGATGAGGGTGCATAATTTCTGCATAGGCGACAAAAATTTTTCCTTTATGAAGATGCGGGTCTTTTATTATTTCCCATTTTCTTTCAGTCGAGTAAATCTTCTGAAGAACTTCGTCTTTCGCGAATTTTCTCGAAAACGGCTCGAATCCCTTGTGAACTATAATATCGCCTTTTCTGTTAGCTAAAACAGCGTATCCGGCCTTGCCGATTGTAAAATCTTCCAGATGCCCCAGAAATCTTTTTATACTCTCCAAGCATTTACATACTCCTATTACCTGGCCGGATTCGTCTCTGATAGGAACGGCAATAGGTATAACCCATGTATCGGCTGACTCATCAAACTCAATCTTCCCCAGGCAAACCTTGCCTTCTCCTCCGGCAAAAGCGCGCTGCCACCATTCTTCGTCTGACTGATAAAAATCGCTCGTTTTGCCCGAGGCTGCCACTAAAGCGCCCTTTTTATCGGTGACAAAAATCTCTGCTATGGTTTCGCTATCTTTGACCAGATTTTTTAATCTTCTGCTAAGCAGGGTACCTAAATATTCTGTAATGAGGGGGCTATCGGGAAGGGCTTTAACCCACGCCTTGTCAGTATCCAAAAGAAATCTTTTGGCGGCTTCGGGGCTCATGGTTTTGTATCTTAAATTACTCTCCTCAATCGCCCTCTTCCAGAATGGGCTGTCCACATAGGTTTTTGCGTCGTTTACTTCTTCACTGACAATTCTATTGATAGAGCTTGCGAGCATTTCGGTCATTCTTGCGTAATTTTCTCCGATTAGAGCACGCATTAATCTGAATCCCAGAAAATATCCGACGCTTAAAGCTGAAATCGCAACAATCAATACAGCCATGCAGATAAGCCGGGCAATCCTTAATCTAACACTCCTTTTGTACCACGTTTGTTTTCTCATTTTTCTCCGAGTTTCGCCTCGAGCTCCTTTATGCGCGCTTTAAGTTCCTTCATTTTAAGTTCCCGCCCCACCGCAATCTTGTTGAATTTTTCTAGATCATGTATTTTTTTCGTTAATTCTCCCTCTATCTTCTTGCGCTCGGTAATGTCAACTACCGCTCCAGTCATGTAGGATGGTTGTTTTTCTCGATCATAAAAAACTTTTCCACGGTCACGGAGCCAGCGGATGGTTCCATCCGGTCTAACGATTCGGAATTCTGCAAGGTAAGTGCTGTGTTTGCGGACCGCCCGTTGGATTTCTTCATTCGCCATAGCGCGGTCTTCGTGATGAACATGTTGAATGAAATCTTCTACCGGTTGAGTTGATTCTTTTGCCTCCAAACCTAAAATACGATTGAAGCTTGCATCGCGGGTATCTTGATTAGTAGTTATATTCCACCGCCACGTTCCCATGTCTGCAGCGGAAAGAGCCAGCTTCAAGCGAGCTCTGCTTTCCTCTAATTCCGCTTCCGCCTTCTTGCGCTCGACGATTCTCCCCAGTCGCTCCGCAAATGCGGCTATCAATTTCCTCTCTTCTTTTAAAAACGGGCCTCCGTTTACGTCCGGTTTTCTTTCCACGTAAATAACCTCGATGATACCCGCTTTTTTTCCGTGCACTATTATATCGGCTGACTGTTTCCACTTGGCCGTTCTGAAATCGGGGCTCTTGAATTCCTTGTTCTCAAAAACTATTCTGGCGCGGGTAATATCCGAATACTGCCAGACAGGCGGGATTATCTTAACCACCTCCTGAAATATCTCTTCTAACGAGATGCCGGGTTTTTCGATAATTTCGGAAAGAGTGAAGAGGCACTCGAGCTCTTTAACTCGTTCCCCAAAGTCGCGTAAAAGCTTTTCCCTTTCTTCTTCTTTCAAGCGTGGATTACTTCTTGCCATAGACTACCCCTCTTTCTAAAACCTACAACCTTAAGTATACCTAATAGGTATTATATTGTCAAAATATTATCCTTCTTTGTTTAGAATTTTCTTTACCGCCAGGACCAGCGTTTTAGAGTCAAACGGCTTCAGCACGAAATCCACCACATCAAACGCCGCTTCGCCCTTTTTGACCACTACCTCCGGCGGCTGGGCTGTATAAACGATTATGGGTATGTGCTTTGTATCGGCGCTTGCCTTGAGGGCTTTATAGGCCTGGATGCCGTCCATTTTAGGCATTACAAGGTCCATTATTATAAGAGACGGTTTCTCTTTTTCGACAATTTTTAGCGCCTCCCTGCCG
>JBARPB010000083.1:0-20557 GCA_049642705.1 Candidatus Omnitrophota bacterium
TAACGAACGTAACCGACAAATGGCAGAAAATCGTAATACCCTTCAAGGATTTCAAGGGTATAACCGATTTCTCGAACCTCACTGAGTTCGTAATCGTATTCGAAGACAGGATCGCCTCCAACAAAAAAGGCATCCTTTACATCGACGATATCGCATTCGGAAAGAAAAAGTAATTTGTTTAAATGAGCAAGATTTTCGATATCTTGAGCAAGCACCTCAGGCCGGGGGATAAGCCGGTTTCGGACCCTGTACAGGAAGAACTCACGCGGACTTTTTTTACCCCGACCGCGAGGAAAAGAAGGAAAACACCGAAGACGTTATTCCTGATAGCGCTAATAGCAACATCGCTGACTTTCCTTTTCGTTGCCTTAAAAGACAACGTAAAGATTTTTAAACCCTCTTCGGGTGAAGGCGTTTTCTTTATAAAAGACGGAAAGCCGGACAAGTACCTGGTAAGGGACGTGTTTTTTGACGGGGACGCCCGAAAATTCTCAAGGGAGAAAAATGGGATGCTTGTCTTGGTGAATTTGGGAAAAGTCGGCTGGGCTAATTTCAGCGTGGAATTCAAGGAACCCGTAAACATGGAAAAAGTCGACATAATGTACACCGCAAGGGGACAGATAGGCGATGAATGTGTTATCCTCGTGCTCGTCGACGCGGACAACCGTTCCTACAGGATGGGAAGGGACTTATCCTCGGCCCTTACGAGGGAGTGGCAGAAATGCGCGGTAAACTTGAGGCCCGTGAAAGACGCGATTGATATGCGCAATATACAGGCGGTAAAATTTGAATTCGGAAACCTAACAGCAGGAAATTACACTTCCGCTACAATATTCCTGAGGGACCTGTACGTTACGAAAAGAAGGGGTGTAAAATGGCTGTAAGAAAAGAATACACCTTTACCTATAAGGATATTTCCGACAGGAAAAGAAAAAACCTCGCCATACTGGATTACGTGAGGAGAAGGGGCCCGCTTTCGAGAACCGATATATCAAAGGAGACGGATATAAATATCGTATCGGTGTCAAACTACGTGATGAATTACATAAAGCAAGGGCTTGTTTTGGAATGGGGCCTTGACACCTCCACCGGCGGCAGGAGGCCGGAACTTATAAAACTGAATATTGAAAATGCTTACGTAGCAGGGCTTGACATAGGTTCGGAGAAACTCATCGCCGTTATCGCGGACCTCGGTTTGAAAATAAAATCAAAGGTCGCCGCACCGAGGCCTGAAGGCAGCATGGATAAGGTCATGGAAGCAGCCACCGCGGTGCTCGAGAAAACCATAAAGGAATTCAAAAGGCCTATAAGCGATATAAAACTTATCGGCGTAGGCGCTTCGGGCATAGTCGATATATATTCCGGGACGATACGCGATACGAATCCGGCCAGGGGCATGACGAAGACAAACCTCTTTAACCTGGCCCGCCTTCTGGAAAACAAATTTAACGTTGTAAGCCTCGTAGGAAACGACGCCACCTGCGCCGCTTTCGGGGAGCTCAGCCTTAATCCCGATACCGGAATAACCGAAATGCTTTATATTTACGCCGACATAGGATGCGGAATAATAATTAACCGCGACATCTATTGCGGCACCTCAGGAAGCGCCGGGGAAATACAAATCTTGGCTAGTGATAAAGAAGAAAAGGCCCGGATTATGGAAATCGCCTCTTACGGCGTAAAAGGGGTTGATCTCGGTATTGTCGAAGAGGCAAAAAAACTGATCGGAAAAGGCGAGGCAGGGGAGATACTCAAACTCGCCGGCGGCCGGAAGGACGCTGTTACGAAAGAAATGATTTTTGAGGCGGCGCGGAAAGGCGATAAAAAAGCCGCAGCATTACTGACTGACGCCGCGCACTGGCTCGGCGTCAAGGTCGCTTATCTTATAAATATATTCAACCCGCAGCTGGTTGCGATAGGCGGCGGAATGGAAAAGGCGGGAAATACATTTATGGATGCGCTCATAACTTGCGTGAAAATGCACACTTTCGAAGAGTCGTTTAACGCGGCGAAGATTATGCCGAGTTTTCTCGGCGAGGACGCGATAGCGATAGGGGCAGCGGCCCTGGGGGTGCGCGAGCTTTTTATTAACGCGTGATGTGGGGTGATAAAAGATGAACTATATTAAGACAGGTTTGTTGCTCGTCATATTAACGCTTCTTCTTGTCTGGGTAGGGGGTTTATTAGGCGGGGCGCGAGGTGCGGTAATCGCATTTGTAGCGGCACTTCTCATAAACGGCATAAGCTACTGGTACAGCGATAAGATAGTGCTCGCGCTCTACAAGGCGCGCGAGATCCCCGAGAGGCAGTTTTATCACCTGTATAACCTCGTGAGGGAACTTACGCAATCGGCGAACCTTCCCATGCCGAGAATTTATATGGTCGAGAACAAATCGCCCAATGCATTCGCCACCGGAAGAAACCCGCAAAAAGCGGTCGTCTGCGTAACGAGGGGCCTTCTCGAATTGCTGGACGAGGACGAGTTAAAAGGCGTTCTCGCGCATGAGCTGGCGCACGTGAAAAACAGGGACACGCTTATCATGACGGTTACAGCGGCTTTGGCGGGCGCGATTATGATGCTCGCGTACATGGCGAGGTGGGCTGCCATATTCGGCGGCTATTCACGGGATAGGAGGGGTTCGGGAAATATTATCTCGCTTATCGCTATTTCGATACTCGCGCCGATAGCAGCCGTTATCGTGCAGCTTGCGATATCGCGCTCGAGGGAGTACGCCGCCGACAGGCAGGGCGCATATTTTGCGAAAGACCCGACGGGCCTTGCGAGCGCACTTAGGCGGCTCAGTGAGGCAGCGAAGGTTCGCCCGATGAAGGAGGCCTCGCCGCAGACGGCGCACCTTTTCATAGTAAACCCGTTCCGCGCGAGTTTCATCACAAACCTTTTCTCCACCCACCCGCCCATCGACGAGCGAATCAAGCGATTGCGGGGAATGAAGGCATAAAAAATGGAAGAGGTAATTTTAGAAAAGAGATTCAGTGACGTAGCAAGCGATTACGCGGGGCTTAAGAAAGCGAAGGCGTGCGTCATCCAGGCGCCGTACGAAGGTACGCTTACGTACGTCAAGGGCGCCCGCAGAGGCCCGGCTGCGATTATCGATGCCTCCGCAAATATGGAGCGTTTCGACGACGAATTACAAACCGAGACCTACAAAATAGGTATTTACACGAGCCCCCCCCTGGAGTTCGGCATCTCCGCTACGCCGGAAAAAGCCATAAGCAGGGTAAAAGACGCTGTTAGCGAAGTTTTGCAGGCGGGTAAATTTCCCGTCGTTTTAGGCGGCGAGCACTCGGTAACGGTGGGAGCGGTCCGCGCGGCAAAGGAAACCTTTAAGGAACTCTCCGTGCTTTACCTGGACGCCCATTGCGACCTCCGGGACGAGTACGGCGGTTCGAAATACAATCATGCATGCACGGCAAGAAGAATTCATAAAATGTGCCCCATCACGGAGGCAGGAACGAGAAGCTTAAGTCAGGAAGAAAAGGACTTCCTCAACACCTCGCCACCCAACCTGAAGGTCATAAGCGTCCACGATATCCTGGAGATGCACGACTGGAAAAAGGAAGCGGCCAGGTCCCTAACGGACACGGTTTACATAACGATAGACCTCGATGTGCTCGACCCTTCCATCATGCCTTCGGTGGGAACGCCGGAACCGGGGGGCCTGGGCTGGTACGAGTTTATGGATTTATTGAAAAGAATAGCAAAAGAAAAAAAGGTGATAGGGTTTGACGTCGTCGAGTTGTCCCCCAAAGATGGCTTCGTGGCGCCCGATTTCCTGGCCGCGAAACTCGTTTACCGGCTTTTGGGGTATGTTTTCTTTAATGGGAGGAAATAAATGATACTTGTTTCGCGAAAAAGACTGCTTGTCCCGAAGAAAATGTTCCTCACCAAAGGTGCCGGGACGCACGGGACTGAACTCAGGAGTTTCGAGCTCGCTTTAAGGGACGCCGGCATAGAAAAATGCAACCTCGTCGCCGTCTCCAGCATCCTGCCGCCGGAATGCAGGATAATATCGAAAAACGAAGGCATGAAAGAACTTGTTCCGGGGATGCTTACGTTTGTCGTCATGGCGCGCTGCTCCTCAAGCGAACCGCACCGCCTGATAGCCTCGTCCATAGGCCTTGCCAAGCCGGCTGATCCCAATGCCTACGGGTACCTAAGCGAGCACCACGCGTTCGGGGAGACCGAAAAAGTCGCCGGCGATTTCTCCGAAAACCTGGCCGTTTCGATGCTTGCCTCGACGCTGGGCATGGACTACAAAGAAGACAAGGCCTGGGACGAAAAAAAAGAGGAATTCAAGATAAGCGACAAGATAGTCCGCACCACGAACATTACCCAGTCAGCCATTGTAAGCCCCGACGGCAACTACACGACGGTAATATCCGCAGCCGTTTTTATATTCTGAAAAAGCCTTCAACTGATAATATGAGCCAACCAAGATTTTACCGCAGGTGGGTCGATTCTGACCTTATAAATTTCACAGTGCGCGAGGGCCAAACCGATATACTCATTTCCGCCGAAAAGAATTTAAAGAAAAAAGCCGAAGAACTCATACGCCGTTACAGAAAAGATATCTCGGATTACATAAAATTGAATCCGGAATTCCGGACAAGCCTGAAACCCATGCCGCAGGATGAGAACGCGGCGGGAATAATAAAGGCAATGCTTGAGGCAACGCGCCTCGCTGGCGTGGGGCCGATGGCGGCCGTTGCAGGCGCAATAAGCGAATTTACAGGGAAAAAGCTTCTTGAATATACGAGCCAGGTTATCCTGGAAAACGGGGGCGATATTTTCATAAAGACGGACAGGGAAAGAAAAATCGGTATATATGCCGGCGGCTCGGTTTTAAGCGGGAAGGTCGCTCTGAGGATAAGACCTGAGGCGGCGCCGGTCGGCATCTCCACCTCAAGCGCCACGGTGGGGCATTCTTTAAGTTTCGGGAAGGCCGATGCCGTTACAGTCGTATCCCCCGATGCGTGCCTTGCCGACGCCTCTGCCACGGCGGTATGCAACAGGGTCAAAACCGAAGCCGATATAGAGGCGGCTTTGAATTTTGCAAAAAGTATTGAAGGTGTTCAGGGATGTGTGGTAATATATAAGGATAAGATAGGGAGCATAGGAGAGATTGAACTCGCATGAGGCCACAACTTATGGAGCGAAGCGAACATAAGTTGTATAGCCGAATGCGACCCCCCACCCAGATCTTTCATAGAAGTTCTGGGAAGTAACTGGGTGGGGGGTTTAATTCGCACGTTCAAAGAAGAAGCTCATGGAAGATGGACTTATGGAAATCGAAGATTTCCATAAGTCCAGTGCTCATTAAAGGTGATGTGCGATGATAGCAAAAAAGATCGTTTTAAAATTTCCGCCGAAACTGGTCGATAAACCCATTGTCTATAAGCTCGTTAGGGATTTCGACCTCGTTTTCAATATCCTGAGGGCACGGGTAACCCCGAAGGAGGAAGGGGAGCTTGTAATCGAATTAAAGGGCCACAAGGAGAAATACGCCGAAGGCATAAAATACTTAAAAGACCTCGGCGTGAACATACAGCCCTTGAGCCAGGATGTGACCAGGGACGAAGAGCGCTGCACACACTGCGGTGCATGCATCACGATATGCCCTACGGCAGCGTTTTACATGGACAAGAAGACCATGAAGGTGATTTTCGACGCCGATAAGTGCATCGCCTGTGAGCTGTGCGTAATAGGCTGCCCGCCGCGCGCGATGAAGGTTAAACTTTGATCGAAAAGCTCAATTTAGAAATCCCGCCCGCCAGTGTTTATGATCGTCTACGCGGCTTGCCCTACAGTTTTTTTCTCGATAGCGCCTTACCATCACAAAAATTGGGACGATTTTCATTTATCGGGATAGAACCCTTCCTTATCTTTAAATCCAAAAAAGACCGCATAACGCTGGACTGGATAACGAAACGGGAGGAGCTTCGCGGAAACCCGTTTATAGCGCTTAAAAAACTTTTTGGACGCTTCAGGACAAATCCACGCATCTCGCATATTCCTTTTACGGGCGGGGGTGTAGGGTATTTTTCCTACGACCTTAAAGATTTTAACGAACCCTGCCTGTGCACGCATAGGCGAGGCAAGCGCCTTCCGGAGCGCGCCATAGACGACATTAACATACCCGATTGCATTTTTTGTTTTTACGATACTGTTTTGGCCTTTGACCATTCAAGGCGGGAATTTTTCGCAATATCCACGCAAAAGGAACGGCTTGAGAGGCTGAAGAACAGGATTCGGACGGGGACAGGTCTTTCATCAGGCAGGTTTAGTGTCGGGACAAGACCTGTCCCCGTTAAGACAAAACTCGAATCGAATTTCACGAAGGATTCGTATATAAGGGCAGTCGAAAGGGCAAAGGAGTACATAAAAGCCGGAGACATATACCAGGTTAATCTCTCCCAGAGGTTTAAAGTTACTTTAAACACGGATCCGTTCGACCTCTACAAGATTTTAAGGACTATTAATCCCGCGCCTTTCGCCTGCTTTCTTAATTTCGCAGATGTAAAGATAGTGAGCGCCTCACCCGAGAGGTTCCTGAAGAAAGAGGCCCGTTGCATCGAAACGCGGCCCATCAAGGGGACGAGGCCGCGCGGTGGAAATCCTTCCGAAGACGCGACCCTTAAAAAAGAACTTATAGCAAGCGCAAAAGACAGGGCCGAGAACCTCATGATCATAGACCTGGAGCGCAACGACCTCGGCCGGATTTGCGAATACGGAAGCGTGCGCGTTTCGGAATTTATGGCCTGCGAGGAATACGCTACCGTTTTTCACCTCGTTTCGACCGTCGAGGGAAGACTCCGCGAAGACGTTTCTGCGGTGGATTGCCTGATTAACTGTTTCCCCGGCGGCTCTATTACCGGGGCGCCGAAAATAAGATCCATGGAGATTATAGAGGAACTCGAGCCGGTTAAGCGCTCGATTTATACCGGCTCCATCGGCTATATCGGCTTTGACGGCAATATGGATACCTCCATCGTAATACGGACGTTTATTATCAAAGGAAACACCGCGTATTTTCACGTCGGGGGAGGGATAGTTTACGATTCCGACCCCGAGAAGGAGTATCAGGAAACACTCGATAAAGCGAAGGCGCTGATAGAGGCAATTTCGTATGAGACTGGCTTACCTAAACAAAAAGCTTATTCCCTTACATAAGGCCAATATCCCGATATTGGACCGCGGTTTCCTTTACGGCGACGGCGTTTTTGAAACGATGCGCTCGTATAACGGGGCCGTATTCCGCCTGGAAAAGCACACAGCCCGGCTTTTCAAATCACTGAAAGCGCTCGGCATCCGGCCGCCAGCGCCGAAAAAAGAGATAGAGAAAAAAGTATATAAACTGCTTAAGAAAAATAAATTATCCAAAGACGCCTATATAAAAATAATCGTAACACGGGGCAGGACCAAAGGTTTATTGGTTCCCCGGGAGAAATCCCGCTCTACCATCGCGATTTACGCACTGGCATATAGGGCACCTTCAAGAGGTGTTTATGCGAAAGGAATTAAAGTATCTCTTTTTCGGACGGGATGTAGCCGGAATTACCGGATAGCAAGGCACAAAACGCTAAATTACCTCCCGAATGTTTTATGGCGTTACGAGGCCGAGCAAAAAGGCTCAGACGATGCCATACTCATCAACGCGGACGGCCTTGTAAGTGAAGCGTCAAGTTCGAATGTTTTCGTAGTAAAAGAAAAGAAAATATACACACCTTCTCTTCGGTGTGGTATGCTACCGGGCATAACGAGGGAAGAGGTTATCCGCCTTGCGGAAAAAGTTCTCAAAATAAAAGTCAGGCAAACTTTTATGAAAGAGAGAATTTTATACGGCGCGAGCGAAATATTCCTCACGAACTCGGTTGCGGAAATCGTGCCGGTTGCAAGGGTTGGTATGCATGCCGTCGGAGGGTGCGCACCCGGGGCTATCACAAAAAGACTTATGGAGGCATATAAGGATGCGGTCAAGAAGTAAATTTTTTTTGCTCTATTTGTTAACCATGTCTAAAGTTTTGGTTTACAATTGTTTTGCAGAGGAAAATATAAAGCTTGAACCCGTCATAATTACCGCTACAAGAATCCATTCGGAAGAAGAAAGGAAAATGCCCGTTCGAAGCGAAGACTCTATCGTTCTTGGAGAAGATGATGCGTTGTCGCATTTCTCGGTCCCGTCGGTCTTAAGGGATTTTTCACTTACGGATGTGAGGACAAGGGGCCCCTACGGCGTTCAGTCAGATATAAGTTTAAGGGGCGCGCCTTTCGAGCAGAACCTCGTTTTATTGGACGGCGTAAGCATAAACGACCCGAAAAGCGGGCATCACAATATGGACATACCTTTGACAATGCACGATATAGAGAGGGTGGACGTGACCTACGGCCCGGCTTCGAGCATCTATGGTTCGGGCGCGCTCGGCGGCGCCGTCAACATTGTCCCCAAAAAACCAGAGGATAAGTTGCGTATTTTCGGTTCCTCGCGCACGGGTTCGTGGGATTTTTATTCAGGGAGCGCCTCATTAAATATCCCGGCCGGGGCGCTTAAGACGAGAAACTCCGTCGAGTGGAAAAGAAATACCGGTTTCGCACCCGAAACCGAATTCAACATGCTGACGGCTTCGTCATTTAGCGAATTGACTTTCGATGGCACGAAGTTCGACTGCTTTTTGGGGTATCTCACGAAAAAATTCGGCGCCGACAGCTTCTATTCCGACCTATTTCCAAACGAAGAAGAAAGCGTAAATACGGGCCTTTTAATCGCCAGCGCAGAGATAAAAAGAGACTCAGTATTAATCAAACCCGTTTTTTACTGGAAGCGGCTTCAGGATAAATTCATACTCGACCGAAACCGGAGGAGTTTCTCAAGAAACGACCATACAACCGGCATCTACGGAGGGGAAATAACCTCACAGGTTGCTACGGGATTCGGGAATGTCGCGTTCGGGGCGCTGGTCGGAAACGAAAAAATCTCAAGCACGAATCTGGGCAAGCATCACAGGGTAAAAAGCGGCGCATTCCTTGAATACGAGAATAGAGTCGAAGACCTCTTTTTGAGCGCGAGCGCGCGAATTGACTATTACTCGACGTTCAAGACGCACTTTTCGCCCTCGCTTAACCTTGGGTATGCGCTTTTTCCTGAACTTACGGTTCGCGCCGGATGGGCCGGGTCGTTCCGCGTGCCCACATTTACGGAGCTTTATTACTCAACCGTCGCGAATAAAGGGAATCCGAATTTAAAACCCGAAAAAGCATGGAATTACGAGACAGGTCTAAATTATGCATCGGACGCCATTTCCGGATCCGCAACCGTTTTCCTGCGAAATACCGAGAAAATTATCGACTGGACGAGAAAAAGCCCGACGAGCGCCTGGCAGGCAGAAAACATAGGCGAATTTGACATCTACGGCGTGGAAAGTTCCTTCAAACTCGAACTCGATGTTTGCAACCTCTCTTTGAGGTACGCTTTTCTGGAAGGGCTGGACAAGAAGGGCATAATCTCGAAATACGTCCTGGAGTACCTGAAGCACAATCTAAACGCATGCCTCGAATACAAGCTTCCCTTCGGTTTCAGGGAGGAGGTGAATTTCGCCTTCAGGAAGCGCATAGGAAGCGAAAAATACTTCCTGCTCGACCTTATTACTTACAAAGATGTAGAATTGGCAAAAGGAAAAATGAACCTTTTCCTCAAACTAAGCAACGTATTCAACACCGAATACTGCGAGCAGGGCGATATTAAGATGCCGGGTTTCGCTATTTTCGGCGGCGGCAGCGTGCAGTTTTAGGAGGCAATTGACAAAAGGGAGGTTTTGTAGTAACCTAAATGAGGCCACAACTTACGGAGGTCTATGACCTCCGTAAGTTGTATGGCCGAATTTACCCCCCACCACTTTTTATGTATGTATTATGTTTATGTGTTAAAAAGCAAAAAAGATAACGGGTTATACGTCGGATATACAAAGGAACTGGACAGGAGGCTTGCCGATCATAATAAAGGTTTATGTAGTTCAACAAAGAATCGCCGGCCATTTCATCTTGTATATTACGAAGCATATTTATCAGAAGGCGATGCGAGCAAAAGAGAAAAACGTCTCAAACAATTTAAAAATGCCTATAAAGAACTTACAAAAAGAATAGATAAAAGTATACAGATATAAAAAGTGGTGGGGGGTTCAATTCGACCGTTCATAGAAGAAGTTCAAAGAAGATGGACTTATGAAAATCATAGATTTTCATAAGTCCAGGTCTCATTGAAGGGGGTAACTATGCATACAATTAGTTCAATATTAACAGGTGATAAAGTAATAGCAAACAGGGCAGTTGTAATGGCGATACTTGTCGTAAGTTTCGTGGCAATGACAGCGCTCGGTGCCTATGTCAGGATTCCGCTTCCGTTCAGCCCCGTGCCCATAACGCTCCAGACGTTCTTCGTGCTTTTATGCGGGGCCGTGCTCGGCAGGAAGTTCGGCGCCCTTGCGCAGGCAAGTTACGTGGGGCTTGGCGTTTTGGGGATACCTCTATTCCAGGGATACGGCGCGGGCCTCCTGCACCTTGCCGGCCCGACAGGGGGGTATCTGGTGGGGTTCATAGCGGCCTCTTTTCTCGTCGGGAACCTTATAAAAAGAAATATTGTATTTGCAATGTCGCTCGGTCTTTTGGTTATTTACGTATGCGGTATTTCTTGGCTTATGGTAGGCTACAAACTCGATTTTGTAAAAGCTGTTTATTTGGGTTTTATCCCGTTTATTCCGGGCGCCGCCTGTAAGCTTATTGCCGCTTCATGGATTTACTCAAAGATAAGGACAAGATGCGAACAGCTACCTCGATAATTATATTGGTTCTATTCAGCGCGTCGCTTTTCCTCATAGGCCTCGGCGCGATGCCGCTTACGGATCCCGACGAAACATTTTACGCCGAGACCGCCAAGGAAATGCTGAATCGGCGGGAATTCCTTACCCCCTACATATTCGGCAAGCCGCAGTTCGAAAAGCCCCCGCTTTATTACTGGTCCGTCATGCTGTCTTTTATGGCGTTTGGCGTGAATGAATTTTCGGCAAGGGCATCTTCCGCCTTGTTCGGCATACTGGGCGTAATAGGTATTTATCTGCTCGGGAAACTCCTGATAAATAAAAGGACAGGTTTTTTTGCCGGAATTGTCCTTGCTACAAGTATAAAGTATTTGATTTTATCGAGGGCCTGCGTTACGGATATGCTTCTGGGTGTCCTTATTCTGTACGCATTTTTATTCTTTTTTTATGGATATTTTTTTGAACGCGGCAAAACAAAATGGTACCTTCTTTCATCCGTTTTTTTGGCCCTCGCGGTTCTTACCAAAGGACCGATAGGCATATTTTTGCCCGTCGTAATAATAGGGATTTACCTTATTTTGGCTAAAGAGATCAAAAAACTAAAGGAGATACCCTTTGTGCGGGGTATATTGTTGTTTCTTGTCATATCCCTGCCGTGGTACCTTCTCATGTATAGGGTGCACGGCAAGGGATTTATCGACGCATTTTTCGGTTTTCATAATATAATAAGGTTCCTGGAACCGGAGCACGCGTTGGGGGATGTTTTTTATTACTATATCCCCGTTATGATCGCCGGTTTTCTCCCCTGGGCGGCATTTCTCCCTCTGGGGGTATGGCAAATTTTCAGGGAAACGGAACAAAGGATAAGGAAAACAAACCTTCTTTTGATTATCTGGTTTCTCGTTATATTTATATTTTTTTCACTTTCAAGGACGAAACTCCCGACTTATATATTTCCCCTGTATCCCGCTTTGGCCTTGTTGACAGGGCGCCTCTTTGACGTTTTTTTGAAAAAAGAATTTAGCCGGAAAATGGAAATATGGATGAAAACCTCTTTATTTTTCTTTTTAGCGCTGTTTATTATGGGGGTAATCGGATCATATATTGTCGCGAAAGTGAAATACCCAACCGTTGCAAATGCAGCGCTTGTCGCGGGAGCAGTGTTTGCTTTACCCATGTTATTTTTTGTAATAGCGCTTTTGAAAAAAAGATATGCGGTGGGTTTTATAATCTATATGGCGGCCTTTATAGTCCTTACGCTGCCTTTAACCTATATTATTTTACCCGAATTAGGAAAGTACGAATCCAGCAAAATCGAATCGAAAATATTATTAACGCTTATGCGCCCCGGAGAAAAACTCGGCGCCGAAACAAGGTATGTAAGAGGAGTGGCGTTTTATACAGACAGGGAAAATGTTCTGGATGTTCACCCGCACCACGTTATTACCAGATTCTTGGACGAAAAAGAACGGGTCTGGTGCCTCATTAAAGAGAAAAATCATATCCAGCTTTATGAAGCCAGAGAAACGCCCTACGGTAAGCCGACGTACGTCGTGTATAAATTCGGAAAAAAGGTAATTGTTACGAATAAAATGCCGCCGGACGGCAAATTTCTCATGAAGAGGTCAAGGCATGATTACTAACGGCATCTCCTTCGTCATACCCATGTATAACGAGAGAGGCGGCATAGAAGATACGATAAGGTCGCTTGCCCAAATGGCGAAACAACTTACGGATGATTACGAGATTATCATAGCCGACGACGCCTCCTCCGACGACAGCGTCCTGATAGCCGAGAGAATGGCCGCGAGGGATTCGCACATAAAAGTCGAACGCCTTAAGGCAAACACGAAATTCGGCGGCGCGTTAAAAAGGGGGCTTGAACGCGCCCAAAAAGACATTGTTATTTACACCGATTCGGACCTTCCGGTAAGTTTCCAGGATATCAAGGGGGTGCTTACCCTGCTGGGTAGCTCGGACATCGTAACTGCTTTCAGCAGGGTCAGAAAAGGCGAAACGCTGAAACGGATAATCATGTCAAAGGTGTATAATTTCCTTATCCAGTTTTTGTTCAGGACAAACATCAGGGACATAAACTCCGGATTTAAAATATACAAAAAAAAGGTGTTTGAAAACATGGAGCTTATTTCAAAAAGCCCCTTCATTGACGTTGAGATATTCGTAAGGGCCAGGAAGAGAAATTTTGTCATAAAACAATACCCCGTTATATTCAAACACAGGGAAAGGGGCGCCTCTTATATATCAAGGCCGGCCGTTATCCTTGCGACCATAAGAGATATGTTGAGATTCAAATGCCAAAAAAGCTCATAATAACAGCCGATGACTATGGCTTATCAGAAGACGCCAATAAAGCCATTATGGAATGCTGCCTCCGGGGCGCGGTTACGGATATAAGTTTACTGGCAGAAGGAGAAGCCTTTGAACACGCCGTCCGGCTTGCCAGGGAAAACGGTGTAGCAAAAATAGGCGTCCATCTCAGCGTTTCCGAAGATTACAAGGCATTTTTTTTAAAATACTTTACGGGTCTTCTGAGTGTCAATGAACTCTACCGAGAATTCAAGAAACAGATTTCCAGGGTTAAAAATGCGGGTTTTCGTGTAACACGCCTTGACAGCCACCAGCACATACACATGATTCCGGGAATATTCAGAATTGTCGTGAAATTAATAAAAGAAGAAGGCATAGAGTACGTGCGGTTTCCGCTGGAAAAATTAAGCCTTCCCGCGAAACTTTCGGATCCCATCGGTTGGCTGCGCAACGTTTTATTGTCCTCGGCGTGCCGCATGTCACAGGGAATCCTTACCGCATCGGGCGTAAAATGCAGCGATTATTTCATAGGCCACGCCCGCGCGTTAAGGTTAAAACGGGAAGATTTTTTCTCAGCGGTTTCCAATCTCGAAGACGGCCTGACGGAGCTTGGCTGTCATCCCGGGCAGCATAAAGAGGAATTAGACGTTCTTTGCGATAGAGGTTTTATCGACGAGATAAAGAAACGCTCGATAGAGCTTATTTCGTATTAAATAGAGCAGGTAGAAATTCGCGGAAGTGGCCCTTCGCTTCGCTCAGGACGAGAGCAGGTAGAAATTCGCGGAAGTGGCGGAACTGGCAGACGCGCTAGCCTCAGGAGCTAGTGAGAGAAATCTCATCGGGGTTCGAATCCCCGCTTCCGCACTGCACTTGACAAAGTATACACTATAGTGTATACTTTATTTGGAGGTGAACAATGACCAAGAGTATAAGTTTGAAAAAGCTAAGGCCTAAACTGCCCAAGATAATGGATGAGATCGACTCCAAAATGGATCGCTTCATTGTTACAAAAAGGGGCAAACCGATAGCCCTTATGATGTCCATGGATGATTATGAGAGCCTTTTAGAAACGCTCAATATATTGTCTGACAGGAAGCTAATGCGGAAAATCAGGCAGGCGGAAAACGATATCAAAAAAGGCAACTTCAAAACCCTGGAAGAAGTGGAAAAGGAATTGGATATTGTATAAGGTTGCATTTACCAAGGCAGCACAAAAGGAATACGCGTATCTTTACGAGACCAATGCCTCGATCTTTAAAAGGATTAAAGCGGCCCTAAAGTCCCTTTCGGAAAATCCCACCCAGGGAAAACCGCTAAAACTTACCTTGAAAGGGAAATGGTCCTACAGGGTCGGCATGTACCGCATAATTTATTCGATAGCGCATAAGATTCTTACAGTTTATATTTTGGATATCGGACATAGGCGTGAAATTTACAGATAAGGAGGAGAAAATGAAAAACGCTTTAGTTGTATTACTTGTTGTTGCGTTGGTTCCTTTCGTTTCTTCGTGTTTTTCGACTGGTAAAAGTGTGGTTAAGGACACCGGAGATGCCGTCGGAGGAACAATTGAAGGAACAGGGAAGGGTACCTTAGATGTTGTGGAAGGCACAAGCGAAGGCGTTGCTGACCTCGGCAAGGGCACCGCGGAAGCCGTAGTCGGAACCGCCAAGGCTACCGGCTATACCCTGGTAGGACACGGTGATGAGGCTGTGGAGTCCGGCAAAGAAGCCGCTAAGGCAGGCGGTGAAGGCATAAAGGGCGTGATAGAAAAACCTATAGAAGGCATCGGAAAGGGCCTGCAGAGCATAGACAGAAGCATAAAGAAGGCAACCGGCAGGGAAGACATTAAGTAATTAAAAACCGCGTAGGTTGCCATAAAAGAAACCGCCGCGGTTGATTAAGAAACCGCGGCGGTTGAAGAGGTTAGATGGACGACGCTATCGTCACCAACCGGCAGGCCCGCCATGACTACTTTATAATAGAATCCTTTGAAGCGGGCATCGAGCTTAAGGGAAGCGAAATCAAGTCTATCCGCAAGAGGCGCGCCAATCTCAAAGACGGCTTCGCGAGGGTTGAAAAAGGGGAGGTTTTGTTGTATAATCTGCATATAAGCCCTTACGAGTTCGCCCGCCGCGATGAGATAGATCCGAAGAGGACAAGGAAACTCCTTCTTAAAAAGAGCCAGATAAGGTATCTTTTCGGAAAAATTTCGGCGAAAGGGCTAGCTTTAATCCCATTAAGAATATACCTGAAAAACGGCCTCGCCAAGGTAGAGATCGCCTTGGCGAAAGGCAAGAAGTTCTTTGACAACCGCGAAGCGCTTAAAGCGAAGGAAGCAAAGCGCGACATAGACCGAGTATTACGAAGAAAGAAATAGGCGAAAAAATTCGGCACTTCGGAAGTGATTAATCCTCCCATTGGGTCGGATTAATAACACTTCCTCAGCATCAAAATTTCTTAAGGCGAAATTTTGGGGGTGACAGGTTTCGACCTTGTTCTTTGGTCTAGAAGCAGCATGTAGAGGTTGTCAGGAGGCCTCTTGGCGCAAGCCATCCCGAGCGAAAGCGAGGGATAAAACACCTGGCGAAAAATAAACGCAAACGACACAAATAGTGCCGTTCTCGAAGCCGAGTCAATCTTGGCCGAGGATGCGTTACATGTTCCCGTATTAACGGGAACAGCTCCATTAGCTTTAGCCTGGTAAGCTAAACGGAGTTAACTAAACAGGATAGCTCGAGGGCCGGCTTCGGGTTCTTGAGCGAAACTTAACAGAAGCTGCTTCTTTCTAAATCCAGTTTCGCGGAGTTAGAAGGAAAAAGACAAAAGCCAAACTAAACATGTAGACACTTCCAGGTTGAGAACTTGGGACCGGGGTTCGAATCCCCGCACCTCCACCATTCAAAGAACACAAGAAGGCGATTCTCATTAGAGAGTCGCCTTTTTTGTTGTAACCTCTATAAAAATCAAGGACATATAACAACAGGTAGCGTCAGTTATCTGTCGGGTATAGTCAGTCCTGAAACCCCTGTTTTTGCCTCAACCGTTGGTAAAACGTTGGTAAAAACATGGAATATGACCTACTGACCCCACGAGAGGCGGCCTTGCAGGAGTGGGCCGAACTTAATGCTCTTGTGGAGAGGTATCAGAAGAAGCCGTCCACAGCCTTATATCTTGAAATAGCCAGAATTCTCCAGCCTAAAATATATCTATACTGCAATAAGGGGTTTGACATTACTTATTGCGATATAGCCCTGAAACACCTACTCCTAAAATACAGGCATATCGGGAAAAATTCAAACTTTCTCGGTTACTTTCACAGGTATTTCGGCGTCTATGTCAGGGACTTCTGGCGTAAGGAAATGCGGCATCGTGGCAGGCGGCGAGGCTTTAGAAACAAGGGATACAGTCAGGCCTTCCGACGCTTTGTAATCAGCCTGCCGAGAAGAACAGGCGAGGTAATAGACCTCTATTTTAACGGAGGACATAACGCAACAGTAATTTCAAAGGTGCTTGGCATTAGCCCTTCGACAGTAAGGACTATTAAGCAGGTGGCTTTGGGAAAACTCTGGGAATACGATAGCACGAATGGGAAGGTTATCTACGGACAAGTCCGCAATAGGATATGGAGAAGGAAATAGACACTTGTTCCATACTATTTATAGGGAAGAAGAAAAGGCTGACGAGGTAGAAAATATTTTTTTGCTCTTTAGCTATATTCTCATTATAGAATAACCTGAAATAGTGCGTAGGGTTGCTCCCTACGAAATGGCACGACCCAGAAGTGCGTTAGAGGTTAAAGTCCTCTTTGCGTATTCTGGGTCTTTTTATTTAGGAGGTTTCAATATGGACAAGGCAATATATACCGTTGGACAGGCTGGCGAAATATTGGGAGTGAAGCCAGTAACGATACACTTTCATATACAGGCTCGCCACGTATTTCCGATAAAGAAAATCGAGGACGGCAGAGAGAAGTATCTACTGACGGCCCGACAAATCGAGTATCTGGAACGAAACTTTTTACGGAGGAAATAAATCAAATGGAATTTCAGAGCGGAACGTTTTTAACTGGAGGAGACGTCGGCTTTTCGTCAGGTTATAATTTATCAGTAAGCGGACTGTATGTCCCCGCAAAGTATATGAAAGAAGAAGAAATCAGGACAAAAAAAGACGGTGGCATAAACGCTAACAGGGTTGCAAGAAAGATACTTGCCGAACATACGCTTATCTATTCGGCTGGCAACTTCTATCAGTATGACAAGGGCTATTACAAGCGAATAGAGGAGGAACAGATTAAGGGATATATCAAGAACATTATCCGAGACGACTTCTCAAAGCACAGGGCCAGCGAGGTCTTGCATTCGATACAGACGGAGGTCTTTGCAGAACCCGACAGCTTGAATGACACCGAGTATCTTAATCTAAAGAATGGCCTCTTTGACCTTGAGAGCGAGATGCTCTACGACCATACGCCTTTTGCTTATTCTACAATTAGGCTTCCAGTTGCCTTTGACAAGAACGCCGAATGTAAGAAATGGATAAAGACTGTTTATGAGATTTTCGAAGGCGATGAGAATAAAATCGCTACGCTTCAGGAATTTTGCGGCCTGTGTCTTACAAAGACGACCAAGTATGAGAAGGCTCTCTTTATGATAGGAGACGGTGCGAACGGCAAGTCTACCATTTCCTATGTCGTTGAGCATATATTAGGGAAAGAGAACCGCTCCGCTATACCGCTTGAGAGGCTCAATAGCCCTCATTACACAGCGAACCTACACAACAAGCTGGCGAACATATCAATAGAGACGAATACAAAGTCAGAGGTCTACGACGCTGTATTTAAGTCAGTAATAAGTGGAGACAGCCTTGAAGCAGACCCGAAGTATAAGCAACCGTTTACCTTCAGGCCCTATTGCAAGCTCATATTCGCTCTTAATACTATGCCGAGAGTGAATGACCGTAGCAAGGCTTTCTTCAGGCGGCTCTTGATACTTCGCTTCAACAAGTCGTTTCCAGATAAGGTCGCTAACAAGAACCTGAAATATGAGCTTTTGGAGGAGCTTGACGGCATATTCTTATGGTGCATAGAGGGCCTACGAAATCTCCATAAGAGAGGATATTTCCATATAGACAAAACGATGTTAGCGGAAATCGAGGAATACCGCAGGGAAAACAACAGCCTCTTGGTCTTTGTAGATGAGGAATGTCAGTTAGACCCTAACGCCTCCATAGCGAAGCAAGACCTATATGACGCTTATAAACGCTGGTGCGTGAATAACGGATATAGGGCATTAAGCAGGCGAAGGTTTGGCAAGGAGCTTATGAAGCAATATAGGGTTGTTACAGAGGACAGGACAAGCTATGAGCGGACTTGGCTCGGTATCAGGTAATATGACAGTAATGACACAAATGACGTTATTTCTCTATGTTATTATATATTTACAATTTCTAAAGTAACATAAGGAAAAAGTGTCATAAGTGTCATTATTGACCTTACTAACAAGCTCGGTTTTGACAAAATGGTTCTGACAGCGTGAAAGTATCTATACCGCTATCTCTTTACATCGACATACATACATAGGCATATCGTCTCTCGAATGGCGGCAGGGCCGTCTGGGCGGCCAGAAGGGCAAAAAACTGGGTATTCTTTTAACAGCGTGTAAAACCTTTTTGGTAAGATTTTGAACACGAGAATAAAAAGGCAGTTTATCTCTGTTGGTGAAGTTAACATAATTGTTATTCTACGGTATTATGAGGGTCAGGCGGATTAGAAAGGTAGATAAAAAAAGGTACACCAACTTTTTTGGCTTTGGGCGTATAGGTCGGGCGGCTACCATACGCTTACCATTACTTACAAAAAGGGAGGATTACGAAGCAGATTTCTGCGATAGAAACTTGTTAAGAACGGGTATCGCTTTTTTAGCTTCTTCAATTGCCGAAAGACTTTCGGTTGCGATGTTTCTTATCGTGGCACTACTAATGCCAGCGACCCTGATTTTCAGCCTTTCTTCAAGGCGGTTTAGAAAATCGAGACTGTCCAAAGAAGCGTCTGTTAATAGCTTGGCCGCTTCAGGAGGAGTTGATACTTGCACGCCTTGCAAGGTATATAACGCTAAAACTTCTTTTACGACCAACATTCCAAGCTCTAAATCGCTTCTGAGTAAGAGAATATTACCTTGCTCCACTTGAGGCATCTTTGCGGCTTCTTGTTCGTATGTCAGAGATATTTGCAGAGCGTTGCTTTCCAGAGTTTTATAGGCATACAATAATTTACTTTTAGCCGCAACAAAGTCTGTGTCTGATAGCCCATAGGAATAAGTTACGAGCGATACGGTGAGTAGCAGTATTGTGATTATGGTCTTTCTCATATTATTTCTCCTTTAATGTCCGAACGGCCCAAACGATAAAACGGATAATCTGGATAGGAACATAAACAATTAGTGAATAGGCAACAAAAAACTCAAAATCTGTTAAAGTTGCTTTTTGTATTGCCACAGCATACATAGCAAATCCAAAGCCCAACGCATAAGACAGAATAATAATAAGCCCTTCTCTGGCGATGATATGCTTAACGGTTTTGTTCATTTAATTCCTCTTTCAATATGTTTACGAACATCAGCCATAGGGTCATTCTTTTTGTTATGTCTCTCGGCTTGAGCAATTCTGGCCATTATACCCAAAAAACAGGCAAGGGCGATGAGGCTGACACCGAGCGTGGCTTGCGATATAGTTAATAAGCCTATGGCAACTATAAT
This sequence comes from Candidatus Omnitrophota bacterium, assembly GCA_049642705.1. GTDB lineage: Bacteria > Omnitrophota > Gorgyraeia > JABMRN01 > RBG-13-46-9 > CAZYPU01. The sequence continues at coordinate 19,912 of JBARPB010000083.1, forward strand.
CCACGCAAATATCACAAGTGCTATGTCCATATTTACTTCTCCTTTAATGCCCTTATGGCCCAGAGGATAAAACGAATAAGTAAGCCAATAATAATATATCTGATAGTTATGTAGGCAAGATAAATTATCCCGATAAAAATACCAGATATACCTATGTTTATACCTAAGCTTTCACTCTTTGAGTTGTATGATAAGAAAAGCCCTGTTAAAAACGTTATTCCACCTACGATGATAGTTGCTATTAAAATAAGTCCTTCTCTGGCGATGAGTTTTTTAACGGTTTTGTTCATTTTTTACCTTTGCGGAAGAATTTTTCTCTCAAAAGAAAACTACCTAAACTGCTTTCTAAGGTTCTGAGATGAGGCAAAATAATAGTTGCCGCTGTTTTAGCCATAGCCAGAGTGGTATCTACTGCTATTTTATTATCGTGTGTTGGAAACTTTGTGTTGCCGTCAATTGCAGAAAAATATCTCGCTATACTAAAATTTGCTGTGCCTATACCACTATAAATATTAAGCAATTGCTCGTATATGCTTTCATCACGGGTGGTAATGCACCAATATAAACAGTCGCTATACCGTATTCTATCCCAGCAAGCGGTCTCCAATAAACTGGGAACACCATTTGGCAATATCGCTGTTTCGCA
>JBARPB010000084.1:0-2443 GCA_049642705.1 Candidatus Omnitrophota bacterium
ATTTACTCAAGCGACCCGATGAAGACGAAAAAAGCAAAGAAATACGCGAAGATGCGCTATATAGACGTGCTTAAAAAGGGCCTAAAGATTATGGACGCAACCGCCATAAGTTTATGCATGGACAATAATCTGCCTATAATAGTTTTTAACCTGAATAAAAAGGGAAACATAAAACGCGTCGTTACGGGCGAAAAAGTTGGAACCCTTGTTTACTGAGCGGAGGTGATTTTAAATTGGCGACGGCAAAAGAAATATTGAGGGACGTAGAGCATAAAATGAAAAAAACGGTCGAAGCCACAGAAAGGGAATTTTCCACGATACGCACGGGAAGGGCCCATACAAGTTTGGTGGAAGGCGTAAGGGTCGAGTGTTACGGCACGACGATGCCCATTAAGCAGCTTGCCAGCATTTCTACCCCGGAGTCACGTCTTATCGTCATCCAGCCCTGGGACCGCTCCATACTTGGAGATGTTGAAAAGGCAATTATGACTTCAGAATTAGGCATCACACCGAATAACGACGGCAAGGTCATCCGCATATCCATCCCCACCCTCACGAAGGAGCGCAGGGACGAGCTTGCCAAGGTCTTGAAAAAAATCGCCGAGGAAGGGAAAATTTCGCTTCGAACCGCCAGGCGCGTGGCAAATGCCGAGATTGACAAAATGGAAAAGGATAAAGCGATTACCGAAGACGCGAAATTCGCCCATAAGGAAGACATCCAGAAGCTCATCGACAAGCACTCGAAAGAAATCGACGAAGATTTAACCAATAAAGAAAAAGAAATACAAGAAGTTTAGTTCTTTGTAATACAAGCCCCGCTAGCTCATCTGGTAGAGCACCGCCCTTTTAAGGCGACTGTGAGAGGTTCGAGTCCTCTGCGGGGTACCACACATAAAAATATAGAAACCTCTCCGAAGTTTTCGCAAGAGAGGTTTCTACATTTTTATATGTGGTGCTGGGCAACGTCGCCGAAGGCGACATTGCCCAGTACCAAACAAACCATGAAAAAACGAAAACCCTTATACTACGTATATATTCTCAAGTGCTCCGATGGTTCTTTATACACCGGCACAACCACCAACATCCCCCGTCGACTAAACGAACATAAGAGTAAACGAGGCAGTGCTTATGTGCGAAGCCACCTCCCCGTCAAGCTAGTCTACAAAGAATCCTGCAAGACTAAATCCTGCACCCTAAAACGCGAAGCTGAGATTAAAGGCTGGCCTCGCGAACGAAAGATCGCCTTCATAAAATGCAAGTAATTTCCCTTTTCTTTTCGTAGTCAATAGTTTATACTATCCATATAAAACAAGAACCATAAATGAAAAACAAAAAACTTGCTCTTATCCTTACCTTTCTCGCCTTTTCCTACATCATCGCCGGATCGTTCATCGTTTATAAATACCAGCACACACCCGGCCAGGATATCTTCGACGCAGGCTTTTGCTTCGGCCCGCTCATTAAAAATATCGTAGTAAACAATACCTACACATTCGGCATGTTTACCGCCTACCGGATGCCGTTTGTGCCGTATTTTCTGTCTACGATTGCTCTTCTTTACAACAACCTCCTTTTCGCCTATATTGTAAAGAACCTCATCTTTTTTTCACTTGTATTCATGTGCATGCGCGCCGTGGCAAAACGCCTCTTGGACGTGAATAAGTATGTCTTGCTGGCTATCGCGATCTACGTGCTATCCTTTCCGCAACTCGCACTGCACGGCTTTTCGATAGAATACGAAGAAGGATATCTTACAGCTTTTATTCTCGTCCTTTTCACGTATCTACTGCTCGCGAAAGACGTAAAAAATAAATGGGTATTCCTTTTTCCCGCCTTGATAAACTCTCTCGTATTTCTTACAAAAAGCAGCATGCTTCCTTTATCGGTCGCAGTTTGCTTTTTCTACTGGTGGGTAACAAAAAGCCGGAGGGTGTTTTTTACATTTGTTTCGATGCTGCTTGTCGCTTTTCTCGCGTGGGGTGCATTTAACCTGCGTAACTCCGGCAATTTTACGATTCTCTGTTCGTTTAACGGGTATAATCTCTACAAAGGAAATAACGAGTTTGCGCTCTCTGTTTATCCCGAACGCTCCCTCGATGTCCTGAACCCCAAGATCGGCGCCGTGCAGAAACCGAAAGACATTATAGAAAACGAGTGGGATTTCGACAGGTTCTACAGGAAAAAAGCGTTCGAATTCATAGGAAACAATCCCCTTGAGGCAATGAAACTTTGCCTGGCGAGGTTCTACGCGATGTTTATTAAGATTACGAATGTGGTCGAGGAAGGCGGCAGAGAACCGGACCCACTCAAAATACTGGGCACCGCATACATGCTTTTGTTCCGCATTATATTCTGGCTATGCGCGCTTCTTTCGGTAAGGAATATATTTACCGGTAAGAATAGGCGGCTTGCGTGGATATACCTCGGTTTTGTTCTGTCATAC
>JBARPB010000085.1:0-1514 GCA_049642705.1 Candidatus Omnitrophota bacterium
GCCGCCGTTATCTTCTTCTGCAGGCTCGCTGTTTTTTCAAGATACCCGGCGAGGCGGTCCAGGATTTCGTCCAACATGCCGCTTGACTCGCCTGCCCTCACCATGTTAATGAAAAGGGCCGAAAAAATGTTTGGGTGCCTGGCCAGCGCCTCGGACAGGCTTGAGCCCGTTTCCACGTCATCGCGGATCTTGGATGCGACCTGTTTAAAGATCGGGTTTTCCATCTGTTCGGCCAGGATATCGAGGGCCGTTACAAGCGGGATACCGGCATCAACCATCGTAGCAAGCTGACGCGAAAATACGACAATTTCATCAATCTTTACCTTCTTCTTTGTTATCTTGCTGAAAATATCAAGCGAAAACCCTAACTTCCTCTCTTCTGCGAGAGAGATTATTATAAAGCCCTTTGCCCTCAGCGATTGAATCGCGCCGTCCCTGGATGGCGTATCGAGGAGCCCCTTAAGCGTCTTTCCCGCTTTGTCCTTAACTACATACCTGTATTTTGCCATCTTTTTTATTCCTCCGTGGTTATTCTTAAGATCTCTTCCAGCGTGGTGAGGCCCGCGGCGAAGTTCTCCAGGGCGCTGTCCCTTAGTGTCATCATGCCGCGCGAAACGGCGTATTTTTTTATCTCGTCGTTCGGGATCCTCTTTACGATCATATCCCTTATCTTGTCGTCTATCGGCAGCGCTTCCAAAACGCCCATCCTTCCCATGTATCCGGTATTGTTGCAACGGGGGCAGCCCTTGCCGCGGTAAAAAGGCCGGCGCTTCATAAGGGCATCGATGTTTACGCCACCTATCCTTTCCAGTACGGAGCGCGGGATCTCAACCGGTTCTTTGCACCTGGGGCAAATTTTTCGCTCGAGCCGCTGCGCCCCCGTGAGAATGAGGCTCGCGGCTATGAGAAACGGTTCGACCCCCATGTCTATAAGCCGGGTTATGGCGCCCGCAGCGTCGTTTGTGTGCAGGGTGCTTAAAACGAGCTGGCCGGTCAAGGACGCCTTTATGGCGATGTCGGCGGTTTCGAAATCCCTTATTTCACCGACCATGACTATGTCGGGGCTTTGTCTTAAGAGCGAGCGGAGCCCGCTGGCGAATGTTAACCCGATATCGGCGTTTACCTGGATCTGTGTTATGCCTTCGACCTCGTACTCGACCGGATCCTCTATCGTCACGATATTCCTCTGGGGGGTGTTCAGCTTGCTAACAATGGAGTAAAGCGTCGTGGATTTACCGCTTCCCGTAGGCCCGGTTAAAAGAATCATGCCGAAGGGCCGCTCGAGCGCCTTCTTGAATGCCAAAAGCGGTTTCTCCAGAAAACCCAGCTCTTCCAGGCCCACGCTCAAGTTTGACTTGTCCAGGGCCCTGAGAACGATTTTATTCCCGAATGCTATTGGCAAAACGCTCACCCGGAAATCTATTTCCCTCTGGCCCAGTTTTATTCTAAAACGTCCGTCCTGCGGAATCCTGGTTTCCGTTATGTCCAACCTTGACATGATCTTAAGCCTTGCC
>JBARPB010000086.1:0-11900 GCA_049642705.1 Candidatus Omnitrophota bacterium
AAGTTGGGCATGTAAAACATCTCGCCCATCAGCATGAGCAACCGCCCCCACCCCAAAAAGCATCGCGCAAACAATTAGAAGCGATATTAGTTTTTTCATTTTCTTTCTTCCTTTTTTTACTATCTTACAAACTGTGTATTTTTTATCTGTGTGTTTTTTATCGCTTAACATGTACATAGTATAGCATAAAATGACTTATGAATGGCAACAGTAGTGTAACGTTAGTGTAAAACAAAAGTAACAAAGATTATAGCATAAAAGGGAGGAAATGTAAACTAACTTTTTTGATATCTAACCTTGCTGTAAGGTGGGTTTGACGCGGAGGGATTACTTTACTATATATACCGGTTGCCCCCTTTTGATTTTGCTTCATAAAGGGCTTCGTCCGCAAGTTTCAAGAGGCGGTTTATGTCGGTTTCTTCGTCTCCTTTTACACTGACAATCCCCATGCTGAAGGTAACATTTATCCTGTTCGATTCAAAAACAATCGGTTTCTCCATGGTTCTTTTCAGCCTTTCCGCGACGACGCGTGCCTGCCGTTCGGTTTTATGCGCGAGCATTATCATAAACTCATCCCCGCCGAACCGTCCTATGAGGTCGATTTTGCGCACGAAACGCTTCAGTCTCTTCGCAAATTCGCGTATGATCGTATCGCCGGCGAGGTGGCCGAGAGTATCGTTTATCTCCTTCAAGGCGTCTATATCTATCAGCATAAACGCCAGGGGAACCCTGTTTCGGAGCGACTTTTGGAGCTCTTCCTCTGCCTGCCTCAGAAAGTAGGCCTTGTTAAGCGCACCCGTCATCCAGTCAAATGTCGCCTCTTTTTTTAATTTGTCGTGTTTCTCTTTGAATTCCAGGAAATTCTTTATGCGGGCCGTGAGCTCGTCCGGCGATACCGGCTTTACAAGGTAATCCACCGCGCCGCTGTGGAGCGCCCGTAATTTATGGTCTATCTTGATGCTCGCTGTCAGGAATATTACGGGCGTGTACATGTCCGCGAAATAGGGCTTTATCTTTTCCAACACCTCGAAACCCGTCATGCGCGGCATCGAGACATCGAGTATAATAAGGTCAGGGGATTCCTTTTTAAATACCTCTACCGCCTCTTCCCCGTTACTCGCCGTGACAACCTCGTAACCTTCCGCGAGCAATATGGTCTTAATGACCTCGAGTATGCTTTCGTCATCGTCGCAGGCAAGAATTTTCGCTCTTTTGTCTTTTGTATCCAAATTATACCTCCAGGTCGTATTTGACTTTTTTTAAATCTTCTTCGGCTTCGCGGGGTCTTCCCACTTTCTCGAGTATTTGCGCCCGTAAACCGATTAAAAACTTCCTATAGGGGTTGTCCATGTCTTTCTCGAGAACACCGGTAATGTAATCGTAAGCATCCCGGTATCTTCCCCGGTCCTTAATCAATATCGCATTAAAATATCGGGCTTTTCGCACGAGCGGCAAATCGCCGGAATTCCGGATAACGTCATTATATAATTTCGCGCTCTTTTCATAGTAACCGAGAAGATGGTATGTGCGCGCTTTTATCATTTCGAATTCAAAAGGATTCTTTATATCCGGCTTTATCCGGTTAAGATACCTCCGACTGATAACAGCCACTATCGGCTTTATTAAACGCGTAGGAACGAATTTCAAATAATCGATTGCTGTCACCATTTTGGTTGTTACATAAGCCGGGGGGTTGGAATATATCGATAGAAACGCAGGTTCACGCCATGCTTCCTCAAATCCCGCTCTCAATTTAACCCTCTCGTTATCCCGGATTATACCAATATCTTCTTTTATATCGGATTGCGTGGCAAAATTGCCATTTTTATTCCTGAGGTCGAGCTTAAAGGCAGAATCGACAATCACCCACCTTTTATCCGGCGCCAGCACTTCCGCTACGGAATGCGGCGAAGAGCCGGAATTATCTTTGAGAAACAGCAACCTTGAAGATATCCCTATGCTGCGGGCAAGCTGCATGAATATCCTGGCCTGCTGGTCGCACCATCCTATCCCGGATATAAGTTTTTCAATAGCGCACGTATCAAGCCTGGCTTGACGGGGGTTGATAGGAAGCACGCTCTCATTGACAAAGTTCCTTAAGACCGTTATCTTTCCGTAAAAATCGCCTGATCCAGCGGTAACCTCCCGCGTAATATAGTAGCACATGATTTTGTTGTACCTTTTCTCCGTAATATCATAAAAGAAAATGTAATAAGACAGGGCGGTTGCCGAGATAAGCAACGCTATCAAGAAAATAAAAAATAACTTCTTTTTCATGATCCTATGCCCGTAATTAAATCCCTCACGGTAAAGGCGTCCTTAATGATCTCTCTTTTTATTTTTCTGTTGAGCGTTTTTTCAAGCCCCGAGGCAATATCATTTCGGTCCAGAAAACCGATGCCGAGGTCGAGTTCGAGCGAGTCGCCGGGGCTTATGTCCTCGAGCCTGGTATGTTCCTTAAGAAAAGCTATTATTTTACGCGCCGTTTCCTTCAGTACTAATTCCGTGTCTTCTTTTGAAAGTTTTTTTGCCTTCGCGCCGTATTTTCCTTGCTCTCCCTGCCCCCGGCCGTAGCGCTCCTTGACAGCGTATCTTTTGATTTTGCCGAGCATCGTTCTCGGAAGCGGATCAGTTGCCACGATAAAGCCCATGATTCTCTTATAATGCGGAAGTTTCCTCGAAACCGCTTCAATCTCCTCCTTGAGCGCCTCCCTTATGTTTTCTTCGCCGTGTTTCTCCAGAAACTGCGCCTCGGGAACGCAAACCGCCCAGAGGACATCGTTTTCCCGCACCCCGCTTTTTGCCGGCGCCTCGAATACGCACATCTCTTTAAGCGGCACCTCCTTCATGTAGGCCTTTTCTATCTCTTCGGGATGTATGTTTCCACCCCAGCTTAAAACGATGACATCCTTTTTTCTTCCCGTTAAAAACAGGTAACCGTCTTTATCGACATATCCGAGGTCCCCCGTGTGGAACCACCCGTCTTTTATGACGCTTGCGGTAAGGTCCGGCCTCTTGTAATACCCCTTCATTATGTTGGGCCCGCGCGCGATGACGTCGCCTACCCCTTTTTCATCCCTTTCGGAAATGCGTATCTCCACATCCGGTATAGCCACGCCGGCTGAGCCGGGTTTTTGTTTCTTCGGCGGGTTCAGGGTCAGAACCGGCGATGTCTCGGAAAGGCCGTATCCCTCCAGTATCTTTAATCCGAATTTCGCAAGCCCTATTGCGATATTCTCGTTTAGTTTCGCGCCGCCGCTTATGTGGTAGCGCAAGGAGCCGCCGAGTTTCTTATGGGCGGTAAAAAATACGTGGCGGGCCAGGTTAAGGCCGGTCACGTTCCTGACTTTATACAGCACCTCGGAAAGCAATTTAAGCAGGGACCTCGGAAAAGCCGGTATTTCCTCAAGTCCATCGAGAATGCCGTTATGAAACGCATGATAAACCTGTGGCACGCCTACAAAAATTGTCGGCCTTGCCTCCTCCATTGCCTTTATGACATCCTTCATGGCCATGCTGCCGGGGTAGATAACACTCATGCCGTAGATAAGCGGGAGTATCATGGTTACCGTCATCGGATAATTCTGGTCAAGCGGAAGGGCCGCGAAAACCCTATCCCTATACGTGCCAAGGTTCATTCTGTATAAGGAGTCGCTGTTAGAGAGGAAATTTCTGTGCGAAAGCATGACGCCCTTCGGTTTGTCGGTTGTGCCGGAGGTGTATACGATGCATGTCGTGTCATCGGGGTAGATGTCGTTAGGTAATGCCCGAGATTTATTTTGGATTGCTTCTTTGAATTCGTCCGACTCCACCGAGATAACCTTCTCCACAGACGGCGGTTTCGGAAAGCCTTGCTCCTTTACAAAAATCATCCTGCAGTCGGAATCTGCAAGCAGGTCAGCCATCTCCTTCTTTCCTATATCAGGGTTAATCGTAACCAGAATCGTGCCTATCGAAGCTGACGCGAAAAAAACAATAGGCCATTCCGGCCTGTTTTCCAGCATTATTGCTATTCTATCGCCTTTTTTAACCCCCTGTTCCGATAAAAAGGCTGATAGCGATTCTATGCTGCGGATGAGGTCAGTAAAGGAGTGTTTAATCCATCCGTCGGCCTTTTTGTACTCAATTGCGGTGCGGTCGGCGTGTTTTAATGCGGCCTCTTTAAGCCTTCCGTATAGAGTTTCGGCCCCCATGGCAAATACCTCCTTAGAACATGTACGCTACCGCTGTCGAAAAAGCATTTTCGTCAAAAAGCCGCGCCTCAACGTTGACCCTTATCCTATCCTCAAGAATCCAGAAATCCGAGCCGAAAACAAAGCCGATGTGGTCCAGCGAATACCGCCTTTTCTTATCGTGCTTGTTTATGTTGTAGACGAGTTCGCAGTCGGAGAGTTTCATTCCTGCGTAAGGGGTTAAATACTTGAATTTCCTCGTCACCAGGCCGCATACCTGCCAGTCGTCGAGGAAGGATTCGTATTTATCGTCGTCTATGCTCCTATCCTGCGGGTGCACGCTGAGGTGCTGGGCGCCGACTATGATGCGAACGCCTGTCCCGGCATGCTCAAAAAACCTGACTCTCAGGCCGTATCCGCCGGCGAACCCTGTGCGGAATTCGAGTTTCGGCAGATGAATTCCGCCTTTCAGTCTTACATCGCCCGCGCCTACTTTGCCGTCCAGGGTAAGCCATTCAAATATGCCCACTGAAAGAATGAAAAAATGGTCCGCCGTCCTCAGGTTTCCGTATGAACGCCCGAGCGGCCTCTTGAACATGTTGCTGTATTCATAACCCGCTTCTATCTTCCCACCTTCAAGAAGCCTTGTCCCGTTGGACGGCGCCGCGAAAAGCGCTCCCGCAAAGGTGAAAGAAATGATAACGATACTCGTTGTCAACCTCATCATTTTATTTCCTAAGCCATATCTTGACATTTTCCGCCGGAAACATGTACGTCCAGAATCTCTCGTAACTTCGGGGATATTTATTCGCCAGGTATTTTATTCCCCAGAACCTAAAACTTTTATAGAATGTAATTTCCCTTTTGGCAAGTTTGAAGGGGACCTTTTTTAAAATTTCGTCTATCATGAAATACGAAAAATAACGCTTGTGCTGCGGCTCCGAATAGGCGACATAACAGGAAAAGTGCGGCGTCTCGATAAAACAGGTGCGTCCCGGTTTGATGATTCTGTATATCTCGTTTAAAAATTTTATCGGGTCGTCCACGTGCTCTATGATATGTTTTGCGTATATTTTATCGATTTCGTCCTTTTCGATGGGATACGGATATTTGTTCAAATCCCATATAATATCCGCCTGGGTATCTTTGTTTACATCAAGCCCTATAGCGCCTTTTATCTTGTTGTTTCCGCATCCTATGTCCAGTACCTTCTCAGGCATTTGATTTTTCCTTGCCTCGCCCACGGCGGGCTTTTTATTTTACAGGCCGCAGGCGAAACACCAGGTTCTCCGCGGGGATAATATAAGCCCAGAACCTCTCGTAATAAAGGGGGAACTTATTGAACAGCATGTGGAGAAAATACCTCCTGAAAGCCCTGTGGAAGGTTATTCTCCTCTTTATCAGGGTGAATTTTTTATCCGTGGTCGTCCACTTCGTCATGCCGCCTTCAAGATAGCCGTCCAGGGCGAAATAACTGAATCTCAATTTATGCGCGGGTGCGTTCGCGCACCACGAAGTGTGGTGCGGGACTTCTATGTAAATCTCGCCGGCGCTTGAGCATGTCCTGTGCAACTCCCGCATCGGGCCGTCTATGCCGTCCAGATGCTCAAGCACGTGGTGACATGTTATATTTTCAAACCGGTTATCTTCGAACGGCCAGGGGATTTTATTTAGATCATGAACCACGTCCGGGGCGTGTCCGGGATCTATATCGAGCGTGACGGCGCCGGGCTCTTTTTTACCGGCCGAGCCGAGTACTAATTTCTTCTTTTCCACCGGGAATATCTCCTACATGGCCTTTAATTGGCCTTCTTTTATTATATCATATTCAAGCGCTTCCCTGAAGGCCTTATCCTTCACTATGGCTTCCGCTGTTATCTTATTCGCTTCCGGCGTGAAGTGGCCGTCAATGGGGAAAAAAAGTTCTTTATCGTTATTCTCCAGTAAAGCCGGAAGAACGTTTATGCATGGGATGTTGTTTCTTTTCGCGTAATCCTCCAGCAAATCAAACGCATAGTAATCGTCGTATGTTACGCCTTCCTTAAACCCCCAGCTCTTCCTGCCTTCCGCCCACTGGTAAGGGCCGACCTGGATACCGCGCGGGAAGATTACGAGCATCATCGGTATCCCCCTTTCGGTCAGCGCGCCTTTCAGGAGGTTTAGATATTTCTCTGTTCTTTTGAAGTGCTCGGTTATTTGCGGGAGCCTGTCTCTTCCTCTTATCATGAAGTGCACGTCGTATTTTATGGACTTAAATTTTCCCTCTTCCGGCTTCTTGGTCACGATAAGGACCTTGGACCTTTTTCCCTCCATCTTGGCCTTTATATAATTCTTAAGCCCCAGTATCCGTATCTTGTCGATAAGCCGGATGACTTTATTGTGAATGTAAACGCACAGCCTGCTGTGCATCCTCATGATTTTCCACCAGTCTCTTTTTCCGTCAACGAAAGCCGGGTCGCAGCGAATTATGTTGCCGGAGGCGTCATACACGAGGCTTTTTTCATAGCGCCAGTCGTCGGCGAGGTCGGAAAAATCAAAAAGGTAAAGCACGATGTCCGGCTTAAACTGCAGGAATTCGTCTCTAACCCTTAAATAATGCAAAAGCGGCGAATAACTTCCGAAGCCGGCGTTTATTACTTCCGTCCTTTTTCCCTCGTCGGCAAGGTACTTCTCGATTAAAAAAGGTATGGTTTCGTCTTCTTCCGCGCCTACCCCGAACGTAAAGGAATCGCCTATGACCATGACGCGCGGTACGCCTAACCTTTTGTTCTTGTCGATGTCCCCTCCGCGAAAGCCGTAGTTGTTTATCCTTACCGCCACGTCAAATTCGTTGTTCTTCGACGCAACCATGCGCGAGCGCCTGTTCGGCTTAAAGGAATAGTGGTATTTCCTGTTTACCTCGCCCATGCAGGCCTTAAGGCCCCTGTTCTTGTTGAATAAATCTCGGATACGAAACCCCGCTTCCGCTACCAGCGCGATTACAAAAAGTGTGGCCAGCGCAATCGCTAAATTGCTAATAATCTTTTTAACCCGCATTTTTTATTTAATGTTTTCCCGTTAAATGCAGCAGGGTATGTTTTATCTCTTCGACGTCATAAAATAATATTGATAGCATTACGCAATTGCCGATCAAATATAGCGCGATGGCTATAATAAGCAATTTCTTATAAACAGGCCGAATGTTTCCCATTTTCCCCTCCTTTTTAAGATTATACTCCAAAATTAAAATCTTTCCCAGTGAATTACGTCGGTAATGTCTCGGAAAACCAGTCAAGTATGAGTTTCTGCATTCTATCGGGATTAAACTGGATAAGCCTTTCCGCGTGAAGCCCGTTCTTTATTATTTCGAGCTTCTTATGAACCCGCGCCGCGTCGTAAAGCTTTCTGGAATGGCGCTCTTTAATAACCCAGTCCCTGTCCCCGTGTATAAAAAGTATCGCCGTGGTCTTTATCCGGCCTATAGTGTTTATCGGCTTCTCTTTCGGGATAAAGATATTAGCAAACCTCGCGCCTTTACCTTCCCATTTAGACTCTATATTGTCTTTCAAATCCGCAAGCATCCCGGGTTCCCAGAAATGATAGTCTACCATTCGGAAACTCGACGGGCAGCTTATCAACACCATGCTGTCTATATCGTCCCGGGCTGACGCGGCGTTAACCGCTGACGCCGCCCCCAGAGAAAAGGCCACTATCCCTACGCCCCTGTACCCTTCGGCCGCCGCGTAATCAATAACGGCATTCACGTCGTTGTGCTCTCTGGCTGACCAGGTAAATTTTCCGCTGCTTTCGCCATGCCCCCTTAAGTCAAAAATTATAACGTCATACTCGCATGAAATTAAATCCACGGTTTTGCGCATCCACCTGTTTTCCTTGCTGTTGTAGAAACCGGGGCAGATTATAACCACATTTTCAAACCCGTTTTTGAAGTGCTCGTATGCGATCGAAACGCCGTCCTTCGTATATAACGTGCCGTTTGCCTCTTCCGGCAGCGATTCGGCGGCAAACACGTTTGCGCACAAATAAATCATCGCACAGAAAAACACGCTGCCCCGTATCATATTTCACCTTCTGTTAAAACCGCCGCGAAACCTTTCACTACTTCCGCAAGGCTTTCATAATCCAGCGTCTCGTAAGTGTCCGATTGGCTGTGGTAATGGGGGTTCCTGTAAAAGGCGGTATCTGTGATCATTACCGCGGGGTAACCCTCTTTCCAGAAAGACCAGTTATCGGAAAAATCGATGCCCGTGACAAAAGAAGGGAACACAAACAGCTCGATGGGAAAGCGGCTCTTCTCCTTAAAAATCGAAACGATCTTCCCTGCGAGCGCGCCCGAAGGCAGATTTCCGACGACGCTGATATAATTGCCCTTGTTCGGGTAGAAAAAGCCGACTAGCGCCGGGTATTGCTGCGAGAGAGGTTTATCCGTGTAATAGCCGATTGACTCCAGAATAAGAGCTGCCTTGATGTTTTCTCCCCTTGCCCTAGCGTCTCTTGTGTAAACGCGGCTACCCATCTCCTCCGTTTTAAAAAACGGCGGCTCTTCGTTAACAAAAGCGATAAATTTTATGCTGCGATTGGTCCGTTTATCGGACATAAATCTTGCCAGCTCTATTAGCCCGGCTACGGCGCTTGCATTATCATCTGCGCCGGGGTTAAAGCAGGTGTCATAATGGGCTCCCACGATGATCACCTCTTCGGGGCACATCGCGCCGGTTCTCGAGACGATTATATTTTTAGCTGTCTTACCCGCAACCTCGTATTCCTGGAATTCGACTTCGTAACCGAAAGAAGAGAATGCTTCGGTTATGTATTCCGCCGCTCGCTTGAGTTTATCGTATTTGAACATGCTGCGGTCGCCGATCTCGTGCGAAAGCGTATAAACGTGCGACTTTAATCTTTTAACCAATTCTGTATCCTCTTTTTCAGCGCCCATGAAAGGCCTGCTCCAAAAACGCCAGCCGACGACAGAGGTCCTCAGGATAATAAACACGATAAGAACGAAAACGATTAAACGTAAGACCTTTCTCATGCTTCATTACCCGGCCCGGATCATTCGCCTCCCAGAACGAGCATTACGCCGAAACCCGCCTGACCTACGCGGCCAGGAAATCCTTTGTTTTTTCCGTGTCTGAGTTTTTGTAGTTGTGAGGCCTGAAATTATGCGTCCAGTAGTTCACAATATAAGGGAAAAGGGAATTTTTTTGTTCATTCAGTCCTGGATGCCTGCCATGTTCCGCGATCTTTAATAAGAATAAGAGGAACCTCCCATGTCCCTTTCATGGTATTCCCTTTTATCAGGCCGACGTATTTAAGCCTGCCTCTTTTGTCCTTAACCAAACCGAATTCTATTTTGTCGCCGTTGATAGTTCCTGCCACTTCGCCGCCTTTTGTGATAGGCGAGCCGCTAATTTTAATCCTGCCGGAGATGGCTGTTCCTTCTTTTTGAAGTTCGATCTGAAAATCGCCTTTTACGCCTGTCTTATCGCTTGCCCAGGTACCTTGCCATAAATCGCCGCCTTCTAATTCGACTATATCAGCCTTATCCCGCTGGGCAAAGCACGCGAACATGAAAATCGGCAGAACAAAAGCGCATAGAATTATTATTTTTTTCATAAAAATAAAATATTTCCTCCTCATTTTACCAGGAAAAATTATTGCTGCACGGTGTTTGCAACACATAAACCTATGACAGCCGCGATTATTACGATAATAAGCGCCCCTTTAATCAGTGTTATGTGTTCGCTGAAACACGCTACCCCTATGATTACAACCAGCGCCGTGCCCAACCCTGACCATATGGCATAGGCCAGGCCTAAATCTATTGTCTTGATGGCCAGGGAAAAAAGCCACCCGCATAACAAGTATGTGACGAACATAAGGGCCGTCGGCACTAATCTCGTAAAACCCTGGGAGAGCTTCAGTAGGGACGCGCCGAGGACCCCTAAAAATATAGCGAGAAAAAGAAATAACCAGTGGTAAAATTTTGCCATTTTCCTGTTTTTTTCTCCGCTTTAACGCGTGGGTTAAAGATTATTATACAGTGTAATATTTCGCCGCCAAAAAGGCAAGTGAAAAATCATCGTCTCTTACCTCAAGAAAAATCCAAAAAACCAGTATCTAATGTTATAATATTACCGTTTTATCAAGGATATTATTGAAAATATGGTTAAAAAAAGACTTCGAAAAATTAACGCCGATATAACCAACGGGAGCCTGCGGTCTTCCCTGTGGAAACTGGCCCTGCCGATGATGGCGGGCGCCGCGATGCAGGATCTATTCACCCTGGTAGACCTCTTTTTTGTCGGCAGATTAGGGTACATAGCGGTAGCGGCCCTGACCATATCCGGAATTATTATTTCCGTAATAATGATGGCGGCGATAGGTATCTCGGCCGGCGCAACAGCTTTAATAGCCCATTTTGCGGGAAAGAAAGATTACGACTCTGCCGACAACGTTCTTTTTCAGACAGTTGTTATAAGCATCATCTGCTCTGTGGGAATGGCTTTAATCGGCCTTTTTGGCAGGAACTTCCTGCTTCGCCTGTTCGGGGCAAGTCCCGAGATTATTCCTGCCGCTTCGGCATATTTAAAAATAAGCTTTCTCTGGTCCATCGCGATATTCCTCTTTATCGGGTTCAACCAGGCGCTGAGGGGTTCGGGGGACGCCATTACGCCGCTCAAAGTTCTTCTTTTAGCCAATATAATTAATATCTGCCTCGACCCTCTTCTCATTTTCGGGCTCGGATTTTTCCCGCGATTGGAAGTTGCCGGCTCGGCCGCCGCGACTGTTATAAGCAGGCTTATAGGGGTGGCGATCCTCCTCGGGCATTTTATCTTCGGGCATTCAAGCCTGCATTTCCGCAGGGGTATTTTTAAGGTCAATTTTCCGCTTATTGGCAGGATGATAAAAATAGGATTTTTTGCCTCTTTTGAGGTGCTGCTTCGCCAGCTGTCGATTATTATGCTGCTTCGGCTCATTACATCTTTCGGCGCTTCGTGCCTCGCGGCCTGCGGCATCGGTATCCGGCTCAGGATGGCCGTCATGATGCTCGGATTCGGAATCGGCTCCGCCTCCGCGGTGCTTATCGGGCAAAATATGGGCGCCGCTCAACCCGCCAGGGCAACTGAATCCGGCTGGAAGGCGCTGAAATACTATGAGTTTATTGTTGTGCCTTTTGCGATATTATTTTTTGTCTTTTCGGCCCGGATAGTAAGCGTTTTTAATAATAATCCCGAAGTAGTCCGGATAGGAAGCGATTTCCTGCGTTTCATAGCTATTACGTTACCGTTTCTGGCATCAGCCCTCGTATTGGGCAGGGGCATAACCGGCGTCGGCGACACAATCGCCCCGGCAATAATGACCGGTGTTACACAGCTTGGCTTGCGGGTTCCGGTTGCTTACGCGCTGGTTCTTGTTTTCGGGATGGGCGCTAACGGCATCTGGCTGGGCATCAACGCCTCGGATATCTGCCATGGATTAATGATGATATGGTATTTTAAGCACGGTTTCTGGCAGAAAAGGTACCATAAGCACCGCGCTATTTTAGAACAACAGGGTTTTGCGGGATAGAGTGATTAAAATAGCCCCTGATTAAAATAGTTCTGTAACGCACATATGATAATGTCCTATTTGACACATTTAGAAATGTCCTATTCTAGAAGTGCTATAATACTCATTTCAAGAGGAGGGTATTATGGCAGGAAAGGACATTATCACAATGAGTCAGAA
>JBARPB010000087.1:0-2383 GCA_049642705.1 Candidatus Omnitrophota bacterium
AGTCCAGTCTCTTCAAAGGGAATATATCCGTTTACTACTGTCCGCTCCTCGACAACAAGTAGACGACCCCACCAACGGGATTCGTCAACGATGGTTCTAGCTGCTGAGTTCAGCAATCGACCAGCAAAGGTAATTTCAGTTCCACTTGAGAATGATGCGCCAGCTCGCGCTTCCATCAATCCTAGCACCTCTGCCCATGTTCTAGTGTTATACGCCATTTATAGCCAGTCTCCTGTTAGTCCACGTTCCTTGAAGTCTTTCTGCTTCCATGCAAGATAGTCGGGGTTCACAAAGTCCGTCCCGTCCGTTGCCTTACACTCATGCTCCATTTCCTTCTGCTCAAATACGTCATAGCAACCACCAAAGCTCAGAACACCATTCGCGCTCTTCTTATTGTTACCAGCGTATGTCTTCTTCATATACTGCCTCATCACCTCGTCGCGCCTTGCACGTCCTGCGGGTGACATAAGCCATTGGCGGCGCAGTTCCATCTTAGCTGCTAAAGCTGTCAACTCTTCATCTGAAAGTATCTTTCGCATATCTAAGATTCTACACTACGTGTCAAGTGAATATAAAGGAAGGGACTGAGGGCATGTAAACCCCCAGTCCCAGCGTTAAGTTTAGGCTTCGTCGGAGAAAGCTACCTTACCAAGACCGTTCGGGCCAGTGGTCATCAGAGCGTAGCGTGTATCAACTGCGCCCTTGTAAGAACCACCAAGGAAAGGATAGTTTTCAGACTCAATGCCTTGGTATTCTGCAACGTACAGAAGCGAAGGATTGATGAAGTAGCCGCGATCAGTCGAAGGCATGCAATTCGGATTTGCACTCTTCATCTTGATCTGGCCGAACTGCGAGTCAATGATTTCCACCATCCAAGGGATAGTAGTTGTTCCATTGACGTTGTAATCAACCTGAGAGGCTGCACCAGCAGTGCGGGTGAAGGAAGCAACGATGTGCTCACGCAGACCAGGGCCAGCTACCAACCACAAGTCCTGCATGGCTGTATCTTGGCTCCACATGGAAGCGATCTGTGCGCCCATTGCAGCATCGTCATAGGAAGCCTTGAGGCCGCTATAGATCGAAGCAAGTGGAGTCACGTAGAGTGCATCCACGCCAGTTGCAGCAGTGTTGCTGATGAGAGCACCAAGGCCGTGTGTTGCGCCACCAGTAGTGCCTGGAACGTCAGCAGTCTTGTCTTGGTCGCCACAGATGACGAACTCTTTGTCAATCGCACACTCAATAGCAGACTTGTCGGCTGCTTTAATCATGTTCGAGATGACGGCAGAGTCTTCTTGCTCTTGCTCCTTAGAAACAGCGTATTCAACAACTGTGCGCTGAGCTTGACCTTCAAACTCGCGAACCTGTGAGAATACGTCGCGTCCTGTATTGGTATCCGCGCCTTCAACGTGCGGAGTATTGGCTGGAGCCTTGAGCTTGTCCATAAGCGTACGAGGACGCTTGTTCTTGTCGCTTTTGTGCATCAACAGCCCTGTTACGGGAGTGATGTCTGCGGCTAGGAGTTCAGCGGTCTGCTTAAGAGACTCGCGATTACCTACTGTGCTTGAATATGTCTGTGCCATAATTATTTAGTCTTTAGAATTCTGATTTGTTGGTCAGCGTTGCGCCGAGCAGTGATTGATTGTTTTGGATCATTTACGATTGCCTGTAGTTTCTTGATTTCAACACTATCACCTTTATTGCGCGTAGGCGCACGTCCAGCTCTCGTATCAATAGAAACGTTCTCAGTTTTTGGTTTTGGGGATTTGCGCTTAAGCTTCTTGGAGAACTTCTTCTCTTCTGGAACCTTCGTCAAAGAGGCGCGACCAAGTAACTCGATCAGCTCCTTTGCGTATTCAGGGAAGACCTTCTCAACTAGACCGAATCTGGGGCTTTTAATCAGAGAGTCATACTCTTTTGCCGCATCCTCGTTGTCGTCGATATTCAGCTTGCTGCGGGTTGACTCAACTAGCTCGCTAGTGCTACCACTCTCAGAGAACTTCTTTAGTTCTGACTTGCGGTTACGTAGCGGTTCAAGCTTCTCTTCTTCCTTGTCAATTGCATCTAAGAGTTGAGACGTTGGGATGAACGTATCGCCAAACATGACACCTCGGACATCTTCGCCCGTCTTGTCGTCATACTTTTCGATCTGCTCGGTAATCAGCTTTCGATTCCAGCCCTTAATGTTTACCTCGGCTTGTTTGATGTCCTTCTCTGCGTCTTCGACTGTGCGAATTGCTGCGAAAGGGTTGTCCGAAGTAACTACATTGTTGGCCAGCTCGTCAATCTGAGCCTGTAACTTCTCTCTCTGCTTTCCACTCTTTCTCTTTTAACCTACTCTTAGTCAGGGCTTTACCCGCCTTAGCGTTGATCTGCTGAGTTAGTG
>JBARPB010000088.1:0-4727 GCA_049642705.1 Candidatus Omnitrophota bacterium
CCCTAAGTATACCCTAAAAACAGGGTAAAATCAACGTATTTTCCGACGAAAAACTGGCTTTTTCCCGACGAGAAAAGGTTGTTACACTTTTTCGACAATTAATTTACATTACTGTGACACATCAGTATTTAAATTATGTTATATTAAGCCCACTTATGCTACAAAAAACAAATATAGTATTTAAATTAGTTGCTATTACTTTAGTCATAGCCTTTCTATGGCAGGGTATCGTATGGGCGTATCCTGACATAGCGAGCAAAACTACCCTAGCACCACAAGGTCTTGCCACAAGCGAAGACAAAGCAGCCTCTTTTGAACGGTTTGCTATTCAGTATCTTAAAACAAAACTTGGCAAAAATCCGCAATCACATACCCTTATCACCTTCAAAGCCGAATGGTGGCCGGCTATTTGGGCTGCTGCCCTCAAGCGGGGATTAAAAGATGCTGAAAGACCCAAAATAAAATCAGACAAAAGCAGCCTTGACGAG
Source organism: Candidatus Omnitrophota bacterium (assembly GCA_049642705.1). Taxonomy (GTDB): domain Bacteria; phylum Omnitrophota; class Gorgyraeia; order JABMRN01; family RBG-13-46-9; genus CAZYPU01. The sequence goes on from JBARPB010000088.1 coordinate 489, forward strand.
GGATTGATTAAAATCCAATTTCCGAATAAACATGAACTTATCTTTTATAATCCCAACCTCGAAGATACCCTTAAGCAAATACGTGAAGAATCCGAAGGAAAAAAATACGAAGAAATTCAAGTCAATAAATATCTGCATGTAAGATTTTCAAAGGGAATAGATTTCCTTGAACCCCCAGAAGGACCCAAAGAGAGAGATCTTGCCGCCCCACCATCGCTTGCTGAACCTAGGGAGAGGCGCTTTGGCAAAGTCAGCAGCCCCAAACAGCGAAAAAAAGGTTACAGATATTACATGATCCAGGGTGGCAGGACGAGATATTTCCACTTCAGGTGGAATATATTTGCCTCGCTCGAGGATCAAATCATGGGGAACATAGAAGAGAGAGAATGGCTGATTGAGGCAGCGAAAGATATAAAGGAAATTCAGGATATCTTTGCAGCCGTAAAGGGCATAAAGGCAAAGATTTCTGCCAAGGATAAAGAAAAGATTCAAGCAATATTAAAACAAATCTTGGATGTCATTAACAGCCCCTATGTCCGGCTCCCGGATAAACAACACGCTGCAGGATGCATAAAAACCGCAAAGGCATCATATGATAAAGGTACATTAGAAGATCTCAGAGAATCCTGGGCTAATCTTAGGGATGCCCGGAAAGATTTAAACAAACGAAAGGAAGAAGTTGAGCGCATTTATAAAAGGTTAAGAGACATTCTTGGGTACGCTAGAAGTTGGGCCGAGGAAATGAACACGTATATGGCCAAGGTCGCCAAATCCAGAACTACAAAATCGCTTCATTCCCTCGCCAACAGGGACGAGATTAAGGCACCGGAAAACGAACCGGAATTCGAAGGCCTTGAACCCCTAATAAGGGAAGCCATAAGAAATCCAAAGAAGCGAAATGCAAACCTTAAAAAGGTTGAAGAAGAGATAAAGACAGCCAGTTTCTTGAGCCGGGCTGTAGCTGAATTCAAAGACGCCTATTTTGACTCGCGCTACATGGGCTGGGACGAATCTTATAAGAAAAAACTCTTTCAGGACAACTGGCTGAAATATCTTAAAGCATCTGATATTGTCCGCGGTTCGCCGGCTTACTGGTATGCAAGATTCTACCAGGCTGCCTTTGTCCATCGTACCATACCCAACCCCGAAAGACCTTCCGAAAGAATATCCAACCCTCTATTCGAAGCATCAGCCGCCCTAATACAAATGTTGAAAATCGGCAGGTTTAACTCGATATTAACCACACGCTCTCTCCTGCCGAAAAAGTCATTTCCTGAGACAAGAGGATTAATCGAAGGATTTAAAGACAGAAAGAAAAAAGGCGGAGGCAAAAAGAAATCTCTCTATGATTTATCCAAAAAAGAAAGACGCGATTTAGTGAGGGAAGTCGCACGCGATAAGAATCTGAGCAGGGCCAATTTAATCACGTTAAATAAATGCGCAGAAGTTTTCTATTCAACAAGCCCCCAATCCCGCAACGGAGGTTTTGTCAGAAAGCGAACACTTATCGGCACTGTAATAGTGCTGGTAATCGCGGCATTGGCAAATACTGCCTTTGGAGGTGTGCTCGAAGACCTTGGCGCAGGCCCCGATTCGCATTATTATCTCTTGCCTATAGCGGCTATTGTTAGCACGGCCGTTCTTATAGTGATATCATGGAAGCGCCTGAGAGATATAAGACAAAGCGCCCATGCCCTTCGCTATCACTTCAGAATAGACAGCATAATTCGATCTTACAAAAAAGCAGTTTTGCTAATGCCCGAACAATCGATATATAAAACAGGCCCCGGCGAAGAAGAACCGGAAGTAATCGCCCTCCGCCACCCGGATTACGAAAAAAATCAAAAAAGAATTGAGAAAATCAAGAAAGCCATAGAGATTTTAAGGGAAAAAGGATTTGCCGAGCGGGCCGATAAACTTGAAAACGTAACAACAATATTGGGCCTTACCAACATAAAAACGTATTTACTCTTCTCCGATCCGGGTAGAGGGATTTTTAGAGCCATTCATCCCGGGAGAAGGCGCAATGTCCTATATATGTCGATGAGATTTTTAGATAATTTCCATCTGGAAAGACACGACGATATGGAAATTCTTGCGGCGCTGCTTAATAAGGAACAGCGCTTTCTGGATGCGTACAATTTACTGAACCGGCAAGAAGCATCCCCCCGCAGGATGCACGCCCTCTTGCAGGAAGAAAGAAAAACAACGGTTGATGAAAAGGAAAAATCTATATGCCCGCCTGATAAAATAGAAACAAGGCTAAAAGAACTTGACAAAAAAGATGCCGAAATATTGCGTAATGAGATAGAACCTTCTTTGAGAAGAGAAGAGAATGCGGCCGATAGTTTAAAAATAGCATTAAGGAAAGACTGGGGCGATTGGGCTGACGAATTGCAGGCAGTCGAATTCAGAGACGATTACACGGAACTCGCTAATAAATACCATATAATCAGCTATCGGCATGAAGGCCTTGGAAAAAGAGGCAAGACACAACAATTTTACAGGAAAAGCATTGAAATATTTAAACTCGCGCAAAAATTCGATAGAGGTTTATGGCCTATCGAAGTTCAGGAACAGATAACATATATGTTCCTTCGTGAAGGCATGTATAAAGAATTTTTGAGCGAATTAAAAGGTCTTCTTACCGGCGAAGGTTTTCCGCGACCTCTTGAAAAGGACGAGCAGGTTTTGAGAGAAGGGTTTCTTTTCGCGCATTTTAATTATTTAAAGCGGGAAATCCTTTATATATTGGCCTCTCACGAGTCAATAGCAACATCGTGGCAACGGCCTAAAATAGACAGGATACGCCGTAAAGCGGCCCTACTTTTTGACGAATATTCAGATATCAAAGCGCAATCTTTACCAGCTCAAGAAAGAAAAGGACCTTTTTTCCGCCTTGCTTTGTGGCTTATAAACTTTCACCGTGACAACAGGGGCGCGATAGAAATATCGCTGGATTTGAGCGGGCCGTTGAGCGAATATACACCGCGCGAATTGGGTTCCATGTTTCCCGAGCTACCCGAACTATGGTTTGGGAAGATAAGCCTTAAGACGTGGCAGGCGCTGACCGATAGAGAAAAAGGGCTTATTATTTACCTGGCGGGGATACGTGGATTCATGAAACCCAAACTGCTTACCGAAATCGCGGCGATTCTTAAAATATTGCCGAAGAACGTCAAGAAAGAGTATGCGCCTATTTCCGAGAAAATAAAAGGTGTGGCAAGAACGGAAAAAGCCGTATCGATCATAGCCCGTTCCAGAATATGCACACACCGCGCCATAGCGGACCGCCTGGGGATTGTCAGGAGTACGCTCTGGATATGGATGAACCAATATCCCGCTATAAGAAAGGCCTACGAAAAACGCGTAAGAGAAATTGCAAAAGAAAAAAGGGAATCGCGCTTAAGAAGAAAGAAAGCGCAGGCGGCTAAAAAGCGCAAAAAAAGAAAGGAACAAACAGAACTACTGTCGGACGGATTTAGAGAAACGGCAAAAGCCCTTACGAAAGAAACAATCGCGAATCCCCTCTCTAAAACGACGTTTATCAACCTCGTCGCTGAACGGCTTGGCCTTCGGGTATCTGACGTAAATAGGTTTCTCAAAATGAAAAAAATAGAATTGAAAAACTATAGACGCCAACTTGAAAGAAAGGTTGTCATAGATGAATTCAAGAATACCTTCGCAAAAAATCCGCATTCGCGTTTTCTAAAGGTGGCACGCGCGCTGGGGTTTAACTCAAACGAGGACCTTTGGCTTACAATTTTTGATCTGGGATTGAGAAAAGAAATAGGCCGCCTTGACCGAGAATTAGAGGAAAATCCGCAAGTAGCCGCGCCCGCCGCCGGCCCCGTTAAATTGGTATACACGAAGAACGCCTCAGAGACCACGTTGCTTTTAGAGGATTCGCTTCCTAAAAAAGGAAAAAAAGTCACCATTCCTGTCTGGCATCCGGACGATGATGTAATTCAGATCGGCATGACCATCAAAGAATTAGTGGATCGGGGTTGCGAGGTAACAATAGTTTATTTTACAAGCGGTGCGCATGCCGTTACAGATGAATATATGGAAAAAATGGGTAGATGGAGCAGTAATAAGAAAGAGTTAATGAGAGAGAAAATTGCAATTCGAAAAGAAGAAACGCGTAAGGCGCTTGAAAAACTCGGCGTGTTAGGACGGGTTAGGCTCGAATTTTTAGACCTACCCTTTTATTACCGCCGCGCAACAAAAGGTTTAGAC
>JBARPB010000089.1:0-27312 GCA_049642705.1 Candidatus Omnitrophota bacterium
TCTGACTCATTGTGATAATGTCCTTTCCTGCCATAATACCCTCCTCTTGAAATGAGTATTATAGCACTTCTAGAATAGGACATTTCTAAATGTGTCAAATAGGACATTATCATATGTGCGTTACAGGGGAGAGTGGAAGATTTTTAGCGGCAGGAAATGACGATTTTTCTGATGCCCAAATAATCGTTCGTTTATTTGTTAAGCAATTATTAGCGTGAAAAATGGCGAATTTGCAGGGGAGGTTTGTTTGGTATGCTTATAGCTGTTGGATGGGCATCATTTTGTGACCCCGAAACGCCGTCGGCCCCAACCCCTAAAGGGACTCCCTTCGGTCGCAGGACACTGCCGTGTGTGAATTACACATTTACAACAACCGTCTCATCTCCGACTTTTACAATCTGGCCTTTTCGTATCTTGCACGCTTTTCGCTTCTCTACGTTTCCGTCAACCGTAACATGTCCCTCGGCTATAATATGCTTCGCTATTCCCCCGCTTTCAGCTATATTGGTAAGCTTAAGCAGTATGTATAGCTCGATATATTCTCTATCCAATTTAAAATTCATCATATTTTTTATTTAATCATAACCAGCAGCACCTTGAACCTTTCGTTGGCCTTTAGGGAATGAGGCTTATTAGCGGGCATGATTATGCTCTCCCCTGCTTTTACCTCAAAAAGCCCCTCCCCTATTCGTATGCTTGCCTTGCCGTCTAATATATAAACCATTGCGTCAAAGGGGGCTGTGTGTTCGCTTAAACCCTGGTCCTTGTCGAAGGCGAATGCCGATACTGTGCCGGTGTCTTTCTTTATGATTTCCCGGCTCACAATAGAGCCATCCTGATACGATACGAGTTCAGCGAGATTGATAACTTTTTCTGTCATTTTATTTAACTACTATACAATACGCTCTATGTAACTACTTTACAGAGGGGACGTTTCCCTTTGTTATAACCTATTATAAATGCACAAGTTATAACGCGTCATTTTCCAAATTGCAAAGTATAAAAAAGTGGAAAATGAGCCTTTGTAACCTTATGTAAATAAAAGAGTTCTGTCAAGGTGAAACGTCCCCTTTTACTTTTACGGGATGTGGTTGGACAACGTCTTTGGCTATTCAAGGGCCTGCTTTAACCACTTAACGGCATATTCTTGAGCTTCATAGGCTGAGTCTGCAGTCCAGAAACCGATGTGCGAACCACCCTTAATCCAGTAGAGCTCTGAACCTTTGATTGCCTTGTGGGCGTATTCGGCGTGGTTCTTTGGAACATCGGTATCAGCATCGCCATGAGTAATTAGGGTTGGACATGAAATATTGGAAAGCGGCAATTTATCGAGTGCCCCCATCTGTTTGAAATCGTTATCAACTCCGGCTTTGCGTTGATCATATTTTTCGCTCATCGTTTTAAAAAGTAAATTTAAAAACGCAAATTTATCTTTGTCCTTCACGATTTCTTTTATACGTTCACCGATCTCGTGTTCATCCAAGGAACTTTCCGTTTCAAGAAAATTTTTTACTACAGCCGATGGAAAATGTTGCATGAAAAAGCCAACGAGCCAGATTCCCGGCTTGCTCAAATAGATAGCTTTTTCCAGTTTATTCAATTCCTGTTTCTTAGTATATTTAACGCTTACAGAATCGATTTCAATTAAGGCAGAAACGCGATCTGGATGACGTTCAGCCAATTGATAACTAGGCGGCCCCCCCGCAGAACAACCAACAACAGCTACTTTAGAGAGACCCATGGCGTCCAGGAAAGCTGCTAACATATCGCCTTGTTCTTCCGGTGTTTTACCCGCATCAAGGCTTGTGCCGAGGTAGCCCGACCGTGATGGCGCTACAATACGGAATCCTGATTTACGAAAAACCTCTCCGATTGCAAGGCCTTGATCATAACCACCAGGCCCGCCGTGGACAGAGAATAATACCGGCCCTTCTCCGCGATCGGCATATTCGACCGGCCCAACCGATGTTTCAATCACCTTAGATGGATACGTAAGGCACTTTTGACATTCTTCAGCAGTGACATGTTGCAGGTTTTTCATTTTCTCCTCCCATGGTATATTATACCATGCTTCTAGTGTCCATTAAACTGTACCTTCTGATTCTAGAGACGTTGTCGGCCCCAACCCCTAAAGGGACTCCCTTCGGTCGCAGGACACTGCTCACTGTCCTGGTTTTGGCGGATCCGGGAAAGTTCCGGAAAGGGCGTTTTTTATCATGGACTTTACTTCTTCACTGAAGTCCTTAGAAAGGATCCACTCAAGATAATCGGGGTATTTTTCCGCTAGCTGCCTTATGCTGTTTCGCCTGGCATGCTTTCCGAACATCGGGTAGAGCTGGCCGTTCCACCACCTGAACTTTCTTTCTTTGTCAAAGTAGTCAAGCGACCTCTCGTAATCGATTCCGCGCAGCGACTCAAGGCCTTCTTCAGGGGTGCCGTATTTCCTGGCCTGTTCAGCGAGTATTTCAGCCGCAGCTTCGGCATCATCCAGCGCTGAGTGGGCATTATCAAGGGTCTTATTACAGTAGAACTTATATGCTGCTGTAAGGGTCCTTTTTTCATGGATATTGTATATCTTTTGGGCATCATAAATGACCCTGTTTCCGCGCTCAAATTTAAGGCCTGCTTCTATCATTTCGCGCTCAAGTAGAGGTATATCAAATCTCTCTATATTAAAACCCCCTATATCACAGTCTCCCAAAAAAGCAATCACTTCACGCGCTATTTCACCAAAAGGCAGCGCGTTTTTGACATCCTCATCCTTTATGCCGATAATCTTGCTTACGGAGGCAGGGATATGTATACCCGGGTTTACGCGTTTAACGTAGGTCTCTTTTGAGCCCTCCGGCAGGTGCTTTACCATGCCTATCTCTACAATCTTATCTTTCTCGATCCAGGTTCCGGTTGTTTCGAGATCGAGGACTACTAAAGGGCGTGAGATTTTCATAACGTTTACCTTATATTCTAATTACAAACTTATTACAGATTATACCTCTCAAAACAAAAAGCCTAAAGGTTTATCTTGAGACTTAAAAAGTACACTGTCCTGTGACCGAAGGAAATCCCGCGCTCTGCAATACAAAATACAGGCTGCGCGGGATGTGCATGGACAACGTCTTTGGCTATAGATAAGAGCATATCTGTGGGGCTCATTAACCACTTACTTCAATCTTATTATAATCTTTTTATTGTATATAGAAGCAAGTCCAGCCAGTTTGCCGATCGATACGTTTTCCTTGCCACTTTCAATTTTAGAGATATACTGTTGCGCTACTCCAAGCTGTTTGGCAACCTCTTTCTGCGTATAACCAAGCGATGTCCTAATCTTCCTTATTTGCTTAGCAAGATCTTTGCGTACTACAGGAATTGTATATTTAAGCTCTTCGCGTATTTTAACGCCTTTACGCTTTAGTTGGTCTTTTACACTGTCATAAATAACTTGCCAAAATACTACCTTACCTTTTGCCCACTTGTCCTTACTTAATCTTTTTTTAATTTTATACCATTTTCTACAAAAAAACTTTTTTTCAATCAAAGAAAATACTTCTTTTGCATTGTTTGAACGAGCCAAAAGCTTTTCCGCATAGGCAGCAAATTTTGGATTATTTTCATCTTTTAATATTTTCTTTACTTCCTTTTCATCCAAACTTGTATCCCACAACCAATTTTTTTTCATAGCTGCATCCTATATAAGCTTTTTAGGTAATTTTTTCAATATTTCATTATCAAGATGATTCAGGACCTCAAGAGTATCAATATTAGGTACTAAATCCATTAACTCAAATTTGAGATTTGTTCTGTTGAAACTATGGTACCAAACAAAAAATGATTCTGCCCGATCGTAGGAAAAATATTCAAAGAAAAATTTTGATATTACTTTATATCTTTTCGATAAGTAATAGATGTCAAAAAGATCCTTTGCGCTTTGACGCCCTGCCGGAATTAGCCTACCTGTTTTGCTTTCTTTTGCATTTGTACCTATAGCGGCAAGTATTTTCCTGTAATAAATATCATCCAATGAATGCAAACCATTCTTTATGGCGTTTATATTTTCAACGTAATCTTGTACCATGTCAATTTTAAGTTCACATCCTTTATTCAATTTCAAAAAATAGACTTTCATTTTTACAAAGCCGACTCTATTTTGTTCGGCATCAAGCCGATAAGAAAATCCCGTCTTCTGTGAAATAAGATTCATTATCTGATCAGGTACATTATCTGAATATTTTTGTGTAAAAAAATCTAAATCCTCAGAAAATCTATGCTTATAATAAAATGCTAATGCTGTACCGCCAGTTAAGTAATAATCTTTAAAATATGGCACAACTAGCTGCGTTATTCTTTTTTGTTGTCTCACAATATATTTTTTAGCATTAACCATATGGCCTCTTTCTGAAACAAGTATACTACATATAAGTAGTATTGTCAAGTAAATATATTAAAAATATATATTTATATATAAAATACTACTTATAAGTTGTGCATATTTATTAGTGTGGAGACGCGACCCCGGTTCTTTCCCTTCGGTCGCAGGACACTATTTTTAATATTCCGTAGCGGGGGTTTTACGTAGTTTTTTCTTTTCGGAACGCATTTTTTTGGCCTTGAGCATTTTTTCTTTGGCTCTCTTGGAACGCTTTCGTTTCTGACGCCTTATCTTTTCTATCTTCTTTTGCTGTTCTGCTTTCCTGCCCAGTAGGAGTGATTCAATTTTATTAACGAGTATTCTTCTTGCAAGAAATCGGTTCAAAGATTGAGAACGTTCTTGTTGACACTTGACTTCGATGCCTGTAGGCCTGTGTTTGATATAAACGCACGAGGACGTCTTATTCGCCTTTTGTCCGCCCGGCTTACTTGAGCGTATGAATTTCTCCCCTAAGTCAGCTTCTTTTATTCCCAATGAAGCCATCTTCGCCTTTAGGGCTTCCTCTTTGTATCCGCTTATCGACACCGTCTCTACCTATCATCTTCCAGTATATGCTCAAAATGATAACAAGATATTGTCAGCCTCTTCCGGAAATAAAAACGGTGAGCTGAGAATCGCTGTACGCCGGAGTCCAAATGAAATTCCCGACACTGATTTTTCTTAGCATACTCCATAAGCCAGTCAATCAATTTATCCCCATACCCTTTTGACCGCTCTTTTTCATCAGTAACAAGGTCATCGGCATACATGAATTTCCCCCATGCCAGGGTCTCGGTAATGCGGAAACCTGCCACGGAAACAACCTGATTTTTATCTTCAACAAAGGCGAGTTTATAGCCGTCCTTTTCCTGTCCTCTGACCCGGGGAAGAAAATCATCCCTTTTTATATGGGACCTTAACTGGCGCATTGTTTCATAACACCTGATTATTTCTTCATCGGTTTCCGCGATTCTTATTCCCATTTTACTTACTCCTTTTATCATTCCCGAGACGCCGTCGGCCCCAACCCCTAAAGGGACTCCCTTCGGTCGCAGGACAGTGTCTCTAGTTCCTATTTATGCAGAATAAATTAAGAGAGCTCCAAAAACTATGGCAACAATGCCGATCAGACGTACGAATAAAATAGATTTTCCCTGCCACCAATCAAAATAAGCATACATCTTTTTCGGACTCAGAATAAGTAAAAGCACACCCTTTATAACGGACCATATACCAAATACGACAATCAACCATACTATTCTACACTGTGGGGCAGCCATTAAGAAGATAGCGCCAAATAGAAGAGCTAAAACACCACCGACCTTAAGCCTTTTTTCATTCTTCCAGAACAAAATATAGTCTCTTAAAGCGTTTTGCTTTATTGAAAAAAGAATCCCCATAAACACAATAGCTATACCAAGAAGCCTGACTAATAAGACCATGATTTCACCTCCTGTCCCTGGAACTGAACTTAGACCCGACCCCGCTTCTTTATCTCGATATCTTTAGTATTTTATACTTCAGGATACCTGCGGGAACTTCAATCTTAACTATTTCGTTTTTCTTATGGCCCAACAATCCCTTACCTATGGGTGAAGCCACGGAAATCTTGCCCTGTGAATAATCCGCTTCCAGCTCCGATACCAGTGTATACTGAAGCTCTTCCCCCGAGTCTACATCTTTCATTTTAACTGTGGCCCCGATAAGCGCTTCGTCCTTGGGCATATTCGTATCATCCAGGATTTCTGCGTTGGCTAACTTTGCCTCTAATTCGGCGATCCTTTTCTCGTTTAAGCCTTGTGCCTCTTTGGCCGCGTCATATTCGGCGTTCTCGCTTATATCTCCGTGTTCACGTGCTTTTCCCACTGCTTTGGATAATTCCCTGCGTTTAGTAGTTTTTAGAAACGCGAGCTTTTTTCTCAGTTTTTCATATCCTTCGTGACTTAAATAAGATTTGCCTTTGGTCATTTTTTCACAAATATACAAGACGCTTTATTTAATAAGTACTTATGTAGAACGTCTATTGTTATTGTGGCGGTGGTGTTTGCGGTGTCTATGCCCGTAGAATCTCGAGTGTCTTCCTCGTCTTCCTTGGTGCGGTTTTGGGCTCTGGTGATATTTTGACTCTTCAATAAATTTTTCTTTTGGAAATTCGGGGTGTTCTACTATTGGCAAGGCAGTCTTAATAAGTTTTTCAATGCTTCTGACATCCCTGCCCTGCTCAGGTGTCGCAAAAGATATAGCGCGGCCTTCGTGCCCCGCGCGGCCTGTGCGGCCGATACGATGCACATAATGCTCAGTGTCATCCGGGAGATCATAGTTTATAACAAGCTCTATACCTGTAACATCAATGCCCCTGGCAGCAATATCAGTGGCAACAAGTATCTTATACTTTCCTGTTTTAAAACCATCCAGGGCTTCTTTTCTCTGGGCAAGTGAACGGTTTGAGTGAATCTCGGCAACTCTGTAGTTCATTCGGTGTAAGCCGCGCGTAAGTTTTTTAGCGCCCATTTTTGTCCGGGAGAACATAAGTACCGGGCCATGATAGCGCTCAAGCAGTTTTATTAAAAGCTGACGCTTTGAGCTTTGCTTAACAATAAAGACTTCCTGTATAATGCGCTCCGCAGTAGTTCCTGAGGGAGCGACTTCAACATGTATAGGGAGCTTCATGTGCGCGGCTGCCATTCTCACGATTTCTCCCGGTATAGTTGCGGAAAAAAGCATGGTCTGTCTGTTTCGTGGAACAAATTTAATAATTCTTTCAATCTGCGGCAGAAATCCCATGTCAAGCATGCGATCCGCCTCATCCAAAACCAGGACATTTACATTAGCCAAAAGAACTGTGCGCCGCTCCATGTGATCGACAAGACGTCCGGGAGTAGCAACCAGAACACGCGGGTTTTTTCTTAGCGCTTTCAGCTGCAGATGCATGGATGCGCCGCCTATAATAACAGCTGTATTTATGCCAAATGATGGGACAATCTTCTGAAACACCTCATTAACCTGAATAGCAAGTTCCCTGGTAGGTACAAGAATCAACGCGCAGCCCTTTCTCTGGGAAAGGCGCTGGATAATAGGAATGGTAAAGGCAAGTGTCTTGCCGGTGCCGGTCTGCGCAACTCCTATAATATCTTTGTCTTCTATGGCAATGGGTATGGTTTTATGCTGAATCGGCGTAGGAGAAGTAAACTTCATTCGATCCAGTATGTCCAGTATTCTCGGGGCAATCCCAAGGCCGTAAAAAGAAGTGTTTGTCTGGCGTTGCGCTTGTGTCATTGTAGTCCATAATAACACTATTGGATAGCATTGTATACAGCTATTATTTCAGACCTGTCCATTAGTATTCGCGGGGCTTTTTGGGTTTTTTAGGCAGGCTTGCGAGGGCTTTTTCGACCGATGAAATCAAGGCCCTGGTATCAAACGGCTTAACCACAAAATCTATTATATCAAGGGCTTTTTCGCCTTTCTTTGCCACCACTTCCGGGTCCTGGGCTGTATATGCTATTATGGGTATGCTCTTTGTATTCCTGTCAGATTTCAGGGCGTTATGAGTTTCAATGCCGTCCATTTTTGGCATAATGAGGTCCATTATTATCACAGAAGGCCGCTCGTTTTTGGCGATTTTTATTGCTTCACGGCCGTCTCCGGCTGTCAGGCAAATGAAGCCACGGGCCTCAAATATGTCCTTCAGTAAAACCCTAAACTCTTTTTCGTCATCCACAATGAGTAATTTTTTCATATTGCTTACCTAAAGTATATCCTATAAGTTCTGCTTTTGCAAGCCAAGCACCTCAATAAAAAAGGCCCTTGACATCTTTGATGTCAAGGGCCTTTTTTATTGTTTGCTGCTTTCCGTGGTACTATTAAAAGCTGTAATTGGGCTCCATTATTGGTTTATCGTATGGCGGAACAACAAATGTAGCTGTATCAAGGACACCCGCCGCTGTTCTTCCTGTTCCGTAAGCAGCCCCCGTAAGGGTTCCGATGGTTATCCCCGCAAACGCGTCTTGCTCACTTGAAACCTCGCTTATTTTTCGCGGTATCTCCATCCAGCCGGTTAGCGCATTGCCAAGCCCGTTACCCAGCTTTGTAGCCGGTGTGGCTTGGTGCTCAGCCCCTTCTTCGGCCGCATAGCCTATGGAACCTACCCCAAAAACCAGCAGTCCTGCCATTAAAATAACCCCCAACCTTAACATCTCTATTCACCTCCCCCCTCTTGACCACAAATAAAAAACCCTATTCTCCACGCGAAGAATGGGTTTGACTTATCCACTATCAACTATAGCACATTATCATAAAAAAGCAAGTCAGTAAAGCTAACTTTTTTACATCCTAATGCTAAAAAAACCTACGCGGATACCCGGGATATACCCCGGATAACCGCGTAGGTTAGTTTCACCTTAGGGTGAGAGTATTACATTATTATATTTTTGCCCAACATTCTTTTCTGCAGTTCGGCTTTATTATTGCGAAGCGAAAGTGCCTTTGCATCAGGAGAACCCGCCTCGATCTTATCGCCTGATTCCTGAAATATCGCGGTAGCGGACTTTTCCGAACCCGTCCCTTTGATTCCCGAAATATCATCGCTAGCCTGTTGGAAGAACGATGGCTTTTCTGCCTGCTCGGACTCGGCCTTCTCTGCTGCAAATACGGGAATTATGGTCAGGGCAAAAGATATAACGATTATTAAGACCATTAACTTTTTCATCCTTTTTCACCTCCTTCTAAAGGTAAGTATACACAAAAAAAACCTATTTTGCAAGGCGTTTTGCATTTTAAATTTCACGCAAGCTTACCAGACCCACAGACAGAAGCGTATTTTTTGGCGCTTTCCCGGGGGGTGCGTTTGTAGGTATTGTAATCAACTTCGACAATTCCGAAACGCGGCCCGAAACCCTTGTCCCATTCATAATTGTCAATAAGCGACCAGTAAAGGTAACCGAGGATATTTGCGCCATGTTCGATTGCGCTGTGTGTGCTTGCCAGGTGTTCGCGGATAAAGTCCCAGCGCTCCTTGTCGTTTTCAGTGCAGATGCCGTTTTCCAAAATAAACAGGGGCAAGCCGTATTTCTTCAGTTTTAAAAGCAAATCAAACAGGCCCTGCGGGTATATCTCCCATCCAAGGGAATTTTTTTTAAGCGGGTGGTGGCCCTTCTGACATGTTTCCAATAAGAGCTGATTTAACCCAAAGCCCCCGGTGTCTACTAAATCGCGCGTATAATAATTGATGCCGATGTAGTCAAGCGAATTTTGGCGTATCAATTTTTCTATAAAGCTGAAATTGAGGAGCCTGTCTCTTAAATAGGCCGCAAATTTATTTTTGGGCCTGTTATTGCAAGGCACGAATGCGCGCAGGTTCTTGGCTATGCTTACAAAAGGAGCGCCGAGCCCTTTTTTCTTATAGATATCATGAATGAGTTTATGGGCTGCTATATGGGAAAAGGCCATATTATCGCCCGCTTTAAGCGATTGACGGAAGGATTTTTTTTGGGGCGGCCACCTGCCGGAACAGTAGGAAAAGTGTGCGTAGAGTATGGGTTCGTTCACGGTGACCCAGAAACGCACCTTATCGCATAGTGCGCTTACTATTTTTTCGGTGTAACGCAGGAAATACTTGTGTGAGTTGCTGTTTACCCACCCCCCCAGGGCGGCAAACCATACGGGATTGGTAAAATGATGCAGCGTAACGACTGGTTCTATGCCGCGTTCCCTAAGGGCAAGTATTACATCCCTGTAGTGGTTGATCTCCTCTTGCGAAAATTTGCCTTCCCGGGGTTCGATGCGGCTCCACTCGATAGATAAGCGATGGGCGTTATGGTTGAGTTGTTTGGCTAAATCAAAGTCCTCTTTGAACAGTTCGTAATGGCGGCAGGCACCTCCGGAGGTTTCTTTGAGGGCCGATTTTTTCTCCCATTCCCACCAGTCGCAATTTTTGTTGTCGCCCTCTACCTGATAGGAAGAGGTGGCGGCACCCCAGAGGAAATCCTTGGGAAAGTTAAGCCTATTTGCAGACAATCCGCCTCCGTACCGGCAATGGCTACCCGCCCTGCTTACCTCTCCAAACTTTTGATTTTTGCTTTTTGCTTGGCCAGCTCTTTCTCGAGCGCGTTAGCCCTTGTGCGGGCCTTTTTCAGATCTTCTCCCAGTTTTTTAGTCTCTTTTTCTTTGGAAGCGACAAGATTTTCGAGACGGACTTTATGGGACGAGAGCTCATCGCACTTTTTCTGTATGGCCGACTTTTCGCTAAGCAGCTTGTCGTATTCGCTCTTGGGCGCGCATCCCGCTACGGAAACCAGAAACAGCGCTACCAGGAATAATGCCAATACCCTTTTCATATCGTACCCCCTTTCAATGAGACCCGAATTTATGAAAATCTATGATTTTCATAAATTCGTCTTCCTTGAACTTCTTCCATGAACGGTCGAATTGAACCCCCCACCACTTTCCACCACTTTCGTAAGAAAGTGGTGGGGGGGTAAATTCAGCCATATGACTTACGTCGCTTCGCTCCGTAAGTCATGGCTTCATTTAAGTATACCATAAATATATTATTCCATCAATTCTTTTAACTTTTCTTCATAGGACTCTGTGCTCTTGATAATCTTGTTCATCATGCCCACGACCTTATGCGGGTGCTTGCCCACTGCCGTCTCGCCCGAAAGAAGAAGCCCCGAGGCGCCGTCCAAAATCGCGTTGGCCACATCCGAGACCTCAGCCCTCGTTGGGATGGAATCTTCGGTCATGCTTTCGAGCATTTGCGTGGCCACCATCGCAGGCTTCTCTTTTAAGCGGCATTTTTTGATGATTTCTTTTTGAAACACGGGAACCTTATAAATGGGGACGCAAACGCCAAGGTCGCCGCGGGCAACCATGATACCGTCGGCCTCGTCGATAATTTCGTCAATATTCCGAAGGGCGTTTCTATTTTCAATCTTGGCGAAAATCCTGCACTCGGGGTGCGCCGGTTTTACAATGTCCTTTAAAGCCCTCAAGTCCTTCGCGCTTCTTACGAATGACTGCGCCACGTAATCGAGCTTTTGCCGTATCGCTACCTTTACGTCCTTTTTATCTTTTTCCGTTAAAAGCGGGAAGTCCAAATCCGCTTTGGGGATATTTATCCCTTTCCGTTCCTCCAAGACGCCCCCCACTACTACCCCTACCCTCAGGCGCTTCTTTTCCTTGCCCTTGACTTCAAGCACGATTTTGCCGTCGTCGATAAAAACCAGCATGCCTTTTTTGATTTTTCCGAGCGAGCCGTCGTAATCGAAAGGGATTTCCTCTGTGTCGCCGGCGGCATTTTTCTGCGTGAGGTAAAGCTGCTTATTTTTCTCCAGTTCAACCGGCCCCTTTAAGGCGCCGACCCTTATGCGGTTTCCTTCAAGGTCCTGCATTATCTTTATGGCGCGACGCATTTTCTTGTTAAGGTCGCGGACCATCCGGATTCTTGCGAGGTGTTCGGCATGCGTGCCGTGGGAGAAATTAAGCCGCACCTCGTCAAGGCCGTTTGCAAACATCTTCCGCAGTATTGTTTCGTTGTTGCTCGACGGGCCCAGCGTGGCCGCTATTTTTGCCTTCATTTAAAGGATTTCTTTTATTTTCCTTATCAGTTTTTCGATATCGACCGGCTTGACGAAGTATTCGGCCACGCCGAGCTTCCGGGCCTCTTTTCTGTACGATTCGTCGGAAAGCGCCGAAACCACTATTATCGGAATATTTTTCGTGGCCGGGTTTCGTCTTATGGCGGCGCATGCCTGCAGGCCGTCTATTCCCGGCATTTTTATGTCCATCAGGATCAACTCCGGCAACTTGCTCGCGAGCTCCATTCCGGCTTCAACGGCGTTATCCACGGCGATGACCTCGAAGTCCCTTATTTCCAGGGCATCCTTAAGGAGCGAAAGGAAATCCTTCTCGTCGTCTATCAGCAGGATCTTTTTGACGTTTTTCATGGTTCTACCCCATGGACTTTACAGCTTCCGTGATTAAAGGGAGAACCCCTTCTACCTCTTCCTTGGTCATTCTTCCGAGCTTGGCGAACCTGAGCTCGCCGTCGCCTACCATGTTTTCCCTTGCGATTTGAAGCTTCTTGATCCCTTTGTTGTAGGAATAGACGCTTACGGTCAATCGCCCCGAATCCCCTTCCCATACTTTTGAGAACAAACTTTCGTCCAGATTCGTATCATAAGGCATACGTTACCTCCTTTATTTTCTTTGTTTAGTTATCTCATGGCAGAAAATGGCACAAGCCATGGCGACGTTAAACGAAAGCCCCGCGCCCCTCATCGGAAGGCTTACCTTTAAATCGAGCTGCTTTTCTATGCCGTGCCTTATCCCCTTTGCCTCAGAGCCAAGAACAAGGCACAAAGGAAACGGGAGGGACACCTTGCTTATGTCGGTGCCGTTTTCGACCACCGTACCTACAATCCAATACCCGGCGCGCTTCGCTTTCACAAGGGCTGTTGAAAGGTTGTTAACCACCGACACGGGAACGAAGTTTTCCCCGCCTGATGCGACATGCATGACGGCATCGGTGACTTCGCAGGAGGCGTGCCTTGGTATGACGAGGGCAAAGCCGCCGAAGCAGGCGGCTGTTCTTAATATGGACCCCAGGTTATGGGGGTCATTTATGTTATCAAGGCATATGAATGACAGATTTTTATGAGGGGGATCATGAATCAGGTTGTCGAAATCAGCATACCTGAAATTGTCTACCCGGGCGACAATGCCCTGGAGGCGATCGGCATTTTTGATTTTTACGAGGGCTTTTTCCGTAACGCGTTTTGCGGGAATGCCGTTTCGCCTTATAAGGTCAAACACGCGCGGTGAGTCGAAATCCTCCCGCAAAAACACTTGTTTTACGCTTTTGGGGTTGGCCTCCAGGCGCTCGAGAACCGAGTTTTTACCGTATAGGTACATTTAAATCCCGCACAGATGTTGCATGATGCAAATCATATTTCCCTACGATATATGCGCGTTTCGTGCTAAAATATACGGGATGTTTAACCGGAATAACAGAGCTCTGTTCCTGTTTATCGCGCTCATATTATTGATCGCGCTTGCAGGTTGCGCTATTCCCATCCCCTCCAAAATCCCTATCCCGCGATGGCCACCGTTTTGATGACGTGGGTGGCCTATTTTTTTAGGCCTTTTCTTACCACGTAGCCGATAAGAACGATGATGTAGAATCCCAGTACGACGGCAAGGACAATAACAGCGATAAAGAGCAGGATCGAACCAATGCCGAGTATGAAAGGCCACAGGAGTACAGAGAGCCCGAGCACGACGAACGTGGCCAGCGCGATGAAAAGACCCACGACGAAATTTTTCAGCGTTTCCATAAACAACCTTACGTTTCTTTCTATTTTAATAAATCTATCGCCTTATCATCGTTATTCGACGAGAAAATGATCGCTGCCGGCCGGTTGCCCTCGCCTACCGTCCCGTAGATGTGGCTTAAATCGATATTCGCGCCGGCGAGCTTCTCGCCCATTTCCTGCAACGCCCCGGCTTTATTTTCCAGCAGGACTTTTACGGCTTCCTCCTCTTTTACGTCGTAACCTTTTTCCTTGAGCGCTGCGACGGCCTTTTGATTGTCGTCTGTCACAATCATAAACTTCGCCTTGTCCCCCTTACCGCAGGCGCATATTGCGGTGATGTTGGCTCCGGCTTTTGCGATCACAGAAGAAACCTGGGCCAGCACCCCGACCTTGTTTTCTGTCGTCGCCAGTATCTCCTTTATTTTTGCTACATTTGCCATAATTTCACCCCCTCTCCTATGGTATTGTAATATTAAAAAGGTGCGGGGTCAACTTGATTTTTTGCGATTTTTAAGGTATACTATATATTGGATGACAACGGCATAATTGACCAGTTGTCTGGTCCAAAAAATAAAAGAGGCTGTTGCCATCCACGGAATCATACATAGTAAAAAACTTAAACAACCCCTGACATCAAAGATGTCAGGGGTTTTTTTCGTTATCGCACAAGTGACAATATCAATACCCCGCACAGCATAACCAGAGAGCCCAGCACCCGGGCACCTATGTCCTTTTCATGGAATATTACCCCGCCGTACAACACGCTTATAATCAGGCTCAGCCTTTTTACGGAGATCATGTAAGGAACCTTGGTAAGGAGCACCGCATTGAAATGAAAAAGCATTGCCGCCGCAAAAGACACCCCCAGCCCCAAAAATAAAAAAGCGTCTTTTACCTCGAATTTAATTTTTGACTTTCTTTCTTCGACCAGCGCTAGTGGCGTGAAAATTACGAAGAAAATGCCATAATAAACCGCCGCAAAAGAGAGCGGGCCTGAGAGGAGCACGGCTTTTTTGCCGAGAACGGATGTAGCGCCGTAAATCAGAGCGACAATGATCATCAACATAGAGCCTTTTTCCCTGTATACATTTTTTATGGGAGCCAGAAGGCCGTATTTTACGAACTTAATGTTCAACAAATACGCGCCGGATGAAACGAGCGCTATGCCCGCTATTCCGAATAAGCCCACCCTTTCCTTCAACAGGAGGTATGCAAATAGGATAGAAAACGCCGGGGTGAGTCCGAGAAAAGGAAAAGTGATAGATAGCGGTGACAGTTTCAGGGCCTTCAGGAAGAGCAGGAACGCCAAGATCTCAAACGGTAGAAGCAATATCACCACATTCCAGAAACCAGGCGCAAAAGAAAAAGCCGGACGAAAGGCATACAATAACCCGACGAAGATAGGCAGCGAAAAGAGGAATCTCACCCACCCGGTAAAAAAGATATTGTATTTTTTTAGGATTACCTTGGATAAGGCGGCGGTTGTCGCTGTGAAGAAGGCGCAGGCCAGTGAAAGAAAGAACCACATCATTTGCGGTGTCTTTTATACATCGAAGACCGAATCGAAGTCGCCGTAGGGATTCGGTTCCTTTTCGGGGTTTTGGGGGTCCCAGAACCACAGCCCGTCAGCGACAAATTTATATCTGTACCGGCCGGGCAGTAGATAGAATGATTTCTCCCACTCACCCTCTTTGGCCTTTTCCAATTTGCTGGTTTTATCTATCTTCCAGTTGTTAAAATCGCCCACGACGTATACCTCTTTGGCATTCGGGGCGTAAAACCGGAATAGCCTCTCCTTTGAGTATATGTTCCCGTAAACGCCGTGCAGAATCTTTCGCATTTCCTGGTAGATGTTCTCAGCCGACGCTTCCCTGTCGAGAGCCAGGAGTTCGTCGGCCAGTGACAGATAATCGTGCGCGGCGCGGGATTGCGCCTCGTCCTTAAAAACGGATTCCGACTTCTCCTGCGACTTTCGAAGCGCTATATCGTATGAAATAACCGTTTTCAGGAGCCTCTCCTTGAAGATGTATTGAATCTTATGCAGCATTTTTTCAGAGAACTCGGAGTACTCGTCGTACATTGTAACCAGCCCCTTTATGTGCGGGGCGTGGTGCAGCTTTATCTTTATGAGTTCCACCATGCTTATGAGTTTCCCGACGCCCATTATCGAAAAAATGCTTGTCTCGACCGGTATTACTATTTCGTTAGCCGCGCGCAGGGCGTTGAAGGTGAGAAAACCCAGGTTCGGCGGGCAATCGATAATTACGTAGTCGTACTTAAGGTCGCCGCGGCTGATGGCTTTTGCGAGTATCAGAAGGCCGTTCTCTCTTTCCTTAAGCTCGTGTTCGATGGTGCTTAATATAATATGCGACGGAACAAGATCCAGCCCGTTTTCTACGTTCAGCGTAACTTCGCCGATTTTTTTTGCTTTGCTCATGCCGCCGGCGAAAATGCCGAATATAGAATCGGACGGCTCGACTTTCAGCGCCCCCAGCCCGATGGACGTATGCGACTGGGGGTCAGAATCGATGAGCAGGACCTTTTTGCCCCGCCGGGTCAATGCTACGGAGAGATTTATTGCCGTTGTTGTTTTCCCGCAGCCGCCCTTCTGGTTGGCTATGGCAAAAGTTTTCATTTAAGTATAGTATAATGATATTTTCACATAATACAAGGGATGAAGGGAATTTTTAGTTAACCCCTGGCTTGATGGCGGAAAGCGCCCTCATCGCGCAGAGTATTTACGGGCAAGGGTAAAAATGAAGAGGCCTATCATGAAAGCGCCTATAAAGCCCTCGGAAGCTGCCAGAAACCTGAAAAGAGGGGCCGCTTTAGGTATGAAATCTCCGTAGCCCACCGTGGTAAATGTGATAATGCTGTAGTATATGTAGTCACCCACCGACATCGCGTAGTCCCTTGAAGGGGCGTACGTAATAGCGTGTAATAAGAGGAACAGAGAAGCGTAGAATAGAATTACAAAAATAGACGACAGTATGATCCTGTGCGGCTTCTCGCCGTAACCGCATAATAGATTCATAAGAAGATTGGGCAGATACGCAAGGTCACCTTTTTTCTTAAGAAGGTACCTCTCCATGGTTTTTTCCTTGAAGGAGGCCCAGCTGGCGTCGCTATAGCGGCCATGGACTATAAAATACCTTTTTAGGCTTCTATATGCCTCTTCCGAGGAAAGGATGCCTTTCTCGTTTATGCGGTAGATACTTACGTACTTATTTTTTCTTGAGTGGAAATTTTTTTTACCGAGGGAAATTGTCTTAATGAAGTTTGTGCGCCAGAACCTGACGTTGAAAAGTCTCGCGTTCCAGAGATCTGCGTGGCTTAGGTTTGCCTCTATCAGGTTCGCGTTTTCCAGATTGGCGTGCCATAACCTGGCGCCTTCCAGATTGCTCCTGGTGAGGTCGCTTCCTTCGAGATTCGCGCTTGTCAGGTCACAATTCGAGAGGTCAGCGCCCAAAAGCTCGGCGTTTTTCAGGTTGGCGTCGAAGAGATTCGAGTCACACAGATTTACCCTGGACAGGTTGGCGCCGGAGAGGTTCTTTTGCGCAAGGTCGAGGCCGCGCAAATCCGCCTTTGAAAGATTTACGCCTCTTAAAGAAACGTTTTCTCTCACTAAATGCATGAGTTTTTCTCTGTAAGAATCCTTCTCCGGGGCGTGATCCCAGCAGAACTCCGAGCTGAAAAGCGCCCCCTTCTTGCATTTTTCGAATTTGCACCGTTCGGTCATATTTTACTTCTTCGCGTTATATTTTTATCAATAAATGCGATTAATTCTTCCTGGGTGCGCTTCGCGATATTTACCAGTTCCACGCCCATGCCCGGATACGAATGCGGCTGAAGCTCCTTATCCGCAAGCCATATAACAGTGCCCATAAGCGCAAGCGGCTTTTTCGTTTTATCGAACCCTATCTCCATGTAAAGCTGCGTCGAGGCGGGATGCGTGTGTTTCGAAAGGATAAACATCCCCTCCCCGCCCATGTTCAGGATTTTCCCTTTCGAAAGCTTGCTGTCAGCTGACAGGCCGACCTTGTACTTCACGGGGATATTGACGTCTATCCTTTTAAACCTTCTTCTCAACGAAAGCCTGTCAACCCTTGCCGAGAGCTCAAAACTTTTCAGAGCGCTTTCCTCGTCGGCATACATTTCGAAGACAGTATCAAGGCGCGCCGCCTTGAGGAGTCCTTTTATGTGCGCCGGGACGCTGCAGAATTTCATTATGCCTTTCTGGTTTACGACATTTTTGTAGGCGATGGTGAGAATGGACAACCCGTTGTAGTCTACGAGATTCACGTTCGCGAGATTGCATAGGATCTTTTGTATCCCCTCTTTTGTAAGCCGGCCCGTCTCCTCGATCAATGCCGCTGAGTCAATATCGATATTATGCGCGACATAAAGAACGGCAATATTCTTAAAGAAACGTTTTCTTATTTCCATAGCTTATGGCTGTTATTCCTCATCCCTTATAAAGATCGTTTTGACGCCCTGACCCATTCTCCTGGTGTCTTTGCCCATACCGCTAAAGGTTTCACCGCAAGCAGTAATAATAAGGGACACCGAGATTAACAGAAGAACTAAAACGACAATCTTTTTCATAAGTTACCTCCTCCTTTGTCATTAACGTTGTTTTACTAAGAAAGGTGCCGGGTCGGCCGGTTTACCTTTATACCTTATCTCGAAATGCAGATGCGGGGTAATGCCTTTTAGATCGGCATTTCCCGTCTTTCCGACAAAACCTATTATCTCGCCTTGCCGGACCCACTGGAATCCTTTTATGACGCTTTTGTCGAGGTGCCCGTAGCGCGTTTGCCAGCGGCCGGGATGGTTTATTATTACGAGGTTACCGTACCCGCCCGGAAAATCGCAGGACCTTGCCCAGCCGCTCTTTGAGGCATATACGGGGCTTTTTATCCGCGCCCGCAAGTCAAGTCCCTTGTGTCTTCTCCCCCCACTTCTTTTGGCATTGAACAAACCCTCGCCCCAGGCATCATTTCTGATAGGAAGCACGCCTCTCTCGGAGGCGCTATCAATTTCTACAGGTATCGCGAAACAGGGCTCCTTTATCTTATAAACAATCGGGAATAAAACATTCAGTGCAAAAAATAAAAATACCCCCGCAAGACAAATAGCGAGAAGGTATTTAACGGGGGCCCTCATTCTTTCGCGATAATTTTTTCGATACTAGATAGCTTGCCGTAGCAAATCAGGGTATCGTCCAGCAGTATGCGGTCCGTTGCTTTGGGCGCGGGTATAACGGTGTCCTTTCTTTCGATTGCCAGAATAAGTATGTCGTTCTCGCGAAAACCCGACTGGCTTAGGGTCTTGCCAATGTCCTTGAAGGTTCCTTTTATGTTTACCTCCGCTATTCCATAGTTCTTGGCGACGCGCAGCACTTCCTCAACGGGCCTCTTGTAGAAAGGGGGCCGTTTTTCCAGCCTGGCTTCGATTTTTTCGTTCAGGAATTTCGCTACGCCTTTGTGGGCAAGAAGTTTGACCAGCAAAAATATCACACAGAGAACAATGACCACGTTTATGAAAAGAGGCAGCATGTTCGTCTTCTCGAAAGATACCACGACTGTTGTTATAACCGTTATGAAACCGGCGTTACCTAGTATCATAAGGAATATGACGATCTTTCTCCTTATGTCGTTTTGAAGCACGAGTTCCGAATCCCTTGTCGTAAAGCCCGTGCCGGTAAACGCGGACAAGGCCTGGAAATAGGCCTTTTTCTCGTCCAGACCAGTCATTCTTAACGCAACGGTGGCTATTTTGACCACAAAAACGGATATGGCGATAATTAGTATAACAGGAATGGCGAAGATTAGATTACCCATACAAGGCTCCCCGATTATCAGATCACAACCATTTCTTTCTCTTGAAGAACAAAAGCATACCTGCGCTTATGGCCAGCATAATCCCTATTATGACGAAATAGCCGTATCGCCAGCCGATCTCGGGCATAAAGCGGAAATTCATCCCGTATATGCCGGTTATCAGTGTAAGCGGCATCATTATCGTGGCTATGATAGTCAGCACCTTCATAATTTCGTTCATCCTGTTGGACACCTCTGACATGTAGCCATCCATGGCGCTTGTTAACATATCCCGGTATGTATCGAGATTGTCGTTTATCCTCGCTAAAAGGTCGGAAACGTCGCGGAAATATATGGAAAGATCCGCGGGAATAATCGGCTGGTAGCTGCCCCTTGCGATAAAATTCATGGTTTCTCGCTGGGGCCCGAGGATCCTGCGCAATATCAGGACGTTTTCTTTCAGGTCGAAAATTTTATTCAGCACCTTGCGGTCTGCTTCTTTGAATATGATGTCCTCGGCCTTCTGTATTTCTCTATCCAGTTTTTCCAGTATGGGGAAGTAGTTGTCCACAAGCGCATCGGCCATGAAATAGAAAAGGTAGCCGGCGCCGCGCGACATGATTGCCGGATTCCTCAGGCACCTCTCCCAGGTGCTGGAGACACTGTCCGTGGGCTTTAAGTGCACGGTGACAACGTAATTTTCGCCGATAAAGGTGTCCAGCTCGAGCGACGTCGCCTTATCCTTGTGCCGGGCCAGAATAGCCGCATGAAGGACGACGAAAAGATACCTGTCGTATGTGTCGATTTTCGGGCGCTGAATGGTGGTCATGCAGTCTTCGATGGCAAGCGGGTGGAACGAGAAGTGTTTTTCCAGAAACTGCATGTCTTTCTGGAGGGGCTTGCGGACGTCGACCCACACGAATACGTCTTTTTTGCCGAGATGCGGTGCGAGCTCATCCTGGCTTTCCAGAACCCTTGCGCTTTTATTTTTTTCCTGGACGATAATGCTTATCATGGCCTTACTTTTAGCATGCCCGATACTATCCGGCTTACCTTTTTGCCGTCGGCGGCGCCCTTCACCTTTTCCATAACAGCTTTCATGACCTTCCCCATCGCGCTTTTATCCGCGGCGCCCACCTCCCGCACGGCCTCGCTTACTATTTTCTTAAGTTCTTCGTCGGAGATCTGCTTAGGTCCGTAGCTTAATAATATATCCAGCTCTTTTTTTTCCTTTTCGACGAGGTCCTCTCTTTTTCCCTTTTCGAACTGCTCGATGGAATCCTTGTGCTGTTTTACCTGGCGCTGGACGATCTTTATAATTTCTTCATCCGTCAGCTTTTTTTTGTTGCGGTCCAGCTTGAGGTTGTTAATATCGGCTTTTAGCATCCGAAGGGTGGAAACCTTGATCGCGTCCCTTTGCTTCATGGCCGCCTTAAACTCATTTTCGATTTTTTCTTCAAGAGACATATCTACCTCTTTTCGGCTACTCGGGCAAACAATATACTCACCTCATAAAGAACAACAAGCGGTATTGCAAGGAGAATCTGTGTTATGACGTCGGGCGGCGTTAACATCGCCGCGATTATAAATAACAAGACTATGAAATATTTTCGCTTTTTTCGCAAGAAGCGCGCGTTCAAAAGCCCCAACCTGGTTAAAAGCACGATGACAAGCGGCATCTCGAAAGCGACGGAAAAAGCAAGTATCAAAAAAGCGCTGAAAGCTATGTATCGCGACACGGATATGTAAGGCCTTACGAGATCCGAGGCAAAACCCAGAAGGAAGCGCATCGCGGCCGGCAGGGCAACATAATAGGAAAAAAGCGTGCCGGTGGCGAATAAAAGCGTGCCGACGAAGAAATACAGCACAAAGCGCCTTTTTTCCTGCCGCTTTAGCGCTATCCAGATAAACCTGAAGGCGTTGAACAGAATTACCGGCGCCGAAAGGATTAACCCGCTTAAAAGCGAAATCTTAAGATATGCGAGGAACGCTTCCTGCGGGCTTATAAATACAAGCGTTTTTACATATCTGGCCAAAAGCCCCAAAATCTTTTCCGCATATATATATGAAAGAGCGCTTAATAAAACTACGGAAATTATCGAAAAAAGTACGCGCTTTCTCAGTTCCTCTATATGTTCGAAGATTACTTTTTTCTCATCCCTTTGGCGGCTCATCCTTTTTTTTCGACCCGTCGGTCGCCCTTCGTTCCTCAGGACTCCCGTCGGTCGCCTTCTTGAACTCTCGGATGGCCTTCCCGAGGGCCCTGCCGATTTCGGGAAGCTTCGCGGCGCCAAAAACCAAAAGCACGATGAGCAGTATAAGAACCAGTTCCCAGAAGCCTATCGTTGGCATTTTAGTCCCCTTTTTTAAAAACCCTCTTATACCATGGCAAATAATCTATAATGAGTTTTCCTTTTAAGTGGTCTATCTCGTGCTGTATGATGCGGGCTGTCAGGCCGCGGAACGTTTTCTTACAGCGCTTTCCGTTTTCATCCAGATACGAAACCAAAATCTCCTCGGCCCTCTTGACGTTAACCTCTTTTTCCGGAACACTGAGGCACGCCTCCTCCAATTCGGAAAGGCCTTTTTTCGAGAGAATCCTGGGATTTACCATTTTTAAAAGGCCCTCCTCCCCGTCTACGACAGCGACCCTTTTCGAAACGCCGATCTGGGGTGCCGCAAGGCCTATCCCCTCGGTTGCATGCATCGTTGCCACCATGTCGGCGAGGAGCTTCTGAACGGACGCGCCGACCGCGGCGGCCTTCCTACTTTTCTTCCGCAATACCGCGCTGGGGTATAGTTTTATTTGCAAATGGTCCATGCCTATTTTTTTATGATTCTGTTTTTTTCGTCGACGTACACGATCTTTGTCTTGAGGTTCTGTACTTCCTTGGCTTCTACCAGCGCTTTTGAGATGACGATGACCGTATCGCCGACCGAGCCCATCCTTGCAGCCGGGCCATATAGGACAATATCCCCGGAATTTTCTTTTTCCTCGATCACGTAAGTTTCGAACCGTGCGCCGTTTTGGAAGTTGACTATCTGCACGATTTCATTGGGATAGATGTTGCTCGCATCAAGGAGTTTGCCGTCTATGCCTATGCTGCCTTCGTAGTGAAGAATGGCCTTTGTAACGCGCGCTTTGTGTATTTTGGATTTGCACATTTCCCTGAGCATACGGTTCCTTACTCCTTGACTTCTGTGATATTCGTGAGGTTCTCCCCGTCGAAATAAAGCTTTTTTGTCCTGGATAGGTAGCCCGCGTCAACGGGAAGTTCCGTTCTTGCGCGATAGACCCACTCGACCCTTTTGCCGCCCCAGCGCTCCTTGTCTTCCACATCGTTTATTTGATCAGGGTCTCCCCAAAGATCCCTCACCCTATCCTTTGTCATCCCGATCTTTACCGAGTCGGTGCCTATGGGGCGTTCTATTATATAATCAGGCGAAGGTATCGGCAAATCCGCGCAACCGGCCAAAGCCAGCAATAGAACAGGTATCAGAAGTAATTTAAGGGTATTCAAATTATGCCTCCTTCTCCTTCATGTATAGCAAATCGCAGAAATATTTGAGAAACGTATTTTTATTGTCCTCCTCGATCTTTGTAAACTCGCACCCGATATCGTACGGGGCGCCGTTTTCGGTGGAGAGTTTCTTTTTCCAGACCACCTTCGCCTTTGCGTGGACCGGGCTTAGGGCCTCAGGAATCCCTATTTTAAGCTCGATTTCGTCATTTATGTTTATGGCGTTTTCTCCGGCCACGAACCTTAGTCCGAGCGGCGAAATATCTTTCGTCTGCGTCTCATGCACGGAGTTGTTCCCGATTATGACCCTGACCGCAAGGGGGGTTCCCACCCTTAGGTACTTTCTTCTCTCCTGCGTCGGCCTTGACAGATTTTCCCGCCCTTTGATATTGTTGTGAGTATAGCATAATTATAATATATAGTCAAGCGCCAGCGGCTCAGACGTTTTACTTGCGGGCGAGGAGGAGGAGCGCTAGGCTTACCGCGTTGAGGGCGGCGACTAATACGCATGTCACGGTGATGCCCACCATCGGCACGAAGAACGAGCACAAGAGAAATGCCCCGATAAACGAGCCCGTAAGGTCAACCGCGTATGTAGTGCCTGCGGTTCTTCCCACCACCTGGTGATTTCGTTCAAAACATATCCTGTTGGCAAGCGGGTATTGCATCCCCCCTACAAAACCAGCCACAAACGGCAGGACGCTGAAAAGGTTCGAGCCGATGCCCTTAAGCACCGGGTGAGCCGATACGGCCGAGAAGACCTTGAAGCATATCAAAAGCAGCAGTGGATATATGAGCACAAGCACTTGGATGTTTATATAGGTTTTGAAGGGACGCGATATCCTCGTAAGTCTCTGCGTTATATAGAGACTGCCGAGCGCCAGGCCGAACATGAATGAGGTTACGATAATACCTACTTTGTAGTAAAGGTAACCGTAGATAATTTGAAAAGCGAGCACGATTAAAATTTCAAAGGAGATTTCGGAAAGGCCCGTTGTGGAAAGCGCAAGGAGCGTTACCGCTTTCTTGAAATTTTTGCTGCGCCGCCGGACAAAAAAAGCAATATAGAGCACCAGAAAGAAAAGCGCCGTAAACGCAAGAAGGTGGCGCCCGTTGAAAAACATGAAAAAGTCCGAGAACTTGAAACTGAAATAGGTGCTCCACAGGACCATATCGTAGAAGTAGGAGACGGGATAGAAATCCATGTTTCTCTGCACCCTGCCGGCTGCGCGTATGGCGGAATTCAGAAACCCCAGCCGCTCGTCGGATAATTTGGAAAACAAATAATATTCCCGGACGTAAAACGTATTTATGCCCATGGATTTGAGCCGGCTTGCTATGATCTGGCAATTAAGCGAAACGGTGCCGGGCTTATTCGAGAGCAGGAAATACGCAGTATCCCCGGGGATAATCCTTACCTCGAGGAATTGCGCTTTCGCCGTCTCATATAGCGTTTTCAGGAAAAGCGCCTGCGCCTTGCTCAGATAGTTTTCGCTTGAGGTGACGCCGAAACTGACCACGGCGCCTTCGTTCAGCACCCGTTTTACCTCCCGGAAAAATTCTTCGGTGTAGAAACGGTTTATCTGCGCCGTATAAGGGTTGGGCAGACTTACGATGACGACATCGTAGCGATTTTCAGTGTTCTTTATAAAATACCGGCCATCCCCGTTTATGACGTTTACGCGCGGGTCACTAAGACGGTAGAAGGGTTGATTCCGGAGGAATTCTTTCGAAAACGTTATTATCAAAGGGTTGAGTTCCACGTAATCGACCTTCTCGACGGGGTATTTCAGGATTTCAGCCGTTATTTCGCTTGCGCCGCCTCCTATGAGAAGCACCCTTTTTGCGCCCGGCGCCGAGACAAGCGGAAAATGAACTGCCTCTTCCGCGGCAAGGGGGTCGTGGGAGCTGAAAAGAAACAGGCCGTTGCCGAAAAAATTTATTTGCCCCTCCCTCTTCGTTACCGTGACGCGCCCGTAGAAGGAATCCCTGCTTTCAAGGACATTAAACCCTCTCCATTTCAAACTTAAGGATTCCCTGTCGAGAAATTCTATTCCGCCGAACATCGCAAACAACAAAAGCACAAAAACAAGCGATATTGAAGCGTGGGCGAGCCGCGCGGCGGCGCCATTTTTTCTTAACAGGAAAAAAACGGAAAGCAGATTGAGACCAGAGAGGACCAACGCTATTTGCAGCGCCCCGAAATAGCGGATAAGCACGAGGCTCGTTATGGTCCCGCCAAGCAACGCCCCGAACGCCTCGATGGTATAAACGCTGCCTATCCCCACGGAGGGTTCCTTGGCGGGGAGTATTTTACAGCCAAGCACGAAAAGGAAACCTAAAGAAATGGCTATGGGCAGAAGCGCCGCGGCTGAGGAGGCGATAAAAACAGGCAACCCCACTATCTCCCCCACCCCGATGCCGAAAATGAGCCTTGAGGTACGCGCAAAAACAATGCTTGCGGGCAAAAGCGCGCTCAATAGAAGCTGGATGGCGGCAAAGAAAATTATTTTCCTTTGTATTCTATCAGCAAAAAACCTGCCAAGAATGCCGCTTCCCAGGGCTCCGCCGAGGAACCATATCGCCAGTATGAAACCTACCGACAATTCGTTCCCGTAGAACGAGGTAAAAAACTCCCGGATTAGGATGATCTGAGCGGTTATGGCGGTTATGCCGATTAACGCGAGGGAGTAAAGCGCGGATTTTTTCATTTCCAGACGCCGGCGATTTTCATACCGCAGAATTTGCACTTTGAGTCGACGATATTATTTTTGAGTATAGAAAATCCGAGACGATGTATAAGGATTTTTTTGCAGCGCGGACAGCGGGTGTCGTTGGCCGGTTCTTCCGGAACGTTTCCGATATATACGAAGTTCAGCCCCGCCTCCCCGGCGATATTTTTGGCGAGCTTAAGCGTCTCAAGGGGCGTGGGAGGCAGGTTTTTAAGTTTATATATCGGCCAGAAACGAGAAAAGTGAAGAGGGGTGTCGGCACCAAGGTTTTCCTTAATCCACAGGCACATGTCCTTTATCATCCGAGCGTCGTCGTTCAGCGTCGGGATTATCAGGTTTGTTATTTCCACCCAGACCCCTCTTTCTTTGGTAATTTTTATCACCTCAAGAAGCGGCCGAAGCCTCTCGGCGCAGATCTCCCTTAGGTATTTATCGCTGAATCCCTTAAGGTCAATATTGGCGGCATCGATTACCTCGCATAGTTCCTCCAGGGGGCGCGGGCTGATAAAACCGCCGGTAACCCATATGTTTTTTATGGCGCGGGCCTTGGCTATTCTTGCAGTGTCCAGCATGTATTCGTAAAATACGTTCGGCTCGGAATAGGTATAAGCGATGGAACGGCAGTTGTAGTTTAGCGCCTTTTTTACGACTTCCGAGCATGCGAGGTACTGATTGTGCGTGTTTTCAGGCGCCTCCTGTGATATCTGCCAGTTCTGACAGAACTTGCACCGCAGGTTGCAGCCGGCCGTCGCGATACTGAAGGATTTTGATCCGGGCAGCATGTGGTAGATAGGTTTTTTCTCTATAGGGTCGACGTGTACCGAGCAGGGCATCTCATACACCAGCGTGTAGAGCTTACCGTCTTTCGGCTCCCTGACGCGGCAGAAACTTCTTTGACCGTTTTTAAGAACGCAAGCATGGGGGCACAGGAGACAGGCTACGGTATTTTTGTCGATTTTTTTGTAGTGGAGCGCTTCCTTGTGATACGCCACAGCCGACGCGAATGCTTTGCCGCCGTGGATTTTTTTCCTGGTGAGGCCCGCGCTTAACAGGGCGGCCGTGAAAGCAAGGGCGCTTTTTATGAATTGTCGGCGGGTGATATACATCTCTGTTCAATCCAATACTTTATCGTTTCAAGCACTTCCGCGTTAACTTTATATCGTTTTTGGGAATCCCCCCCGCCCGTGACCTCTCCGAAAAAGTGCCCCAGCCCCCTGAAGGATACCGTGGAAAATTGGCGCAGTTCCGCCTGGTTCAGGGTTTTTTCGATATCGCGCACGTAGGACAACGGGCAAAATCTGTCCTTCTTGCCGTAGATGATTACAAGCGGCGTGTCGATGCTCCTGAAACCCTCAAGGGGAGTTAGCCGGAGAAGCTGTCTCATCCTTTCAAGGAAGACTTTCTTGCCCTGGATAACGTCGTATTCTTTTTTTGTGGTTTTTACGGTCTTGAGCGTCCGTTCCTTCGAGGATTCCAGAATTTCAGGGTATGTTTTATCAACTTCCGTGAGCATCCGTA